>NZ_LT707064.1:3115625-3420000 GCF_900156465.1 Pseudomonas sp. 7SR1
GGTATCGGCGCGGCGTTGATCGCCGGGCTGTTCCAGTTTGGTGGCGACCTGTATCCCATGGTCGGCATCGTGGCGGTATTCATGGTGGGCCAGGCCCTGGAAGGCATGGTGCTGACTCCGTTGCTGGTGGGCGATCGCATCGGCCTGCACCCGGTGGCGGTGATCTTCGCGATCCTGGCAGGCGGTGAGTTGTTTGGTTTTACCGGGATCCTGCTGGCGCTGCCGGTGGCGGCGGTCATCATGGTGCTGGTGCGCCACGCGCGTGACCTGTACAAGGATTCGGACCTCTACAGTGGCGTCGAAGACCCCGATCTGTAGGGCGCGACCGGCCGGGGCGCCAGGGAAATGGTCGCCATGCCGTGTTGCTGCTGCAAACCTTTGATTTTGCTCGTGGAGCGGCGCATTGTGCGGTCTGCTTCACGAGTATAAACTTTGCGAACTTTACACAGAGGCCACTAACGGTTCCTTGGAACTGTCCAGCCAGCATGAAACCGATTCAGTTGCCCCTAGGTGTGCGTCTGCGTGATGACGCCACCTTCATCAACTACTACCCAGGCGCGAATGCCGCTGCACTCGGCTATGTCGAGCGGCTATGCGAAGCCGACGCCGGCTGGACCGAGAGTCTGATCTACCTGTGGGGCAAGGATGGGGTTGGGCGTACGCACCTGTTGCAGGCGGCCTGCCTGAGATTCGAGCAATTGGGCGAGCCGGCGGTGTACCTGCCATTGGCTGAATTGCTGGACCGTGGCGTTGAAATCCTCGACAACCTCGAACAATACGAACTGGTCTGCCTGGACGATCTCCAGGCCGTGGCCGGCAAGGCCGATTGGGAAGAGGCGCTGTTTCATCTTTTCAACCGGTTGCGGGACAGTGGTCGGCGCCTGCTGATCGCTGCCTCCACGTCTCCCCGGGAGTTGCCGGTAAAGCTGGCGGACCTCAAGTCTCGTCTCACCCTGGCGCTGATCTTCCAGATGCGTCCGCTTTCCGATGAAGACAAGCTGCGTGCCTTGCAGTTGCGCGCTTCCCGGCGCGGACTGCATCTGACCGATGAGGTGGGGCATTTCATTCTTACCCGTGGCACCCGCAGCATGAGTGCACTGTTCGAGTTGCTCGAGCGCCTCGACCAGGCCTCCCTTCAAGCCCAGCGCAAGCTGACCATTCCTTTCTTGAAAGAAACCTTGGGCTGGTAGAGCCTGTCCGACTAGTGGCTCTTGGCCTGCTTTGCGCACGAGCAAACCCGCGGCCCTGCTGGGTTGCAGGCCACGCGACATTCAAAATGGGCTTAAGCGCTTAGATGTGATGGCAAAACCGGGAAGTCACATTTTTATCGATTGAATTTGCAAATGAAGTCGATAGAAGGCATAGTCTCGCCATCTTTACAACTACAGCCACGGTCGTGCCCATGCTAAATCGCTTCGCACCCCTCGTGCCTCTCGCACTCGTTACCCTGTTGTTCGGTTGCGCTGCCCACTCCCCAGTGACCCAGCAAGAGCAGCAACCACAGGTCAAGAATTCCGTTACCGCCCAGTCTTCCTCCGTTGCGTTCCAGGAAGAAGTGGCCTCCGACAAAGAGCTGGCGGCCTTCGCCAGCAACAAGCCCTATCAGCTTCCCGTGCTGGCCGACAGCATCCTGGAGCGTGGCATGTCCCTGATCGGGACCCGCTACCGTTTTGGCGGCACCTCCGAGGCGGGCTTCGATTGCAGCGGTTTCATCGGTTATCTGTTTCGCGAAGAGGCCGGCATGAACCTGCCGCGCTCCACCCGCGAAATGATCAACGTGAATGCCCCGCTGGTGGCTCGCAATCAACTGGAGCCGGGTGACTTGCTGTTTTTCAGCACCAATGGGCGCCGTGGACGTGTCAGCCACGCCGGTATCTACCTGGGTGACAACCAGTTCATCCACTCCAGCAGCCGTCGCAGCGGTGGCGTACGCATCGATAGCCTCGGTGACAGCTACTGGAGCAAGACCTTCATCGAAGCCAAGCGCGCCCTGGCCATGGCGCCGACTGTGGTCACCGCTCGCAAGTAAGCGCACAGTTTGTAAGGCAAACTTAAAGTCTTACTTGAAGTTTGCCTCATAGCCGCTAGAATCCTTGATCATTGATTGATGGCAATCCGCCTGCGTCCCAGCAGGCGGATTTGTTTTCATGCCCCGGCAGGAAAAAGCCGCATCCAGATCAGGATCGTTCTGCATATGTCGACGTCGGCCCGCCTCGCTCCCCTTCTCCTGGCCGCGCTGCTCAGCGCATGCGCCAGTCGAACCCCGCCCCCTGCGCCTGTGCGTGCTCCGGTGGTATTCGCTCCCTCGCAACCCGTGTCCCCGGCCGCCGAAGACGTACTCTTCCGGGCGCTTGGCCTGGTGGGCACGCCTTATCGCTGGGGTGGCAACACACCGGATTCGGGTTTCGATTGCAGCGGCCTGATCGGTTATGTCTATCGCGACGCGGCCGGTATTTCCCTGCCACGTTCGACCCGCGAAATGATCGGCATGCGAGCCCCGGAAGTCGGTAAGGATGCGTTGCAGAGCGGGGATCTGGTTTTCTTCGCCACCAATGGCGGTTCCCAGGTCAGCCACGCCGGAATCTACGTCGGAGAGGGCCGTTTCGTGCATGCGCCGGCCACCGGTGGGACGGTCAAGCTCGATAGCCTGTCCAAGGCCTATTGGCAGAAGGCTTACCTGGGCGCCAAGCGTGTATTGCAGCCGGAGCATCTGGCACGCAATCCCTGACGTGGATTTTCAGGTCAGCGAAGACCTGTGGCGAGGGGATTTACCCCCGCTGGGCTGCAAAGCAGCCCCAAAGACAGCGGCTTGGATGCGATCGGCCTGAAAACTCCGCATTTCAAGCTCTAGGGCTGCTGCGCAGCCCCGCGGGGATAAATCCCCTCGCCACAGAAGAGTGCGATCAGCGCTATTGGGCAGACACCCGCCAGATCTTGTTCCCCACATCATCGGCTACCAGCAATCCACCCTGTTTGTCGATCACGACACCTACCGGGCGGCCCTGGGCTTTTTCGTCGGCGTTCAGGAAGCCGCTCAGCACATCGACAGGTTGCCCGACCGGCTTGCCAGCACTGAAGGGGACGAAAATCACTTTGTAGCCACTGTGGGGCTTGCGATTCCATGAGCCATGCTGCCCGATGAACGCTCCCTCGGTAAATGGCGCGGGGAGGTTGCTGCCCTCGGCGAAGGTCAGGCCCAGCGACGCGGTGTGAGGCCCGACGGCATAGTCCGGGGCTATGGCTTTGGCCACCAGGTCCGGTTTCTGGGGCTCGACCCGAGTATCGACATGCTGCCCGTAATAGCTGTAGGGCCAGCCATAGAAGCCGCCATCCTTGACCGAGGTGATGTAGTCCGGCACCAGGTCGCTGCCGATCTCGTCCCGTTCGTTCACCGCTGTCCACAGCGCTCCGCTGCGCGGCTCCCAGGCCAGGCCGTTGGGGTTGCGCAGGCCCGAGGCAAAGATGCGGTGGTTGCCGCTGGCGCGGTCCACTTCCCAGATGGCCGCACGACCTTCTTCAGCCTCCATGCCGTTCTCCGCGACGTTACTGTTCGAGCCGGTGGTGACGTACAGCTTGCTGCCGTCGCGGCTGGCGATGACGTTTTTGGTCCAGTGGTGGTTGAGCGTGCCGCCCGGCAAGTCGACGACCTTGGTGGGCTGCGCCTTGATTTGCGTGTCGCCGTCCTTGTAGGGAAAACGAATCAACCGGTCAGTGTCGGCCACGTACAGGTCATTGCCCACCAGGGTCATGCCGAACGGCGAGTTGAGGTTCTCCAGGAAAACCGTGCGGGTTTCGGCGATGCCGTCGTGATTGGCGTCACGCAGCAGTGTGATGCGATTGGGGCTTGGCACTCCGGCGCCGGCGCGACCCATGACCTTTTTCATCACCCAGCCGCGCACGCCCTTGGAATCGTCTGGCTTGGGCGGGGCATTGGTTTCGGCTACCAGCACATCGCCGTTGGGCAGCACATAGAGCCAGCGTGGATGATCCAGGCCTTCGGCGAAAGCCTTCACTTGCAGGCCCTGGGCCGGCGTCGGCTTGGCGCCGTCCGGCCAGCCGACAGCTTCGGCGATGTTCACGGTGGGGATCAGGGTCTTGTTCGGTTCCGGCAGCTTCGGCGATGGGCCGGTGCCATCGGACACTTGCAGCGTGGACGATTCGCCGCAAGCGACAAGCCCTGCGGCAAGGACAATGGTCAGGAGATGAGGCGGCTTGAGCATGCTGGCTTCCCTATGAATGCATGTGGTTATTCATAGAGAAGCGTAGACGCGCGATGGTTCCACCCGTCAGCCGTGGGCCTGCTTGAACAGCACGGCGATCCCCGGATGATAATGACCGGCCTCGTTGCGCAACTTGCGATAGGCGTAAGGGAAATACCAGGCCACGGCGCAGGTGTTTTCCTTCTGCAGTTCATCGACCATGTCCTGCAGCTCTTCGGGCGTGGTGCTTTGCTGGGCTTTTTGCGGCGCGACGAACAGGCAGCCCAGCTTCAGGTCGCTGGCGTAGCTGATGCGCTTGGCGTCGCTGGTGGCTTCGAGCAAGGGCTGGGTCAGGTTGAGGTTCTTGACCTTTGGCCAGCGCTGGGTGGCCTGGATGAAGGCGCGCTCATCCGTACCGGCAATGAACAGGTGGGCCCTGGCGTTGCGTTCGCCTTCTTCATTCTGCTTGCGGGTCGGGGCGTCCTGCAGCGTGACCATCTCGGCCATCCAGGCCGCTGCCGAGAGCAATCCCAGGTTGGCTTTTTCGTCGAACCAGTACGGCGTGTCGTTATCCCCGCGCACGGTGTTGTAGCGATCGATGCAGTCGAACCAGCGTTCGAGCATCGGGCGCAGGAACTCCAGTTTTGGATTGCTGATGATCATGCCTTGCATGCGTTGCCCCCTGTTGTTCTTGTGATATCGGGTGGTAATGTCCATTTGATATCATTTGCCGCAGCATGGCACAACATTGACGTCATTTTATTGATCCTGGCCAATAAGCGACGCCCGGCCCGCGGTGGCTTTAATTGACGCTCCTGCCCCAACCCTCTAACCTTCGCGGCTTGTTTCAGGTGCTTTGTGGCCGCAGGCCGACAAAGTGAAACAGGGAAGCCGGTGAGCCCATGCGAGCCCGGCGCTGCCCCCGCAACGGTAAATGAGTCAAGGCTGCCCATGAGCCACTGCGTCCAAGGACGTGGGAAGGCGGGTAGCCCGGCAGCACGCCGCTCATGAGCCCGGAGACCGGCCTGATCCATTCAACGGCGTCACGGTGGGCGATGCCAGGCTTGTTGCCGTCTCTTTTTGTGCCCGCCCGCCGTTATCCAGTCCCAACGGAGGCCTCCCCATGACCGGTTCCCCCATTTCCGATGCGTCCGATCGCGACGAACGTCACCTGGCGCGCATGCTGCGCAAGAAAGCCGTGATCGACGAGCGTATTGCCAACGCGCCGAACGAGTGCGGCCTGCTGCTGGTGCTGAGCGGCAACGGCAAGGGCAAGAGCAGCTCTGCGTTCGGCATGCTCGCGCGGGCCATGGGGCATGGCATGCAATGCGGCGTGGTGCAGTTCATCAAGGGGCGCAACAGCACCGGGGAAGAACTGTTTTTCCGTCGCTTCCCGGAGCAGGTGCGTTTTCATGTGATGGGGGAAGGATTTACCTGGGAAACCCAGGACCGCCAGCGCGATATCGCTGCTGCCGAAGCCGCCTGGGCGGTGTCGCGCCAGTTGCTGGGCGATCCGTCCATCGGCCTGGTCGTGCTCGATGAACTCAATATCGCCCTCAAGCATGGATACCTGGACCTGGACCAGGTGCTGAGCGACCTGCAGGCCCGCCCGCCCATGCAGCATGTGGTGGTGACCGGGCGTGGCGCCAAGCCGGAAATGATCGAGTTGGCGGATACCGTCACCGAGATGGGCATGATCAAGCACGCCTTCCAGGCCGGCATCAAGGCGCAGAAGGGCGTCGAGCTGTGAGCGATGCCCGCATGCACAGCCGCCAGTGCCCGGCCGTCCTGATCGCAGCCCCTGCCTCGGGGCAGGGCAAGACCACCGTCACCGCCGCGCTGGCCCGGTTGCATCGCACCCAGGGGCGCAGGGTGCGGGTATTCAAGTGCGGTCCGGATTTTCTCGATCCGATGATCCTGGAGCGCGCCAGCGGTGCGCCGGTCTATCAGCTGGACATGTGGATGGTCGGCGAGCAGGAAAGTCGACGGCTGTTGTGGGAAGCCGCCGGGGAGGCGGACCTGATCCTGATCGAAGGCGTGATGGGGCTTTTCGACGGCACACCGTCCAGTGCCGACCTGGCGCGGCATTTCGGTGTACCGGTGCTGGCGGTGATCGACGGAACGGCCATGGCCCAGACGTTCGGCGCCCTGGCCCTGGGCCTGGCGCGTTATCAAGCGGACCTGCCGTTTGCCGGGGTGCTGGCCAACCGGGTCGGCACCTTGCGGCATGCGCAACTGCTCGAAGGCAGCCTGACCGAAGGGCTGCGCTGGTACGGCGCGTTGTCCCGGGAGACCGGTATCGAATTGCCCAGCCGTCACCTCGGCCTGGTCCAGGCCAGTGAGCTGAATGATCTGGATCTGCGCCTCGATGCTGCCGCCGAGGCCCTGGCGAGCAGTTGCGAAGTGACGCTGCCGCCGGCCGTGACGTTTGCCGCACCCGAGGTGGTGGCCGTGCAACCCTGGCTCGACGGCGTCCGTATCGCCGTGGCGCGGGACGAAGCGTTTGCGTTCACCTACGGCGCAAGCCTCGACCTGCTGCGGGCCATGGGCGCGCAGTTGAGCTTTTTCTCTCCGATCCATGACACGACGCTGCCCGAAGCGGACAGCCTCTACCTGCCTGGCGGTTACCCGGAGCTGCACCATGTCGCCCTGGCCCGGAACGCGTCGATGCTGGCGGCGATCCGGGCTCACCATGAGGCCGGCAAGCCCTTGCTGGCCGAATGCGGCGGCATGTTGTACCTGCTGGATTCGCTGACCGATGTCGAAGGTACTCGCGCCGAGCTGCTGGGCCTGCTGGCCGGCGAGGCGCAGATGCAGAAACGCCTGGCGGCCCTGGCCCTGCAAGCGGTGGAGCTGCCGGAAGGCACCTTGCGGGGCCATACCTACCATCATTCGCTGACCAGCACCGATGTTGCGCCGATCGCTCGTGGCCAGAGTCCCAATGGCGGGCGTGGAGCCGAGGCGGTTTTCCGGCAGGGGCGGATGACGGCTTCCTATGTTCACTTCTATTTTCCATCGAACCCGAGGGCGATCGCCGCGCTGTTCGCGCCGGTCCCCGAGGCCGCTTTCGCGAACACGTTCGATCACCTGACTCCAGTGGAAGCGGGCTTGCTCGCGAAAAGGCCATGACCGACAACGCTTTCTCCCAGGCCGAACGCGACGCCATCTACCGCGCCATCGCCGAGCGCCGCGACATGCGCCACTTCGCAGGTGGCTCGATTGAGCCGGCCTTGCTGCGGCGCCTGCTGGAAGCGGCGCATCAGGCTCCCAGCGTGGGCCTGATGCAGCCGTGGCGATTCATTCGCATCAGTGACCGCGCCCTGCGCGGCAATATCCGGCAGTTGGTGGAAGAGGAACGTGTTCGCACCGCCGAGGCCCTGGGCGAGCGTAGCGATGAGTTCATGAAGCTCAAGGTCGAAGGCATCGACGACTGCGCCGAAGTGTTGGTGGCCGCGTTGATGGATGATCGCGAGCGGCATATCTTCGGGCGTCGGACCTTGCCGGAAATGGATCTGGCCTCGCTGTCCTGCGCCATCCAGAACCTGTGGCTGGCCGCCCGTGCCGAAGGGTTGGGGATGGGCTGGGTGTCGTTGTTCGAGCCCCAGGCCCTGGCCGACCTGCTGGGGTTGCCCGTCGGCGCCAAGCCCCTGGCGATTCTGTGCCTGGGGCCGGTGCAGAGCTTTTACCCGGCTCCGATGCTCACCCTGGAGGGCTGGGCGCAATCGAGGCCGCTAAATGAACTGCTTTATGAAAACCGTTGGGGCGTGAGCTCATGAGCGTGGCACTGCTCAGCGCTGCTGCGGTGGCGTTGGATGCGTTGCTGGGCGAACCTCGACGCTGGCATCCGCTGGTGGCGTTCGGCGGATTTGCCGATCGCATCGAACAACGTTTCAACGCGGGCGGGCGCGGCTGGCGCAGCCACGGTGTCACGGCGTGGTTCATCGCCGTGGTGCCGTTGACCTTGCTGGCCACGGCCTTGTCCTGGGCCCCCCTGGTGGGTTGGCTGGTGGACATCCTGGCATTGTACTGCGCCCTCGGACTGCGCAGCCTGGGGGAACATGTCGAGCCGGTAGCCCGGGCGTTGCGCAGTGGGGACCTGGACGAAGCGCGTCGGCGGGTGGGCTATCTGGTCAGCCGTGAGACCCGTGAGCTGGACGAAACCGCTGTCGCGCGCGCTGCCACCGAATCGGTGCTGGAGAATGGCAGCGACGCGGTATTCGCCGCCTTGTTCTGGTTCGCCGTGGCCGGCGCGCCCGGCGTGGTGTTGTACCGCTTGAGCAATACCCTCGATGCGATGTGGGGCTACCGCAACGAACGCTTCGAGCGGTTCGGTTGGGCTGCGGCCAGAATCGATGATGGCCTCAATTACATTCCGGCGCGGCTGGTGGCGTTGACCTACGCGTTGCTGGGGAAAACCCGAGTGGCGCTGCGGTGCTGGCGTCGCCAGGGGCCGACCTGGGACAGCCCCAACGCCGGGCCCGTCATGGCGGCCGGTGCCGGGGCGCTTGGGGTCGAGCTGGGAGGCGCGGCGGTTTACCACGGCGAGCTGCACCAGCGTCCGCCTTTGGGCGAGGGCGTTCCGGCGAGCGCCGATTCCATCGATCGCGGCTGGCAACTGGTCCAGCGCGGCGTATGGTTGTGGTTGCTGATCCTCTGCCTGGGAGCCGAGTTTTATGCTTGAGCACGGTGGGCGCCTGCGCAACGCGGCCCGGCAATACGGTATTGCCGAGGCGCAATGGCTCGATCTGTCCAGCGGCCTGGCGCCCTGGCCGTTCGAGGTTCCGGCGATTCCACTGCGCGCCTGGGCCCGGCTGCCTGAGACGGATGATGGGCTGGAACAGGCGGCCCGCGATTATTACGGCGCTGAGCATGTGCTGCCGGTGGCAGGTTCCCAGATGGCCATCCAGTTGTTGCCCCGCCTGCGTCGCACCGGCAAGGTCGGCGTGCTGTCGCCCTGTTACGCCGAGCACGCCGAGGCCTGGCGCCGAAGTGGCTACATCGTGCGGGAAGTGCTGGAAGCGGAAGTGGATTTCTTCCTCGACAGCCTCGATGTGCTGGTGGTGGTCAACCCGAACAACCCCACGGGCCTGAGCCTGAGCCCGGAGCGTCTGCTCGACTGGCATGCCCGGCTGGCCCAGCGCGGTGGCTGGCTGGTGGTCGATGAAGCGTTCATGGATGTCACGCCGCAACTGAGCCTGGCGGCCCATGCCCATCAGGTTGGTCTGATCGTGCTGCGTTCGTTCGGCAAGTTCTTTGGGCTGGCCGGAGTTCGCCTGGGCTTTGTATTGGCCGAGCGGCACTTGCTCAGGTTGTTGGCCGAACAGGTCGGGCCATGGGCCGTCAGCGGGCCGACGCGGGTGCTGGGGCAGGCCTGTTTGCTGGACCATGCCGCTCAGGTCCGCCAGCGACAGCGCTGTGAAGTCACCAGCCAGCGCCTGGCGCTGACCCTGGAGCGTCATGGCTTCAAGCCCCAGGGCGGCTGCGGGCTGTTCCAGTGGCTGGTGACCGAGCATGCCCAGGTGCTTCACGATTTCATGGCCCGCCGCGGCATTCTCCTGCGCTTGTTTTCCCACAACAGCAGCCTGCGGTTCGGGCTTGCAGCCGACGATGCAGAATTCCTGCGCCTCGAACAGGCGTTAGAGGCCTACACCAAGGATCTTCCATGACCACTTTGATGGTGCAGGGCACCACATCCGATGCCGGCAAAAGTACCCTGGTGACGGCGCTGTGCCGCTGGGTCCGCCGCCAGGGCGTCAGCGTGGTGCCGTTCAAGCCGCAGAACATGGCGCTCAACAGCGCGGTGACCGCCGATGGCGGCGAAATCGGGCGCGCCCAGGCGGTACAGGCCCAGGCCGCAGGCCTTGAGCCCCATACCGACATGAACCCGGTGCTGCTCAAGCCCAACAGCGACACCGGGGCCCAGGTCATCATCCATGGGCGTGCCGTGACCACCATGAACGCCGTTGCCTATCACGATTACAAAGCCATCGCGATGCAAGCGGTATTGGCCTCTCACCGGCGGTTGAGCGAGGCCTATCCGGTGGTGATGGTGGAAGGTGCGGGATCGCCGGCGGAAATCAATCTGCGGGCCGGCGACATCGCCAACATGGGCTTTGCCGAAGCGGTGGATTGCCCGGTCCTGCTGATCGCCGATATCAATCGCGGCGGGGTCTTCGCCCATCTGGTGGGCACCCTGGAATTACTGTCGCCCAGCGAGCAGGCGCGGGTGAAAGGCTTCGTCATCAACCGATTTCGCGGCGACATCGCCTTGCTGCAGCCGGGCCTGGATTGGCTTGAGGCGCGTACCGGCAAACCGGTTATTGGCGTGTTGCCCTACGTGACGGATCTGCACCTGGAGGCCGAGGATGGCCTCGACCAGCGCCAGGCCGACAAGGTCGGGCAGGTGCTCAAGGTGGTGGTGCCGGTGTTGCCGCGCATCAGCAACCATACCGATTTCGATCCGTTGCGCCTGCACCCGCAGGTGGACCTGCAATTCATCGGCCCTGGCCAGGCCATTGCGCCGGCCGACCTGATCATCCTGCCCGGTTCGAAAAGCGTGCGCAGCGACCTGGCCTATTTGCGTGCCAACGGCTGGGAGGCGGCTATCCAGCGTCACTTGCGCTATGGCGGCAAACTGCTGGGGGTCTGCGGTGGTTTGCAGATGCTCGGCCAGCAGGTCCACGACCCGCTGGGGCTGGAGGGCGCGGCGGGCTCCAGTGCGGGGCTGGGTTTGCTGGCCTTTGAAACGACGCTGGAGCACGAAAAACAACTGCGTAATGTCCGCGGGCGATTGGCCTTGGAAGAGGCTGAGGTCAGCGGCTATGAGATTCACGCGGGGGTAACCACTGGACCGGCCCTGGAAAACGCAGCGGTGTACTTGGAGGACGGCCGTTGCGACGGCGCGAAAAGTCTCGATGGACAGATTGTCGGCACCTACCTGCATGGACTGTTCGAATCTCCCCAGGCCTGCAGTGCGTTGTTGCGCTGGGCTGGGCTACAGGATGTGCAGGCAGTGGATTACCACGGCTTGCGCGAGCGGGACATCGAGCGGTTGGCGGATCTGGTGGAGCGGCATCTGGACACTGGGTTGTTGCGTGAACTCTGCGGGATCTAGGGTGGCTGTGCCGGCCTCATCGCGGGCAAGCTCGCGTCCACATTGGATTTCTGATGACCACAGAATTCATGAACCCACAGGATCAACTGTGGGAGCGCGCTTGCTCGCGATGGCGCCAGTCGCCACACCGCCAAATAAAGGTAATGACTCATGCTCCAACTGATCCTCGGCGGCGCCCGCTCCGGCAAGAGTCGCCTGGCGGAAAAACTCGCCACGGACACTCAATTACCCGTGACCTACATCGCCACCAGCCAACCCCTGGACGGCGAGATGAACGCACGGGTCGCCCAGCACCGCGCCCGTCGCCCGGCCGAATGGGCGCTGGTGGAAGAACCCTTGGCCCTGGCCCGGGTGCTACAGGAAAACGCCGCACCCGGGCAATGCCTGCTGGTGGATTGCTTGACCCTGTGGTTGACCAACCTGCTGATGCTCGACGACGCCGAGCGGTTGAATGCAGAACGCGATGCGCTGCTGGACTGCCTTGCTGCGCTGCCCGGCGACATCATTTTTGTCAGCAACGAGACCGGCATGGGTGTCGTGCCGCTGGGTGAGTTGACTCGCCGTTATGTCGATGAAGCCGGTTGGCTGCATCAAGCCTTGGCCGAACGGTGTCAGCGTGTCGTGCTGACCGTCGCCGGCCTGCCCCTGACTCTCAAAGGTACTGCGTCATGACTCACCGCTGGTGGCTGGACCCCTGCAAGCCCCTCGATACCCAGGTCCTGGAACAGGCCGCGGCTCGTCAGCAACAGCTGACCAAACCGGCCGGCTCACTCGGCCGGCTGGAGTCGGTGGCGGTGCAACTGGCGGGGTTGCAAGGGCAGCTCAAGCCGAGTCTGGATCAAGTCTGGATCGCGATTTTTGCCGGCGATCATGGAGTCGTGGCCGAGGGCGTATCAGCCTTCCCTCAAGAAGTGACCGGGCAGATGCTGCTCAACTTCGTCAGCGGCGGCGCGGCCATCAGTGTCCTGGCGCGGCAACTGGAGGCCCGGCTGGAAGTGGTGGACCTGGGCACGGTGACGCCGTCGCTCGAATTGGCGGGTGTCAGGCATCTGCGGGTCGGGCCTGGTACCGCGAATTTTCTCCATGGCGCGGCGATGACCCCGAAGCAGGGCGTGCAGGCTTTGCAAGCGGGGCACGACAGCGTGGCGCGCGCGGTCGAGGTCGGCACGCAGTTGTTCATCGGTGGCGAAATGGGCATCGGCAACACCACCGCGGCCAGCGCCCTGGCTTGCGCCTTGCTGGATTGCCCGGTGACTCACCTGGTGGGGCCGGGTACGGGACTGGACGCGGCGGGTATCAGCCGCAAGGCGCTGGTCATCGAACGCGCCCTGGCGTTGCATGGTGCCCAGGGCAACGACCCGCTGCAGACGCTGTTCAACCTGGGCGGTTTTGAAATCGCAGCGCTGGTCGGTGCCTACCTGGCCTGTGCCCAACAAGGTGTCGCGGTGCTGGTGGACGGTTTCATCTGCAGTGTCGCGGCATTGGTGGCGGTGCGGCTCAATCCGGGCTGCCGGCCATGGCTTCTGTTCGCCCATCGCGGTGCCGAGCCAGGGCATCTCCATGTGCTGGAAACCCTCGGAGCCGAACCGCTGCTCGATCTGGGCCTGCGCCTGGGCGAGGGCAGCGGCGCGGCGCTGGCGGTGCCGCTGTTGCGCCTGGCTTGTGGCCTGCACGGGCAGATGGCGACGTTTGCCGAGGCCGCCGTGGCGGATCGCCCGGCATGACCTTGCGCCTGGACCTGTTGCGTCACGGCGAAACCGAGCTGGGAGGCGGGCTGCGAGGCAGTCTCGACGATGCCCTGACGGCCAAGGGGTGGGAGCAGATGCACACGGCCGTCGCTCAAGGCGGGCCCTGGGATCGGCTGGTGAGTTCACCCTTGCAGCGCTGTGCCCGTTTCGCCGAACAACTCGGCGCCCGGCTCAACGTGCCGGTGCACTTGGAAAAAGACCTGCAAGAGCTGCATTTTGGCGCCTGGGAAGGTCGCAGCGCAGCGGCGTTGATGGACACTGATGCCGAGGCACTGGGCCAGTTCTGGGCCGATCCCTACCGGTTCACCCCGCCCGACGGCGAGCCGGTACTGGCGTTCTCGACACGGGTCCTGGCGGCGGTGGACCGTCTGCATGCGGCCTATGCGGGGCAGCGCGTCCTGCTGGTCAGTCATGGCGGTGTGATGCGATTGCTGCTGGCTCGTGCCCGGGGGCTGCCACGGGAGCAGTTGCTCAACGTCGAAGTGGCCCATGGCGCGCTGTTTTCACTGCGCGTGTCCTCCGGTTCGGTTCTGGCGGAGATGACCTGACGATGTTGTCGTTCTGGATCGCCTTGCAGTTCCTCAGCAGCCTGCCGGTTCGTCTGCCCGGCATGCCCGAGCCGACGCAGCTCGGTCGGTCGCTGTTGTTCTATCCGTTGGTGGGGGCGTTGTTCGGCGCATTGCTGTGGATCCTCAGCGCTGCGCTGTCCGGAGCGCCGCCACTGCTTCACGGAGCCCTGCTGCTGACGGCGTGGGTGCTGCTCAGTGGCGGCCTTCACCTGGATGGTCTGGCCGACAGCGCCGATGCGTGGCTCGGTGGTTTTGGCGACCGGGAGCGTACGCTGTCGATCATGAAGGACCCTCGCAGCGGCCCCATTGCCGTGATCACGCTGGCACTGGTGTTGCTGCTCAAGTTCACTGCGCTGCTGGCGCTGATCGAGCAAGGCCAGGCCGTTGCCCTGATCATCGCGCCGGTTCTGGGACGTTGTGCGCTGCTGGGCCTGTTCCTGAGTACGCCTTACGTGCGAGCTGGCGGATTGGGCCAGGCACTCGCCGATCACTTGCCACGAGACGCGGGCTGCAAAGTGCTGTCGATCAGTGTGCTGGGCTGTGTTCTGCTGACGGGGTGGACGGGGATCCTGGCATCGATCATCGCGACTGCTGTGTTTATCGGCCTGCGGCACATGATGCTGCGCAGGCTCGGGGGTTGCACTGGAGACACGGCCGGGGCGTTGCTGGAGCTGCTGGAAATGGCCGTGCTGGTGGGCTTGGCATTGGCCTGATCCGTACTTGGTCTTGATTGACAAGGGATTCATTTCGCTTCGCTGCGCAGGCATCCTCGCCAAATTAAAATTTGCATTCACTTAGTCGCGGGTATATACACGCATCATGCTTCCCTCCCAATGTCTATGCATCAACCTGCGTCGTGCCGCCCGGGGCGTCAGCAGGTACTACGACGGAGCCCTCGACGGTTTCGGCATCAACGTTGCCCAGTATTCGCTGTTGAACAACCTGGCGCGCCTGGATCAGCCGAGCATTTCCTCCCTGGCCGAGGCCATGGGCCTGGATCGCAGTACCCTGGGGCGAAACCTGCGAGTACTGGAGGGCGAGGGGCTGGTCCGGCTCGCAGAGGGTGAAGACCTGCGCAACCGCATCGTGATGTTGACGGAGGCCGGGCATGCCCGGCTCGAGGCCGCGTTGCCGGCCTGGGAAGCGGCGCAACAGAAACTGATCGATAAGCTGGGTGCCGAGAAACGCGCCACCTTGCTGGCCTTGCTGGATGAACTGGCGTGAAGCCGGTTCGTTCGACGATAAGTGGGTATATACCCACAACCGGAGAATAAAATGACATCGATGTGGCGTACCTGTGGTTGGGTCCTGGTGGGCAGCGCGCTGATCCTGGCGTTGTCCCTGGGGGTGAGGCATGGCTTCGGGCTGTTCCTGGCGCCCATGAGTGCCGAATTCGGCTGGGGCCGCGAAGTGTTTGCCTTCGCCATTGCCTTGCAGAACCTGATCTGGGGCCTGGCACAACCCTTCACCGGAGCCTTGGCCGATCGCTTCGGTGCGGCCAGGGTCGTGCTGATCGGTGGCGTGCTTTATGCCCTCGGCCTGTTGTTCATGGGGCTCTCGGATTCTGCCTGGTCGCTGTCGTTGAGTGCGGGACTGCTGATCGGGATCGGCCTGTCCGGTACGTCGTTCTCGGTGATCCTGGGGGTCGTCGGTCGCGCGGTGCCGGCGGACAAACGCAGCATGGGCATGGGCATCGCCAGTGCTGCCGGCTCGTTTGGCCAGTTCGCCATGCTGCCGGGCACGCTGGGGTTGATCGGCTGGCTGGGATGGTCCGCCGCGCTGTTGGCGCTGGGCCTGCTGGTGGCGTTGATCGTGCCGTTGGTCAGCATGCTCAAGGACGTGCCGGCGCCGCTGTCCAGTCATGAACAAACCCTGTCTGAAGCCTTGCGCGAGGCGTGCAGTCATTCCGGGTTCTGGCTGCTGGCATTCGGTTTTTTTGTCTGTGGTTTCCAGGTCGTGTTCATCGGCGTGCACCTGCCCGCCTATCTGGTGGACCAGCACCTGCCCGCCAGCGTGGGAACGACCGTGCTGGCGCTGGTGGGGTTGTTCAATATCTTTGGCACTTACACGGCGGGCTGGCTCGGTGGCCGGATGTCCAAGCCGCGCCTGCTGACGGGCTTGTACCTGCTGCGCGCGGTGGTGATCGGCCTGTTCCTGTGGTTACCGGTGACTACCACCACTGCCTACCTGTTTGGCATGGCGATGGGCTTCTTGTGGCTGTCTACGGTGCCGTTGACCAATGGCACGGTGGCGACTCTCTTCGGGGTACGCAATCTTTCGATGCTGGGAGGGATCGTGTTCCTGTTCCACCAGTTGGGGTCATTCCTCGGTGGCTGGTTGGGTGGGGTGGTGTACGACCGCACCGGCAGCTACGACCTGATCTGGCAAGTGGCGGTCCTGCTCAGCCTGCTGGCGGCTGCGCTGAACTGGCCGGTGCGTGAGCGTCCGGTAGCGCGCCTGCAGGTGCAGGCGGGTGCCGCATGAGCCGCGTCGGTCCGTGGTTGCTTGTCCTGGGCGCTGGCGTGCTGCTGGCGTTGGCCTGGTGGGGCTGGCATCAGGGCGGGCTGGCATTGATGCAACTGGGCATGGGCAACTGCTGAACAATGGACGGCACCGTGCGTGCGGAGTAACGTCGTGGTCTGATCGGCTTTCAAGGACATTCGACATGCTGATGCGCTGGCTTGCTGTTTCCGCTCTACTGCTGGCCGTGGCCGGACAAACCCAGGCCGCTGGCTGCCCGCCGTTGCTGGAGGGTTCGTTGCCCAAGCTGCGGGCCAAGGAAACCATCGATCTTTGCCAGCACTTCGCCGGTAAGCCGTTGGTGGTGGTCAATACCGCCAGTTTCTGTGGGTTCGCCCCGCAGTTCAAAGGCCTTGAGGCTCTCAACCAGCGCTACAAGGGCGAAGGGCTGCAAGTGTTGGGCGTGCCATCCAATGATTTCAAGCAGGAGTCCAAGGACGGCGCCGAAACGGCCAAGGTTTGTTACGTCAATTACGGCGTGACCTTCACCATGACCGAGCCTCAACCGGTACGCGGCGCTGACGCCATCCCATTGTTCAAGCATCTGGCCGAGCAATCCAGCGCACCGAAATGGAATTTCTACAAATACGTCGTGGACCGCCAGGGCAAGGTGGTGGGCAGCTTCTCCAGTCGTATCAAGCCCGATGATCCCGAATTCATCAAGGCAGTGGAGGCGGCCATCGCATCCCGACCCTGATCGCTCTCATGGAAAAGCCCCGTCTCTTTGCAGAGGTCGGGGTTTTTTTTGGCTTTGAAATTTGCCGTGATCCACTCGAGTCTCAGTCACATCCAATACGTTTTATTGCTTGGAATGTCGTGAATGTTGAGTTATCCAGTTTGCAAATAATTGTCTGGTTGTGTGTGGTGGGTTCAATAGTTAGTGAGGAAGTTGGATAAGGCAAATAAAGTTGAAAGCTTTATTGTGATCCATGGCAGGAAGAGTCTGTAGCTAGTTCTGGAAAGAGGGAGCTGCCCGGACTGGAAAGATATATTTTTATCCCACTCGATCGCTCGGGTATTGATCGGGGACACCAGCGTCGGCTGGCTGTGCGGCCATCTAGTGAAGTAGCGCGCAGTCCTGAGAAGTGCCTCAGAAGTCCCGCTCTAGAGGCATCAGAACTTCTCGGTCCTTCTGCTTGGCAACATTCGGTTGCATCGAATGATTTCATATAGCTATCATTTGGCTTGTAGCGCGTCCTATTGGTCGCTATCGGACTCAGGAAAACGGTCCTGGTCTTGGCCCAAAGTTATCGTGATCGTCGTTGTATCGATGATTCAAGAAGTTCGGAGTTCACACGAATGATCACTGTTGATGCGGCTGTGGAAGAGTTTGTGCGCTTACTTGATGTCGCGACTGCCATTGCGCAAGAAATGAAGAATAGTTCCAGGGATGCCTTTGTTATCCAGGCGGCTGAAGTCACGATCAAGAACCTCAAGGGCTTTCGCAGCCTGGCGCTGTCCGGCGGGCTGCCGAGGCCATCGAGAGGTGAGGTTGCCCTAGGGGCAGGTCTCGATTTGCGTCGTGGTGTTGGCGAATGGGCAGGAGCCGGTAAGTTGGTGGAGGCTATTGGTCAGGTCGAACATCACTACGAACATTCGCTGTAAGCTGACCGCCTGGCGGATAGAGCGTTGGATACAAAACGCCCGATGCTGGGCACCGGGCGTCAGGTTGAAGCAAAGCGGCGAGCGTACAGCCTCGCCGTGAGTTGTCAGAAGCGGTAGGTTGCGCCAACGCCGAAGCCGTTTGCGCTGTTTTCGTATTCAGCGTTATAGGACTGGCCCAGTGCGTTGGTTTGATTGACGTTGACTTTCTCTTCCTTCAGGTAGGAATAGGCCACGTCGATGGTCAGGTCTTCGGTTGGGCTCCAGCCGGCACCCAGGCTGAAGATGGTCCGATCGCCGGTTGGAATACGAGGCGAACGGTCCGTGTTGTTGGCCGGCGACTGGTCGAACGTCAAACCGGTACGCAGCACCCACTGCTTGTTCAACCGATAGGACGTACCGATGGCATAGGCCCAGGTGTCATGCCAGTTCTGCTCTTCGGTGATGGTGCCGAGAACCGGGTTCAGCAGGCCGCCGCCCGTCTCGGTCCCTTTGTTTTCCACAGTGATATCTTTCAGGCGGCTCCAGCGAGTCCAGGTGCTGCCCGCATAGACGGTCCAGGCATCGTTGATTTCCTGGGTAACCGAAAAGTCCACCGACTCTGGCGTGGTAATGTCCAGCGAAGCATCGTAGCGTGCGCCGCTGAGGAAGCCGGCGGGGACGCCAGCGCCCGGGCTCACTTCGGTATGGCCGTCGAGTTTGTACTTGACCTTGGAGTGGTAGGTCAGGCCAACGCGCGTGGTGTCGGTCGCCTGGACCAGCAGGCCGATATTGTAGCCGTAGCCAATGTCGTCGCCCTTGATCTTGACGTTGCCATCAGTACCCGGCAAAGGCGCTGGCAAGGTCAGTGCCGATTCCAGGGAGCCCGAAATGCGGTTGATGGTGGGACCGAAACCGATCGACACCTTGTCATTGAAGGCATAGCTGACAGTCGGCTGGAAGGTGACGACCTTCACTTCGCTCTTGCTGCCGAAATTACGGCCCTGGAAACTGCTTTCATAGTCAGTGATCAGGCCGAACGGTGCGTACACGCCCAGGCCGAAAGCCCACTGGTCATCGATAGGCTTGACGTAATAACCCATCGGAACGCCGGTGAGCGGAACCATGTCGCCCTTGTTGGTGCCCGATTGGGAGCCACTGGCATCGTTGATATCGGTGGAGGCGTCGATGGCGGCAAAACCGCCAGTCACTTGCTGGCGCTTGAGGCGCGACATGCCGGCAGGGTTACCAAATACGGTGCTTGCGTCGTCTGCGGAAGAGGAACGACCAGCGAAACCAGTGCCCATGCCACTGATGCTTTGTTCGTTCAAGGCAAAGCCACTCGCGAAGAGTTGGCTGGATGCCAAGGTAACGGCAAGGCCGAGGGTGGTTTTGAGCATCATTTTTTTCATTGTTAGAACTCCTGGTGATCACCGGCGCAAAAACTACCAATATTTTCGTTCAAGCGCTATAGCCTGTTTCGCTTGATTTAGAGCGGTTTTGTAGGACAATCCGACCAGAATCGCGACCAATACCTGAACTTTTTAAAATCCCGTTCAGCAGGCGACCTGATTCAAGGGTGAAACACATTGTTGCCAGGCGCAGGTGAAATCTCTCAAGCGCCCTTGGGGATGAAAGGTCTGGCGCCAGATCCGGGCCATGCCCAGCAGATCGTCGGCCTCGGGAAGCGGTGTGTTCTGTTCTTCCACCAGTAGCCATGCGATTGCGGTGGCGTAGCGAAGATTGACGGTCAGCTCCAGGTGGGGGCCGCTGAGAAAGGCGTGCTGGCTGGCGAGGCCGCGCACCAGGCTGGCGCGTTCAGGGTCGCGGGCCAGATAGTCGTCCCAGAGCGCGCGATGACGAGGCTCGGGAATGCGATACAGGCCATGTCCGCGGCGGTCATGCAGGGCTGATCCCAGGGCCGACTGGCTGGCGGCGATCCCCAGCAACAGGCATTCCGCCGTGGTGCTGTGGCTCCCCAGGTAAAGGAGCGTAGGGCGGATCACATATCGACACAGTTCGCTGGCAGCGATACCCATAAGACCCTCGAAGCGTAGAAAAGGGCGAAGCCTGAAGATGTGGGCTTGGCAGCGGTGGATCGGTCCAGGCTCCGCCGGAAGCGGATCATGCCGCTTGACTTGAAGTGTAGTGTCATATTTGCGCTGTAAAGGACTGTTTTTAAAACATCTTCAGCGAACGGTTATAACCGTTATATCCCTTGGTACTTAAGCCGTTGCGCTTCTACGGGCTTTTCCAGGCAATAAAAAGCCCCGCTTTTTCAGGGCGGGGCCTTTGGTTTCAGCTTGCTGGCGTTCAGGCAACCAGGGCCTGGCGGGTACGCTCGATCACGGCCTGCAGCGGTTCTGCGCTGGAGTACTGATCGGGATACAGGCGTTCGCTGTGACGGGCGATGCCGTGTTCGTTGACCAGCGTGAAGCTGAAGCAGCCTTTGCGAGCGGCCAGGATCAGGCAGTTCATTGGAGCAAAGGCGTTGGTGAGGGTGCGGATGGCATCCTGTGTCTGGATTTGAGTCGACATGTTATGGGTGTTCCTACAAATGACACGGTTAAGAACCGTGCAACGTTAAAACGTTCCAGTAACGTCGACCACCATTGGTCGAACGAAGAACCCGACTGGAACAAAGCAGCCAGTTTGAGCGCTGTATAAGTGCGCGCTTGGGCCGGCAGGTAGGTACTTAGGAGGGCAGGCGACACATCAAGGGCAGAGGTTCTGGGCCCAGGGTGAAGATCCTGATCAATTTGCAGGGTGGTTCGTTCAGAGTAAGGGACTTGGCGACGCCTTTGTATTCTTCCAAAGGCTGTGTTGTCGCGAGTGTTACCTGGAAACCATCGAGGGGTCCGGTCTCTTTCACCGGTGGGCTATCCTTCTGGATGGCTGACCGTAGCGTGAAGAGTTTGACCCGGAATTGATTTTCAGCTTGGTACTAACGGCGCGGATAGTAACGGATCGATCCGGCAAAGGAAAGGCCGTTGATCAAAAAATCTCCAATGCAACGGTCCCGGGTCACAGGCCCCGGATCTCCGGGACACGGGCGAACGGACCTAGCGATGAATGTCGGGGGCTACCCGGCCGCGGCGGTTGTGCAAACGCACCAAAAAAAAGCAGGGATATAACCGTTTCGTTGTTACTTGTGCACACTTGTGGCGACGGCTGTCACTCAACTGTCATGTCGAAACAATCCCGGGTGGGTGCCTGTATCCAAAATTTAAGTCAATGAAAAACATCGCTTTTTTTTACTGGTGAAAAAATCGTCAGTTTAAGCGCAGGCCCCGTCCTACAGGGCTTGCGACCCATTCAAGGGGGGTTGTCCACTGAGTTATCCACAGCTTCTGTGGATTGTCCCAAGCACTTGCTCTAGGACGGGCGTGCCGGATTTTTTCGACTTTACCGGCACGAAAAAAGGAGTAGAGTGGCGCGCCTTCCGATCTGTCCCGCAGTGCTTTATGAAGTTTCGCTCAGTATCAACGGTTGTTACCTCCACACCCTCTGGTGTTACCTCTCCCAAGCGTATTTCGATGCGAGTTGCCGAGTGGCTGCTCGACAGTCCCCGACTCGCGGCAAGTCCCAGCGTAAAGCACCTGGCTGGCCGTTTGCTCAAGCAGCCGGCTCGCGACGGCGTGGTGGCCGCACAAAGTCGCCTGGGTCAGTTGATGTGCCGTGAATGCGGGAACGCCAGGGACCGGCGCATCGGCCAGGACCTGTTGCGCCAGGCCGCTCGGGCCGGGGACTCGCGGGCACAAAAGGCCCTGACTGAAATAGAAAGGTGAAATCGAAGACGCGACTGGGCAACCTGCAGCGGCTTGGTTAACCTTCGGGCTTTATTCGACCGGCAGGATTTGTCATGGCTATGGATTTGACCAGCCTGTTGTTTGGCCTGGCAGGCGCAGCAGTGCCGCTGCTCGCTTTGGCCTGGCATCTGCAGCGCCAGGCCGCTGCCGCGCAGACGGAGTTGGCCTTGCTCGAAGAGCGCCTGGCAATGGCCCATATGGCCCATGATGGCTTGAACGCCCAGCTCGATGCCTGCCGTGACGAAATCAGCGACCTGAGCCAAGCCAATGCCGCCAGGCAAGCCGAGCTCGCTGCTGCCTGCCGTGAAGTCGAGTTGTTGCAGATCGAGCGCGACAACGCCCGGGATGCCGCCCACGCCTGGAACCTGGAACGTGCCAGCAAGGAGGCGGAACTGCGACGGCTCGATGCCCAGGCCGCGTCCCTGAACGCCGAATTGCGCGAACAGCAGGAAAGCCACCAGCAACGCCTGAACGACCTGCAAGGCTCGCGAGACGAACTGCGCGCGCAATTTGCCGAGCTGGCGGGAAAGATCTTCGACGAACGCGAGCAGCGTTTCGCCGAAACCAGCCAGCAGCGCCTGGGACAATTGCTCGATCCGCTGAAAGAGCGCATCCAGTCCTTCGAGAAACGCGTCGAGGAAAGTTATCAGGCCGAGGCACGGGAACGTTTTTCCCTGGGCAAGGAGCTGGAGCGCCTGCAACAGCTGAACCTGCGCCTGAGCGACGAAGCCACCAACCTCACCCGGGCACTCAAGGGCCAGAAGACCCAGGGCAATTGGGGCGAGTTGATCCTGGAGCGGGTGCTCGAACACGCGGGGCTGGAAAAGGGGCGCGAATACCAGACCCAGGTCAGTCTCAAGGGGCCGGACGGCGAACGATTCCAGCCCGATGTGTTGATTTACCTGCCCGGCGACAAGCAGGTGGTGGTGGATTCCAAGGTCAGCCTGACGGCTTATCAGCAGTACGTGGGCGCCGAGGACGATGCCGTTGGCCTGCATGCCCTCAAGCAACACGTCGCTTCATTGCGAGCCCACGTCAAAGGCTTGGCCGGCAAGGATTACAAGCGGCTGGAAGGTCTGCACAGCCTGGATTTCGTCCTGCTGTTCGTGCCGATCGAAGCCGCGTTTTCCGCAGCCTTGCAAGCCGAACCTAACCTGTTCCAGGAAGCCTTCGACCGCAACATCGTGATCGTCAGTCCTACCACGTTGTTGGCGACGTTGCGGGTCATCGACAGCCTGTGGAAGCAGGAGCGCCAGAGCCAGAATGCCCGTGAGATCGCCGAGCGGGCCGGATGGCTGTACGACAAGTTCGTCTTGTTCATCCAGGATCTGGACGAAATCGGCAGCCGTCTGCAGCAGTTGGACAAGGCTTACGGTGCGGCGCGTAACAAGCTGACGCAAGGGCGTGGCAACCTCATCAGCCGCAGCGAGCAACTGAAGCTGCTCGGTGCCCGGGCCAGCAAGAGCCTGCCCACTGAACTGCTCGAGCGGGCGATGAGCGATGGGGATGGGGTGCCTGAGTTGCCGGAAGAAACCGCAAAAATCCAGGATTGATGAAATCCTTGGGTCTGGTGCGAAACCTGTGGCGAGGGGATTTATTCCCGTTCGGCTGTGCAGCAGTCGTAAACCGGCTTGCATGGTTCGTCTGCTGCGCCGCAGTGCCCAGGGCAGGGGGCACAACCCAGCGGGGATGAATCCCCGCGCCCACAGCTCGGTGCCCGGCCGGAAAACCCTTGCGCCTACAACGGCAAATGCCGGCTCAATAATGCTCGCAACGCCGCCGGCTTCACCGGTTTGGCCAGGAAGTCCAAGCCCGCGGCGTGCACTTGGGCGACAGTTTCGGGCCGACCGTCTGCGCTGATCACCACTCCCGGCACGGGTTCGCCCATACGCTTACGCAGCCAGGCCATCAGTTCCGTGCCGGTCTCGCCACCGTCCAGGTGGAAATCCACCAGGGCCAGTTGCGGGCGGCCACCCTGGGCCAGCCAGGACTCGCATTCCTCGCGGTTGCGCGCTGTCCGCACCTGACAGCCCCAGCGCGTCAGCAGACTGTTCATGCCGATCAGGATGCTGTCTTCGTTATCCACGCACAGCACCTGGGCACCGCTTGGCAGGACACCGTTGGGTTCGACGACGGCACTGGGCACGGCGTTCTGGGTACGGGCCAACGGTACGCTGACGCTGAAAACACTGCCACGCCCAGGCCAGGAGCGTACGCGCAAGGTATGGCCAAGCACGCGGCACAGCCCGTCGGCAATCGCCAGGCCCAGGCCGAGGCCTTTTTCGGCCCGGGTCTGATGGCTGTCCAGCCGTTTGAACTCTTCGAAAATCACCTGTTGCTTGTCTTCGGCGATGCCGGGCCCGCGATCCCAGACCTCCAGGCACAGCTCGCCGTTGCGCCGGCGTACGCCCAGCAGTACCGGGCCCTTGGCATAGCGGAAGGCATTGGTGAGGAAGTTCTGCAGGATGCGCCGCAGCAACTTGATATCGCTGTCGACCCGCAGCCGCGAGCCGCGCACCCGGAATTTCAAGCCTTGTTCCTGGGCCAATGCGGTGAATTCGGCGCCGAGGATATCGAACAGCTCGTTCAGGGCGAAGGGCTTGCGATCGGGGTTGATCTTGCCGTTTTCCAGGCGCGAGATGTCCAGCAGGTCGGTGATGAGGTCTTCGGCCGAGCGCAGCGAGCTGTCCAGGTGCTGCACCAGTTGCCGGGCCTCGCTCGGCAGGCTGTCATGCTGGTGGGACAAGGCGGCGGAGAACAGGCGGGCGGCATTGAGCGGCTGCATCAGGTCATGGCTGACCGCCGCCAGGAAACGGGTCTTGGACTGATAGGCCGCCTCGGCGGTACTTTTGGCTTCGGTCAGCGCCTGGTTCAACTGCGACAATTCCCGGGTGCGCTCAGCGACCCGTTGCTCCAGTCCTTCGTTGGCTTCGGTCAAGGCCTGTTCGGCTTCGCGGAACGCGGTAATGTCGGTAAAACTCATGACGAAACCGCCACCCGGCATCGGGTTGCCGATCAGCTCGATCACCCGGCCATTGGGAAACAGTCGTTCGGAGGTATGGGCGCGTCCCTGGCGCATCCAGTGCAGGCGCCGGGCAACGTGGACCTCCGCCTCGCCCGGCCCGCAGAGGCCGCGTTCGGCGTTATAGCGGATGATGTCGGCAATGGGCCGGCCAACGCTGATCAGGCCGTCCGGGTAATTGAACAGCTCCAGGTAACGACGGTTCCAGGCCACCAGCCTGAGGGACTGGTCCACCACGCTGATGCCCTGGGTGATGTTCTCGATGGCCCCCTGCAGCAGGGCCCGGTTGAACTGCAAGACTTCCGAGGCTTCGTCAGCGATCCGTACGACATCTTCCAGTTGCATCTCGCGACCTTCGATCGCCGCCTTGACCACCGCCCGTGTCGAAGAAGCCCCCAGCACACCGGCCAGCAGGCGTTCGGTGTGGGCAATCCATTCGCTGTCGGCATTCTGGTTCGGGTTGAATCCCTTGCCTTGACGGTAGGCGAAGCGGATGAAGCTCTGGCGTGCCCGTTCCTCACCGACGAACCGGGCGGCCAGTTGCAGCAGATCTTCGATATGCACCGCCAGCATCGAACGGGCATTGGGGCGTGGGCTGATCTCCTGGCCGATGAAGCGTCCGGCCTGCCAGTGTTCCGAGACACGGGTGCGCGACAGCAGGGAGACCCAGGCAAACAGGCTGAAGTTACCGGCCAGGGACAGCACGACACCCTGGGTCAGCGGGGTGATAGGCAGGTCCAGGGGATTGCCATGCAGCCAGGCCAGCCCCGGGAAACTGTCCAGCGACCAGCCCAGGCTGTGGGCCGCGATGGGCAGCACCAGGGTGTAGAACCACAGGAAGATCCCGGCGGCGAGACCGGCGAATACGCCGCGGCGGTTGGCCTGTTTCCAGTACAGCGCGCCCAGCATGGCGGGAGCCAGCTGGGTCACGGCGGCGAAGGCGATCTGGCCGATGGTGGCCAGGCTTGCCGTCGAGCCCAGCAATCGGTAGCTGACGTAGGCCAGCAGCAGGATCACCACGATACTCACCCGACGAACCGAGAGCATCCACTGGCGGAACACTTCGAACGGCCGCTCGGCGTTGTTGCGACGCAGCAGCCAGGGCAACAGCATGTCGTTGGACACCATGGTAGAGAGCGCGACACTCGCCACGATCACCATGCCGGTAGCCGCCGAGGCGCCCCCGATGAACGCCAGGACCGCCAGCGACGGGTGGGCCTGGGCCAGGGGCAGGCTGATGACGAACGAGTCGGGCAGCACCGAGCTGGGCAGCATCATTTGTCCGGCAAGGGCAATGGGCACCACGAACAGCGCGGCCAGGGCCAGGTAGGCGGGGAATACCCATTTGGCCAGGCGCAGGTCCTGGGGATCGATGTTCTCCACCACGGTGACGTGGAACTGTCGCGGCAGGCAGATGATCGCCATCATCGCCACCCCGGTCTGCACCACCATGGATGGCCAGTTGATGGTTTCCTTCCAGTACTGTTCCAGTCGCGGCGCGAGCATCGCCTGGTTGAACAGGTCATCGAAGCCGTCATAGAGGCCGAATGTCACGAAAGCGCCGACCGCTAGGAAAGCGAACAGCTTGACCAGGGATTCGAAGGCGATGGCCAGCACCATGCCGCGGTGGTGCTCGGTGGCGTCCAGGTTGCGGGTGCCGAAGACGATGGTGAACAGGGCCAGGATCAGCGAGACGATCAGCGCGGTGTCCTGGGCGCGAGTGCCCATGGCGTCGGCGCCGGCGCCGATCAGCAGGTTCACGCCGAGCACGATGCCCTTGAGCTGCAAGGCAATGTAGGGCAGCACGCCGACCAGGCAGATCAGGGCGATCACGATGGCCAGGGATTGGGATTTGCCGTAGCGGGCGGCAATGAAGTCGGCAATGGAGGTGATGTTCTCCTGCTTGCTGATCAACACCATTTTCTGCAGGACCCATGGCGCCAGCACTAGCAGCAGGATCGGTCCGAGATAGATCGGCAGGAATGACCAGAGTTGTTCGGCGGCCTGGCCCACGGCGCCAAAGAACGTCCAGCTGGTGCAATACACCGCCAGCGAGAGGCTGTAGACCCAGGCCCGCACCCGCGGCGGCAGCGGTGTGCTGCGCCGGTCGCCATAGAAGGCGATGGCGAACATGATGGCCATATAGGCCAGGGCAACGACGGCGATCAGCCCGCTGGACAACGACATGAAAACTCCCGAACGAAGAACACCGGGACCTGGCCCGGCACGACAGTCTCGCACGCCCGCTCGGGTTCGTCAGTGTCGACCAAGGTCGAGGCGTGGCGAGGTGTCGCGGGCCATAGGGAGAGGGCTTTGCCGGAGCGATTCGCGAGCCGGTCCGTTGCCGTCGCAGGCTACCGAGCCAAGGCCAGATCGATCAATCGATACAACTCTTCGACCTCCAGCGGAGCGGTCGCAAAGAGAATGCGAAACACCGTCGGAGCCACCACCACATTGATCAGCCGCTCGATGCCCGGGTTTGGCGCCTCGGGATAGCGATCCAGGATGATCTGCAACTGAGCGCTGATAATCCCCACGCAATGCCCAGGCGTAGCGCAGGCCTGGATGTCGCGCATCATGTTGCGCCCGGGTTCGGAGCTCATTTCGTCCAGATACTGCTCGGCCCAGGCGCGCAGGTCGCCGCGCAGGCTACCGGTGTTGGCTGGTTCGCTGTCGGGGCGCATGCGGGCGATGGCGACGTCTGCCAGCAAGGCAGCCAGATCGCCCCAGCGCCGGTAAATGGTGGACGGCGTCACGCCGGCACGCGCGGCGATCTGCGGCACGGTGAGGGTGGCGCGGTCCTGCTCCTGTAGCAGGGTGCGGACCGCCGAATGAATCGACTCCTGGACCCGGGCGCTTCGACCGCCGGGGCGTAAACCTTCTTTAATAGCCATGCAGCGGACCTTAACACAAAAAATTTGCTTTAAGCACCCATCGGTAGCACACTGCGCAAAAGCAAAAAATTAGCTTTTGCGGATGTTCCCTTGCGGAGTGTGCCCATGTCTCGTCCAGCTTCGACCCGTGCCAGTCTGATTTTCCTGGCCCTCACCTTGCTCGGTTTTCTCGCCGCCTCCAGTGCGCCGACGCCGTTGTATCACCTTTATCAGGAACACATGCAATTCTCCCCGGCGATCCTGACGCTGATTTTTGGCGTATATGCGTTCAGTCTGCTCGCCGCCTTGCTGACGGTGGGGTCGCTGTCGGATTACCTGGGGCGCAGGCCGGTGATCTTTGTGGCGTTGTTGCTCAACATATTGGCCATGTCGCTGTTCATCAACGCCGACAGCATCGGTTGGCTGATCTGGGCCCGTCTGATCCAAGGTTTCGCCACCGGCATGGCCACCAGCGTGCTTGGCGCTGCGCTGTTGGATTTCGACCGCCGCCAAGGTCCCTTGATCACCAGTCTCGCACCCTTGCTCGGCATGGCCTTTGGGGCCTTGGGTTCTGGCCTGTTGGCGCAGTACGCCCCATTGCCGCTGGAACTGGCCTACTGGATCCTGCTGGGGTTGTTCCTGCTCCAGGCCGCTTACCTCTGGCGCCTGGCCGAAAGCGTCAGTCCGCAGCCCGGGGCCTGGCAATCCCTGCGTCCGACCTTGCATGTCCCTGCGCAGGCGCGGCGGGCGTTATGGCTGGTATTGCCACTGAACCTGGCGGCCTGGGCAGTGGGTGGTTTCTATCTGTCCTTGGCCCCGTCCCTGGTTCGCGCGGCAACCGGATCGACCTCCAACCTGATGGGGGGCGCGCTGGTGGCGGTGCTGACCCTGACGGGGGCATTGTCCATCTATACGCTGCGCAACCAGGGAGCGGACAAGATACTGCGTCTTGCCGCCGGCTTATTGATGAGCGGCCTGGCCCTGGTGTTGATCGCGGTGCATGGCGGCAGCCTGCCGCTGTTTTTCCTCGGTACGCTGGTGACCGGCAGTGGTTTCGGTGCCGGTTTCCTGGGCGCGTTGCGCAGCATCATGCCGCTGGCTTTGCCCCACGAGCGGGCTGGCTTGATGTCGGCGTTCTATGTCCTCAGTTATCTGGCTTTCAGTCTTCCATCATTGCTGGCCGGAAACCTGACCCGGGTGTTCGGATTGATCGCCACCACCGATGGCTACGGCGCCATATTGATGTTGCTGGCCGCCGGAGCGTTATGGGGGCTGCTGCGTCAGGCGCAGGGTAGGGCGGTGGAGCAACGCAGTGTGTGACTTATCTATAAAATAGATTAGCTATAGAAAAATTACCCGTTATATAGATATTAAATTCGGATCTAGCATGGCTCCACCTCATTCGAGGACAGGAGTTCGCCATGACATGCTGCACCGAAAGAAATCGCTTGCGCCCATTGAGCCATTTGCCCAGGCCGTTGGAAGCCATTCGCCAGTTCACCCCGAACTGGTTCGCCGTGACCATGGGCACCGGGGTGCTGGCCCTGGCCTTGGCCCAGTGGCCGGGAGGAGGATCCGGGCTGCGCCTGCTGGGTGAAGGACTGTGGCTGTTCAATGCCGCGTTGTTCGTGCTGTTCACCGGCCTGTACGCCGCCCGCTGGGTGTTGTTCTTCGATGAGGCGCGGCGGATCTTTGGGCATTCCACGGTTTCGATGTTCTTCGGCACCATTCCCATGGGGCTGGCAACCATCATCAACGGTTTGCTGGTGTTCGGCTTGCCTCGCTGGGGGGAGGCAACAGTGCCCATTGCCGAAGTCTTGTGGTGGATCGACGTGGCAATGTCGCTGGCCTGCGGCGTGCTGATTCCATTTCTGATGTTCACCCGTCAGGAGCACCGGATCGACCAGATGACCGCCGTTTGGCTGCTGCCCGTGGTGGCCGCCGAGGTGGCGGCTGCCAGCGGCGGGCTCCTGGCACCGCACCTGGCGGACGTGCATTCGCAATGGGTGATGCTGGTCACCAGCTATGTCCTCTGGGCGTTCTCCCTGCCCGTGGCCTTCAGCATCCTGACGATTCTGCTGTTGCGCATGGCCTTGCACAAACTGCCTCACGAAAACATGGCGGCCTCGAGCTGGCTGGCCCTCGGTCCGATCGGTACCGGTGCCTTGGGCATGTTGCTCCTGGGCAGCGAAGCGCCAGGGATATTTGCCGCCAACGGCTTGCCGGGCGTCGGCGAAATCGCTGCAGGGTTGGGCTTGGTGGCGGGGATTACCCTATGGGGCCTGGGCTTGTGGTGGATGTTGATGGCGGTGCTGATCACCGTCCGCTATCTGCGCGACGGCATCCCGTTCAACCTTGGTTGGTGGGGGTTCACCTTTCCCCTGGGGGTCTACGCCCTGACGACGCTGAAGCTGGCGAGCCTGTTGGGCCTGGCGTTCTTCACCGGGTTCGGTTGCCTGCTGGTGGTATCGCTGGTGCTGATGTGGCTGATCGTCGCCCGTCGTACCCTGCTGGGGGCATGGCACGGTGAGTTGTTCGTGTCGCCCTGCATCGCGGGGCTGGCGAAATAATTGCCCAGCCCCTCCAAAGCGGCGTGTCGTGGGGTAATGTGTGGCCTGGATCGAAAAACGTCATTCCAATAAGCGTCCAAGCCACTCAGGTACATGGAAGATGAGTCACTCGTCACAGTTCACCTTGCTCCGCAAGCGGCGGTTCCTGCCGTTCTTCATCACGCAGTCCCTTGGGGCGTTCAACGACAACGTGTTCAAGCAGTCGCTGATCCTCGCGATCCTCTACCGGCTGACCATCGAGGGTGACCGTTCGATCTGGGTCAACCTCTGCGCGCTACTGTTTATTCTGCCGTTCTTCCTGTTCTCGGCATTGGCGGGGCAGTTCGGGGAAAAATTCGCCAAGGATGCGTTGATTCGTCTGATCAAGCTTGGCGAAATCGTCATCATGGCAGTGGGCGCAGTGGGGTTTCTGTTCGACCACCTATGGCTGATGTTGCTGGCGTTGTTCGCTATGGGGACACATTCCGCGCTGTTCGGGCCGGTAAAGTATTCGATCCTGCCGCAAGCGTTGCACGAAGACGAGTTGGTCGGTGGCAATGGCCTGGTGGAGATGGGCACTTTCCTGGCGATTCTCGCCGGTACCATCGGCGCGGGGATCATGATGTCCTCGACTCATTATGCGTCGGTGGTGTCCACGGCGATCGTCGGTATTGCCGTGCTTGGCTACCTGGCCAGTCGCAGCATTCCGAGGGCAGCGGCGGCTTCGCCGCAGATGCGCCTGAACTGGAACATCTTCAGCCAATCCTGGGCCACCCTGAAGCTGGGGTTGGGCCAGACCCCATCGGTATCCCGCTCCATCGTCGGTAACTCCTGGTTCTGGTTCGTCGGGGCGATTTACCTGACGCAGATTCCCGCCTATGCCAAGGAGTGGATGCACGGGGACGAGACCGTGGTGACCTTGATCCTGACGGTGTTTTCCGTGGGCATCGCCCTGGGCTCGATGCTCTGTGAGCGCTTGTCGGGGCGCAAGGTCGAGATCGGCCTGGTGCCGTTCGGTTCGTTCGGCCTGACAGTGTTCGGGCTATTGCTATGGTGGCATTCCGGTGCGATCCCCGACAGCGTCGACGGCCACGGTTGGCTCCAGGTACTGGGATTCGGACACGCCTGGCTGGTGCTGATGGACATCCTTGGCCTCGGTATCTTCGGCGGTTTCTACATTGTGCCGCTGTATGCCCTCATTCAATCGCGAACCGTTGAAAACGAACGGGCACGGGTCATCGCCGCCAACAACATCCTCAATGCCTTGTTCATGGTGGTTTCGGCGATTGTATCCATCGTCCTGTTGAGTCTGGCCAAGCTGTCGATACCGCAGCTGTTTCTCGTGGTTTCGCTGCTGAACGTCGGCGTCAACGCCTACATCTTCAAGATTGTCCCTGAGTTCAGCATGCGCTTCCTGATCTGGCTGCTGAGCCATTCCATGTACCGCGTGGAGCATCGCAACCTGGAGGCGATCCCCGATGAGGGGGCGGCGCTGTTGGTCTGCAACCACGTGTCTTTCGTCGATGCGCTGTTGATTGGCGGTGCGGTGCGTCGGCCGATTCGCTTCGTGATGTACTACAAAATCTACAACCTGCCGGTGCTGAACTTTATCTTCCGTACCGCCGGGACGATTCCGATTGCCGGGCGTCAGGAAGATATCCACATCTACGAAAAGGCCTTCACCCGAATCGCGCAGTACCTGAAGGACGGTGAGTTGGTTTGCATTTTCCCTGAAGGAAAACTGACGGCTGACGGTGAGATCAATGAGTTCAAGAGCGGGCTGACACGCATCCTCCAGGAAACCCCGGTGCCGGTGATTCCCCTGGCATTGCAGGGCCTGTGGGGCAGCTTCTTCAGTCGCGACCCGGCCAAAGGGCTGTTTCGTCGGTTCTGGTCGCGGGTGACGCTGGTGGCGGGTTCGGCGGTTGCGGTCGAGGCGGCAACGCCTTCGAGTTTGCAGGCGTTGGTGGGCGATTTGCGCGGCACTGTCCGCTAGGGCAGAAAAACTGTGGGAGCGAGCTTGCCCGCGATTGCAATCTGTCTGGCGTTGATGTCACAGGCAAACCGCTATCGCGAGCAAGCTCGCCCCCACGGGTCGATCAGGCGCTGACCTTGAGCCCGATCAACCCCGCAACGATCAATGCCACGCTGGCCAGGCGAACCAGCGCCATTGATTCGCCGAACAGAATGATCCCGGCGATCACCGTGCCCACGGCGCCTACGCCCGTCCAGATCGCATAGGCTGTGCCCAGAGGCAACTCCTTCATGGCAAAGCCGAGCAGGCCCAGGCTGATGGCCATGGCGGCAATTGTCAGTGCCGTGGGGAGAGGACGACTGAACCCGTCGGTGTACTTCAGGCCTACGGCCCAGCCGACTTCGAACAGGCCAGCAAAAAATAGAATGATCCAAGACATCAGACACCTCATCGATGGATGGGGTCGTCCCCGGATTCAAGACTCAATCGAGTAGCGGGGTCGTCCCCGCAGTGGAAGGATAGAGTGCCCATGATCGGGCACTCGATCAAGCCTGACTTAATCGGCTGTTTGCCGGGTGCCGAGGGCTTCGCCGTCGCGCTTTTCGCTCATGCGCCGGAAGTACGTCGAGAGCAGCGCTCCGGAAATATTGTGCCAGACGCTGAACAGCGCACTGGGGACCGCCGCCAGTGGCGAGAAATGCGCACTGGCCAGGGCCGCGCCGAGGCCGGAGTTCTGCATGCCCACTTCCAGCGCCAGGGTCTTGCGCTGGGCCAATGGCAGGCCGAACACGCGGGCGGTGAAATAGCCCAGCAGGTAACCGAAGCTGTTGTGCAAGATCACGATAGCCATGATCAGCAGGCCGGATTCGGCAATCTTCGCCTGGCTGGCTGCCACCACCGCCGCCACGATGATCACGATGCTTACCACGGATATCAGCGGCAGCACTTCTACGGCATGGCGAACCCGGGCGCCTAGCAGGCGTTGCGCAACGATGCCCAACGCGATCGGCAACAGCACGATTTGCAGGATCGACCAGAACAATGCCGAGAACGATACCGGCAGCCAGGCCGAGGCCAGCAACCAGATGAGCGCTGGGGTCAACACAGGTGCGAGCAGGGTTGTGATCGCGGAAATCGCCACGGCCAGGGCCAGGTCCCCACGAGCCAACCAGGTCATGACATTGGACGACGTGCCGCTTGGGCAACATCCCACCAGAATCACGCCGACCGCGATCTCCGGTGGCAGGCTGAACACCTGGCACAGCAGCCAGGCGGTACCCGGCATGATCACGAACTGGGCAATCACCCCCAGGGCCACACGGCCTGGATGACGGGCCACTTCGGCGAAATCCTCCAGCTTCAGGGCCAGGCCCATGCCGAACATCACCAGGCCCAGCAAGGGGACGATGGCAACTTTAAGGTCGACGAACCATTGCGGTTGGAAGAATGCCAGCACCGCGAAAAACAGTACCCAGTAAGCGAAGGTATTGCCGACAAAGCGACTCAATGCAGCCAGTGCGCGCATGACCTGATCCTTATTATCAAGAGCATCGAATACTGATGTGGGAGCAAGCTTGCTCGCGATTACGGAGTGTCAGTCAACATATCGGTGACTGCCATGTCGCTATCGCGAGCAGGCTCGCTCCCACAAGGGTAAGCCGTTGCGTTTTAGATCCCCTGCGCAATCTCTTCCCCGCCCAGGGCTTCGACCAGGGCCGGCAGGAATTCGCCGAACGTCAGCATCATCAGTGTGAAACTGGCATCCAACTGGCCCAGGGCTTCGTCGCCGCCGTCCTGTTCCGCCTGGTCTTGCAGCAGATCCTCGAACTTCAGGCGCTTGACCACCATCTTGTCGTCGAGCACGAAGGACAGCTTGTCCTGCCAGGCCAGCGACAATTGGGTCACCACCTTGCCAGTGTTCAGGTGCAGCTGGATTTCGTCGCTGGTCAGGTCCTGGCGCTTGCAGCGCACGATGCCACCGTCCTCGTGGGTGTCGCGCAATTCGCATTCGTCCAGCACGAAGAAATCGTCCGCGGCTTTCTGGGTCTTGACCCAGTCGGTCATGATGGCGGTGGGGGCTGTCTTGACCGTCAATGGACGCACTGGCAGCGAGCCGATGACTTCGCGCAGGGTGGAAAGCAGGTCTTCGGCGCGTTTCGGGCTGGCGGAGTTGACCAGGATCAGGCCCTGCTTCGGTGCGATGGCGGCGAAGGTGGACGAACGACGGATAAAGGCGCGAGGCAGGAACGCCTGGATGATCTCGTCCTTGAGCTGGTCCCGCTCTTTCTTGTAGACCTTGCGCATCTGTTCGGCTTCAATTTCCTCGACCTTTTCCTTCAGCGCATCGCGCACGACGCTACCGGGCAGGATGCGCTCTTCCTTGCGCGCGGCGATCAGCAGGAAGTCCTGGCTGACATGCACCAGCGGCGCGTCCTCGCCCTTGCCGAATGGCGCGACGAAACCGTAAGTGGTCAACTCCTGGCTTGCACATGGACGCGCCAGTTTGCTGGCCAGTGCAGTTTCCAACGCCTCGGCATCAAAAGGCAGATCTTGGGTCAGGCGATAGATAAGCAGGTTCTTGAACCACATGGGGTGAATCTCTCCTTTATACAAAGGGGGGCATTATTCTCTTCGCGGCGCCATAGGCCAACCCTTCGCTAAGCCTTTGGAAGGCCTGAGAAAATTAATTTAAAAAGTGCTTGCCAGTCGTGAGGGCGCTCCGTAGAATGCGCGCCACACCGAAAGCGAAGGGTGATTAGCTCAGCCGGGAGAGCGTCTGCCTTACAAGCAGAATGTCGGCGGTTCGATCCCGTCATCACCCACCATTTCGCTTCAAGTGTTACGCGCAGCGGTAGTTCAGTCGGTTAGAATACCGGCCTGTCACGCCGGGGGTCGCGGGTTCGAGTCCCGTCCGCTGCGCCATATTCGGTTACCTGGAACACTGAACGCCAGGTCACCACGAAAAGCCCGCTAACGCGGGCTTTTTGCTGTTTGCAGTTCCTGTGGTGCGCATCGATCGCGGTTTTTATTTTTTGCTAATTAAATCAGCACATTACGAAAAACTGTGAGAGAATGCGCCCCGCATCGAAAGTGCAGGGTGATTAGCTCAGCCGGGAGAGCGTCTGCCTTACAAGCAGAATGTCGGCGGTTCGATCCCGTCATCACCCACCAAGCTTTCAATGTTACGCGCAGCGGTAGTTCAGTCGGTTAGAATACCGGCCTGTCACGCCGGGGGTCGCGGGTTCGAGTCCCGTCCGCTGCGCCATATTCGATTACTTGGAACACTGAACGCCAGGTCATCTGCAAGAAGCCCGCTTAACAAGCGGGCTTTTTGTTGCCTGGCGTTTGGCGCGACCGGCCCTTATTGCTCGGCATTACGGGTGTGACGGTAATCGCTGACCGCCTCGTATACCGCCTTGCGCAGCCGATTGATCCCGCCGATGGGGCGATGGGCCTCGATGCCGAACCAGGGATTGAAGGACAGGTTGTCACAGGCCAGGTTCTGCTTGGGGGTGTCGAAGTCCTGGGCGGGCACCTTGATCCGTGCCACCGTCTCGAACGGGGCGTCGCTCTCCCGCCATTCGATACTGGTGTCTTCGATCGGCATGTATTTGCTTGGGTCCTGGCGCTGGATCTGCAGGACGAAGCACGCTGGCACACGGTCCGTGGACAGTTGCTGGTTCAATGCACTGCGTAGAAAGTTCGGCAGGTCCTGGTTTTGTGGCGGCAGGGTGTATTCCGGGCAGTTGCCTGGATCCGGCGCGACACGGAACTTCGCGTTGGCCTCGCCGAACTTGTAGGGCGATACCGAGAAATACGTTGTCTGGGTCGGGCTGGCGGGCGGTGGCGAGAGGGTTGCCAGGGCGATGAACAGATGGCGAATCTGCCACGTGCGTGGATCGATGCTTGGAAAAAACGCCATGGCCTTTTTGCCGTCGGCCTGGGCGGCTACGTTCTGACGGTATTCGGCGACATCGCTGACGAAGAAGTTCGGATGATTGAACATCACGAAATCCTGTTCAGCCTGGGATTGCCGTTCTGCCAGCAATTGCCTGCCCGGCACGTTCAGCAATTTGATGGCCATTCCGCGGGCATCGCGCAAGCTGTCGAACTGAGGGTAGGCGTTGCCGTTGGACAGCCGCATGGTTGCCTGCCAGACCTTCCCCGGTTCGGCGAATACGCCCTGGCGCAAGGGGGCGGCCAGGTCGGTCGGTACCTGGACTTCGGCCATCACGCAGCCGTGGGCCTTGGCATGGGCGTCCCGCAGATAACGAGTGCCTTCGCGATGCTGATCGACGATGCGAATGGCGGTCTGGATGATGTCCTGGGTCATGGCGGTTTCGCCCGGCGGCATCTGTTCCTTGTCCGGGACCGGTCCGCTGTGTTGCCAGGCGAACCAGGCCGTGGCCAGGGCCCAGCCGAGCAGTCCCATGCCCAGCAGCCACAGGAGCATCTTGCCCAGAAAGGCGCCGAGGCGCAGCCAGAGCGTGATCAGCATGGGTCAATCCTTTTGCCTGAAAAGTTCATCATCACAATTGCGACTCCAGTGGCCCGCCGAGCACTTTGAGGTATTCCAGCAGCGCCCAGCGCTCCTGCGGCTGCAGCAGGCGGCCAATCACGCCGTTGCCGCGTTCGCCTGCGCGGAATTCGTGGCCGCTGTTGTGGTTGCCGGTGATCCGGGTATCGAAGACGAAACCGTTGGTGAAGGCCTCGGTGCGATAGCCCAGGTGTCGTGGATCGTATTCGAAGCTGCCTTTATAGAAGGTGGTCGCCCGCTCGGCCTGGGGTGAGAGCAACTGATAGATCGTCGGTACCGAGCCGTTGTGCAGGAAAGGCGGCGTGGCCCACACGCCGGCCAGCGGACGAGCCTTGTAGGCGCGCAGTTCGCGCACGCCAATGGGCAAGCCGAAGCCATCCAGTGCCGGACGCTCCTCTGGAGTCACGCCGGCGTCGCGGTAAGCCCGGTTTTCGACGAATGCCGTGACGTAGGCCAGGCCCTTGGCGACCGAGAGCTGGCTCATGTCCAGCGGTTGCGTCGGGGTAGGGTGCAGTTGCACTTCCAGTTTCGCCAGTTCGGCCGGGTCCCATTGCAGGCTGGTCAGGTCGAAGCGGTGATCGGCGATATTGTTGGCGGTGCCCGGGTCGGTGCCGATGACCTTCACGGGCAGCATGTGCAGTTGCTGGACCGGCCTGTCGGGACCCTGGACCACTTTGGGCACGTGGCAACCGGCGCAGTTTTCGGCGAACAGGGCCCGGCCTTTGGCGGCCAGGGGTTTATCGACCGGGCCCAGCAATGCTTCCGGCCAGACCGGCGGCTTGAGCAGTTGCAGCGTCTCTTCGATGGTATGCAGGTCGCGCACGCGCACGCTGGACGGGTAGCGCGCATCGCCCAGCAGCGGCTTGCCCTGGGCGTCGAAGAAATTCAGCGTAGCACCGACGCCCAGGGCTTCGCCGACGTTGCGGGCCATTGGCTGCTGGGCCGAGCCATTCCACTGCACCCAGTCGAATGTCCACATTTCCCACAGTTGCGGGTAATCCACCGGCGCGTCCGCGACGCGGTAGTTCTTCGCCGAAATGGCATCGCCGAAGCTGGCGTTGGCGATACGGCCAAAGGCGTCGGTACGGCCGGGCCCTTCCTCGGTGGGATAGAGGCCACGATGGGTGTCGTTCCATGCGGTGCGCACGAAAGTGTCCAGGGAGTCCTTGAAGGCCCCGCGTAGTTCGTCCTTGCGGGCATCATAGTCCTGGCCCAGCACCTTTCGGGCGAAGCGTTCGAATTTCCAGGGGTTGTAGTAGGTCGACGCCAGGCTGGCGACCAGGGCCTGTCCAAAACTGCCGCCGCGCAATGTCGGGACGCTGGAGGGCAATACGTGCTGGGCCGAGCCGCCATCGATCCTTATTGCCTGGCCCTTGAAATGCAGTTCACCGGTGTGACACGCGGCGCAGGTGATATCCAGGAACTGCTCGCTGCTGCCAGCGTTCTGGTGCCGGGTGAAGCCCACCGGCAGATTGCCTGGGTTTTGCGGCGAGGGCTTCTGCGCCGGGTCCACCAGAAAGCCGAAGCGCGCCAGGTATTGCGGCGAGGCGAAGCGCTCTTGCGAAAACGGCAGCTCCAGCGCGGTGAACCAGTCGTAGCGCAGGCCTTTGACCTGGGTTCCCTGCGGAGTGAAGTAATACGTCTGGCGCTCGGCGGCGCTCCACTGGTCCAGGTAATGCACCTGTTCGACCGGGGTATAGAAGGGGAGGCGAGGGTTGGCGACGTAATAAAGCACTACGGCCACTGCGACAAAAAGCAGCACGAGGATCAACAATAGGATGCGGGAGAGAAGGCGCACGGTAACGTCCTTGTTTTTTTGATAAGCCCTTATGCCTCAGAGGCGCGTGGCCGGCAAGTGGCCATTATCGTAGGGTTGCGAGTCGCGGTGATTTGTCGCTATGCGCCCTGGATAACGGAGCCTTAATCGGCCCAGGATCAAATTGCGTTTGCACGCCTGAACTTATCACTGGTTTGTGGCTCACATGCCGGTAGCCATTGGTCGTGGCCGCCTGATAAGCTCGCGGCTTTACTCGATTGCCCTTTAGGCGCATGAACAAGGAAATAGCATGAAACAGCATCGGTTGGCGGCGGCGGTTGCCCTGGTTGGCCTGGTCCTCGCAGGTTGCGACTCGCAGACCAGCGTAGAGCTGAAAACCCCGGCGCAGAAAGCTTCCTACGGTATTGGCCTGAACATGGGCAAGAGCCTGGCTCAGGAAGGCATGGATGACCTGGACTCCAAAGCGGTCGCCCAGGGCATCGAAGATGCCGTCGGCAAGAAAGAACAGAAGCTGAAAGACGAAGAACTGGTCGAAGCCTTTGCCGCGCTGCAAAAACGTGCCGAAGAGCGCATGGCCAAGATGAGTGAAGAGTCGGCGGCCGCCGGCAAGAAATTCCTCGAAGAGAACGGCAAGAAGTCGGGTGTAACCACCACCGCTTCTGGCCTGCAGTACGAAGTGGTCAAGAAGGCCGACGGTCCACAGCCCAAGCCGACTGACGTGGTGACTGTCCACTACACCGGCAAGCTGATCGACGGCAAGGTGTTCGACAGCTCCGTTGAACGTGGCAGCCCGATCGACCTGCCGGTCAGCGGCGTGATCCCGGGTTGGGTCGAAGGCCTGCAACTGATGCATGTCGGCGAGAAGTACAAACTGTACATCCCGAGCGACCTGGCTTACGGTGCCCAGAGCCCGAGTCCGGCCATCCCTGCCAACTCCGTCCTGGTGTTCGACCTGGAACTGCTGGCAATCAAGGATCCGGCAAAAGAAGACGCAGCCAAGTAACCGCGTCTGATCTCAACGAAAACGCCTCGCTCATGCGGGGCGTTTTTGTATGCGGGCGCCGGCAACATCAAAAAAACGAACGCATGCCGCAGGCGGCAGTCATAGGCATTACAGGCGCCGCGCTAGCCCCAGTCGGCCGGTCAAGTCAATGAAATATTGGGTTTTTTTTAGTGAGTAAAAAACGCCCGATCTAAGCCGGGCCCTTGTGCAACGGGGGCTTCAGCGGTGAAATGCAGGTCTGTTCACAAGGTTATCCACAATTTGTGTGGATAACATTTCAGTGGGAAGAAGAAATGAAGGCACCGTGGAATTTTGCCCGATTCCTGCCTTTGGCGGGGCGCTTGCTGGCTCGCGGTCGATTGCCGACGCTGTTGTTTGCCGTGGCCAGCAAGAGTGCCCGGGAGGGCGGTCGCCTGGGTCGGCTCAAGGATGACCTGCGCCTGCTGCAGGCCTTGTGCCTGGCTTACTGGCGTGGTGAGTATCGGGCCGTGAGCGCCAAATCGCTGCTGTCCATCGTGGCAGGCCTGATGTATTTCCTCAGCCCCCTGGACGCCATACCGGACCTGCTGCCTATGTTCGGCATGTTCGATGATATCGCCGTGCTGGCATGGATCATGAAAAACCTCGATGCCGAACTCAGCGCCTTTCGTGCCTGGCGTGATCGACAACTGCCCGAGAAGCTCGTGCGGGTCGAAAGGCTTCCGGACACCCCGGAGCAGCTTCAACTCGAAGGTCAGAAAAAAAACTGATCCTGTTGCATTTTCCTCATGGATTCATCGCCCCGCGACCTTAGCCACTATTTAGGATTACACTTCCTAGGAAAAAAGCTGACTCGCTAAGTGTTGTTGTCCTACGGGGTAGTCATGGATATTCAGATAATCACGCGCGACGGAGAGCCCGAGTATGCGGTTTTACCGTGGGATCAGTACCAATCATTGTTGAAAGCCGCAGGCATCCATCAAGCACCGCCGCACGAAGCCACGGTCCATCCGGCGGCGACACCCGGTCAGGACCTTCCTGGTCTGGATCAATTACGCAGTTTGCGCGAAGGGAAGGGCATCGCCATCGAGGCGCTGGCCCGCACGGTAGGAATCAGCCCGTCTTATCTGGCCATGATCGAAAGCGGCGAGCGTCAGCCCGATGCCGCGATTCGGCGTAGTCTGGCCTGGGAGTTGACGGTGCCAGGTTGGAGGGATGAATCGTGAGTGTACGCATCAGTCGACAGCATTGGGATGGATTGCTGGGGGAACTGGACCAGGCGCGCCGCCAGCGCCATCTGTTGACGTATCGGGCGTTGCTGGAGCGCTTGCAATTGCCCAGTCCGGCCATGCAGACCCTGACCGCGGCCCTCGAGCATCTGGCAGCGCTGGATGCCCGGGCCGAGCAGCCTCTGCGCAGTTCGCTGGTCATCAGCCAGGGCGCCAGCCGGCTGCCACGCACGGGGTTCTTCGAGTGCGTCGAGCGCCTTGGGCGCTTCTCCGGTCCTTCCGATGGCGTGGCCGCTGCCTCATGGCATGCCTCCGAAGTGGTCCGGGTGTTCGAATACGAGTATCCCGAGTCGGCGGAGGCCTGATGTTCTGGCGTATCAAGGCACGGGCCGGTTACTGGCTGGCGCGCCGACTGTTCCACTGGCCATGGTTCGTCCGCCAGCCTCGCGGCTGGGCGTGGCTCGAGGGGCAGTTTTCCCGCATGGCGAACCTGGGCGATGTCGGTGCCCAGAGTTTCTATGGCCATATCCTCACCTTTCGCGGCCAAGGGCTGGGCGCCCGGGCCGAAGGTATTCGCCTGTTGCGGCTGGCGGCCTTGGCGGGGGATGGCAAGGCGGCCTATCAGGTCGGCGTGCTCAGCATGACCGGAACGGTCGGCAAGGCGCCGGACCCGGTCGAAGCGGCACGCTGGTGGGCGCTGGCGGCGAAGGCCGGACATCCGTTGGCCGAGGACCGGCTCCAGAAGCTCGAAGGCCACGACCTGTAGACTTATCCACAAGGCAGGCGCAGCGTGCGAGCCTCGGTGGATGGGTTGTTGTGCGCTCTGGTGAATTTAAAGAATCGCCCTACATCCACCGCTTCTTTCGCTGACTTATTTCCCCTGTTATCCACTGCAAAGTCTCGCCCTTCCTGAGTGTTGCGAGACCTTTGCCCATGTTCGACCGGTTTTCCCTGCGGGCCCCTGTTCGAGCCGCGTCCTGATGGAACAGATGCGTCGTATCGAGGAAGCTGTCGACAGTTCCCAAGGCACCCTGACGGTTTGCCACGAGCAGCCCTCGCTGATGGGCATGGAGCGGCTGATCCGTTTCGCTGGACGTCCCCCGATAATCAGCACGGCGGCCTTGCCTTGCACCCGCGGCGGCCAGCTGTCCTTGGTCACGGGCGAGGGATTGCTGAGCCTTGACGACGGTCAGCTCGATGGCCGGATGCCGTTTGTCTTCACTCGCATGTACCGCAGCGGTGCCGCCGATCAGGACCTGGGCCTGGGACGTGGCTGGAGCCATGCCCTGGCGCATCGCTTGCGGCTTGAAGACGGGCAAGTCATCTGGATCGACCAGGAAAACCGTCGGACGACCTTTCCCCTGCCCAGCGTCCAGCGCCCGGCGATTCAACATGGCCTGGTCCACGCGGCGATTTACCTGGGGGGCGAACCGGATGAGATGATCATTGCCCAGCCGGGTGGGCAAGCACCTTTCCTGCATTTTCGCGACGGCCAACTGATCGCCCTCAGCGACCGCTACGGCAACCGCCTGACCCTGCAGCGCAACATCCATGGCGATATCAGTCGCCTCGACAACGGTGTCGGACGCTGCCTGCGCCTGCGTTACGAGCAGCGCCACCTGGTGGCCATCGACTACCAGAGCTTCCATCCGGCCCTGACCCTGGACGACGCCTGGCGTACCGAGCAGACCTTGATGTCCTACCGCTATGACGGGCGCCTGCGACTCATCGAAGCGACCAATGCCGCCGGTGAGAGCGAGCGCTACGACTACGACGACCAGCACGTCATCCTCCAGAGGCAACTGGCCGGTGGCGCGAGTTTTTTCTGGGAGTGGGAGGGGGCCGGGAAGTCGGCCCGCTGCGTGCGGTATTGGGCCTCGTTCCCGCAGTTGGACATCCGTTATCGCTGGGGCGAGGGCGGTTGCGTCACGGTCCGACACCTCGACGGCAGCGAAGAGGCGTACATCCACGACGAGCAGGCCCGTCTGGTGCGCAAGGTCGATCCCGATGGCGGCGAGCACCTCAAGGCCTACGACGAACAGGGGCGTTTGATCGCTGAGCAGGATCCCCTGGGCGGCGTCACCGAATACCGTTACGACGAGGACGGACGGCTGGCAGCGCTGATTCCACCGAACGAACTGCCTACGACCTACGAATACCGCAACGGTGTCCTGTACGCCAAGGCGCGCGGTGATGCGAGATGGACCTACCGGTGCAATGCCCAGGGTGACGTGATCGAGGTCATTGACCCGGGTCGACAAAGTACCGGTTATGCCTATGACGCTCACGGACAGTTGTCGGCGATCCGCTATCCGGACGGCGGCGAACACCGCTTCGCTCGCGATGCTCTGGGGCAGTTGGCTGAAGAAACCTTGCCAGATGGCAGTCGACGGGCGTTTACCTACGACCTCCTCGGGCGTTTGCTGACCTGCCAGGACGAACACGGTGGCTTGACCCATTATCAATGGGACGCCGTGGGGCGCCTGCTTCAGGCGACCTCGCCAACCGGTGCCAGCCGCGCCTGGCACTACAACGCCTACGGCAAGATCACCCGTGAACGCGACGAACAGGGCCGCATCACCCATTACGAATATGCCGATGATTGGCCCTTGGTCAGCCGACGCATCAACCCCGATGGCAGCGAGCTGCACTACCGATATGACTCGGCGCGGTTGCTACTGACCGAAATCGAAAATGAATCCGGGGAAAAATACCAGCTGGACTACACCCCCGGCGGCCTGATCCGACGGCAAGTCGGCTTCGACGGCCAGCGTACGGACTACGTCTATGACCTCAACGGAGGCCTGCTGGAAAAAACCGACTTCGGCGTCGATGGCAGCCAGTGGCTGACGACCTACCAGCGCGACGCGGCCGGGCGGCTTCGGGTCAAGACCTTGCCCGACGGACAGTCGATCCAGTACCGCTACGACAGGCTGGGACGGCTGGCGGAGGTCAGCGATGGCAGCGATCACCCGCTGGTCTTCGAGTACGACGCCCAGGACCGGCTGGTCGCCGAACATCAAGGCCAGGGCACCCTGCGTTATCGCTACGATACCTGCGGGCGGCTCGATCGCATGGGCTTGCCGGACAACAGCCAGGTCGATTTCCATTACGCCGCAGGGGGGATGCTCACTGCCATCGACCTCAACGGTGAGCGCCTCACCGAACATCGTTACCGGGCCGGTCGCGAATGGCAGCGTCAACAGGGACTGCTGCTCAGCCACTATGACTACGATGACCAGGGCCGTCTCAGGGCTTGTACGGTGCAACAGAACCGGCAGTCCTTGTTCTGGCGCGCTTTTACCTACAGTGCCAAGGGAAACCTTGAGGTCATTTCCGACAGCCATGATGGACAGTGCACTTATCGGTACGATGGCTCGGATCGGCTGATCCGCATCGAGCGTGGCCAGGATGAGCCGCCGCAACCCTTCGGCCACGGCCCGGTTGGCAATCTGCCGCAGGGCCCTTACCCGCCCAGCCTCGAGGACAACCGCCTGCCCAGCGAAGGCGACCACCACGCCGACTACGACGCCTTTGGCAATCTGATCCGCGAGCGTCACGGTGAGGCTCACGTCCTCCTCACTGAATACCGGTATGACACTCAGCATCGCCTGATCGGCGTCACCACGCCGGAAGGTCGCGAAATGTCCTACCGCTACGACGCGTTTGGCCGACGCATCAGCAAGACCGTCGAAGGCCTGACCACTAGGTTTTTCTGGCAGGGGGATTTCCTCGTCGCTGAAAGCAGTCCGCGCCACTACCGCAGCTACCTCTACGAGCCCGGCACCTTCCGCCCACTGGCGATGCTCGACGGCAAAGGCCTGAACAGCTGCCCGTTCTACTACCACCTCGACCATCTGGGGCTGCCCCAGGAACTGACCAACTATGGCGGCCAGATCGTCTGGTCGGCGCGCTACACCGGCTACGGCAGGGCCTGTGCGATCGAGCACGGCGGCGGCGAAGAGCTGGAGCAGCCGCTGCGTTCGCACGGCCAGTACTTCGACCCCGAGACGGGTCTGCACTATGATCGGCACCGCTACTGCAATCCTGAAACCGGCCGCTACCTGACAGCCGATCCGAGCCAACTGGCGGCTGTGTTCGGTGGGGTGTCGCTATACGGTGGCCACGTCCACATCCTTCGCAGGCTCTGCCTCGACCAGGTACACGCTGCCTCCGGCCATGTCCTTGGCATGATGCTTGGCCTGTGAAGCCAGTTCCGCCAGCTGGCTGGCGTCCAGCTCCTCGCACGCCTCCGACCGCAGATACACCACCCCGATGGACAGTGACAACAACGCAAACTCCTGGCGGACCCCTTGCCGGTTCAGTGCGGTAAAGCATCCCGCTTCCAGGTGTTCGGGGCGATAGAAGCGCCGGCAGTGGGTCTGGAAGTCGCTCAGAAGCTGGTCCAGGCGCTTGCGCCAGTCTTCCGGGCCAAGGACCAGCAGGAAGTCGTCGCCGCCGATGTGGCCGACGAAGTCGCGGCTGGGGTCGATGCGTTCGTTCAGGCATTGGGCCAGGCACAGCAGGACTTCATCGCCTCGGCCGTAGCCATAGATATCGTTGAAGGGTTTGAAACTGTCGATGTCCACGTAGCAGATCACCGATTCCTGCCGTTGCTGCAGCAGGCGGGTCAGGCATTGCTGGATGGGGACGTTGCCCGGCAGCAGGGTCAGGGGGTTGGCGTAGCGGGCCTGCTGGATTTTCAGCTCGGTGATGAGCTTGAGCACGTCGATCACCCGCCCCAGTCCCAGGTAACCGCCGTTGAGGGTGATGATGAAGTCTTCTTCGATGCGTTGCCGGGCGCGGCTGGTGATGAGGCGGCTGACCTGCTGCAGCGACTGGTTCAGCTCCACGGCCAGGAAGTCATCGCTCATCAGGCGGCTGATGGGTTTGCGGGCGAACAGGTCGGTGGCGAAGGGCTTGAGCAGGGCGTCCGAAAGCGAATGGCGATGGACGATGCCACAGGGGTGGTTCTGGTTGTCCAGTACCGCCAGGGAATTGAGGTTGGCCTGGCGCCGAAAGGCCTCCAGCACTGTGGCCGTGGGAGTGTCGTGAGCCACGGCCGGTTGTTCGTTGAGCAAGGCCCCGAGGTCGTTGACCTCATCGTTCAGCGATACTGCGCCGCTGTCCTGCCTGGGCATGAGCGCCCTGGCGTCCCGGGACGGCTGCTCCTGGGGGCGGGCCAGCAGGTAACCCTGGACCAGGTCGACGCCCATCTCGATCAGTACCGCCAGTTCCTCGGGCAGTTCGATGCCTTCGGCGATGACCTGCGACCGTGAGGTGCGGGCGATCTTCAGGATCGAACCGACGAATTCGCGCTTGAGAGCGTCCTGGTGAATGCCATCGATGAAATGCCGATCGATCTTCACATAGTCGGGCCGCAATTCGGACCACAGTCGCAGGCTCGAATAACCAGCCCCCAGGTCGTCCAGGGCGATGGAAAAGCCCATGGCGCGATAATGATGCAAGGCGGTCTGCAGGAGCTGGAAGTCGTCGATGGGGGTTTGCTCGGTCAGTTCGATCACCACCTGGCTGGGTGGAATGCCGAAATCCTGCAACAGCTGCAATGTGCGGCCGGTCTGGTGCGCCGACTCCAGCAGCGATTCGGGCGAGACGTTCAGAAACAGTTTGCCCGGCAGTTTCTGCTCGTTGAAACGCTGGCAGGCGCTGCGCCGGCAGGCCAGTTCCAGTTCACTGAGCCGTCCGGCCTGGCGTGCCACGGAGAGCAGGGCGATGGGGGAGTGCAACGGGCTGTTGGACGGTCCGCGGGTCAGGGCCTCATAACCCACGATGCGTCGTTCGGAAAGGCAGATGATCGGTTGGAACAGGCTGTGCAAACCGCTTTGAGTCAGGATTGAACTCAAGGCACCCAGCTGTTCGGTCGTGGTCATGGCTATCTCTGGCGAAAAAAAAGGACTGGGCGCCTCCCGCTGGGGGCGCCCGGTCCTGTATTTCACGACAGAATGATGTCAGTTTGATGACGCTCCGAGGAGCGGTAGCATTAAATGGCTATCACCTTAATGTTTCGCGACCGCCGTGTTGAGTTTCAGGTAATCCAACAGGATTCGCCCGGTCTCGCTCAGGTAGGCATCGTCTTCCGGCTTGGTTTTTTCCGGCTCGGTGATGAGGTCTTCGTCCTCTTTCTTCAATTCCTTGAGCGGTTCTTCACCCTTGGCCTTGCGGCGCAGGTTTTCCATCGCCAGTTGCTTGGCCTCGATGTCGGTGTGTTGCGCGCGACGCTCGGTTTCGTTGAGGGTGACGGTCTTCTCGGTCATCAGTTTCTGCGCCAGGGCCAGCTTGTCGCGGATGAACACGAATTCCGCGTCCTGGGCCGTGCGGGCGTCATGCTCGGACTTGAGCTGGGCCAGGAACGGCTTGAACGGGTCCACCGCCGGTTTGATCGCCGGCCGGATGGTGTCCCACGGCATGGCTTCGGGCAGGGCGCTTTCGCCGATTTCCTTGGTGTCGATGATCGACGGGTAATCGATATCCGGCAGCACGCCCTGATGCTGGGTGCTCTGCCCGGAAACCCGGTAGAACTTGGCCAGGGTCAGTTTCAGCTCGCCATGGTTGAGCGGCTGGATGGTCTGCACGGTGCCTTTGCCGAAGGTCTGGCCACCGATGATGAGCGCCCGGTGGTAGTCCTGCATGGCGCCAGCGAAGATCTCCGAGGCCGAAGCCGACAGGCGATTGACCAGCAATGCCATCGGGCCCTTGTAGAACGCGCCCGGGTTTTCGTCTTCGAGCACATCCACCCGGCCATCGGCGTTGCGTACCAGCACGGTCGGGCCCTTGTCGATGAACAGGCTGGTCAGCTCGGTTGCTTCCTGCAGGGAACCACCGCCATTGTTGCGCAAGTCGATGACCACGCCGTCGACCTTTTCCTTCTGCAATTCGGTCAGCAGTTTCTTGACGTCGCGAGTGGTGCTCTTGTAGTCCGGGTCACCGGCGCGGAAGGCTTTGAAGTCCAGGTAGAAGGCCGGGATCTCGATGATGCCGAGCTTGTAGTCCTTACCGTCCTGCTTGAGTTTGAGGACCGATTTCTTCGCGGCCTGTTCTTCCAGCTTCACCGCTTCACGGGTAATCGACACGACCTTGCTGGTCTGGTCGTTCGGGGCATTGCTGGCCGGGATGACTTCCAGGCGCACCACCGAGCCTTTCGGACCACGGATCAGCTTGACCACTTCGTCCAGGCGCCAGCCGACCACATCGACCATTTCCTTGTCACCCTGGGCGACGCCGATGATCTTGTCCGCCGGGCTTACCTGCTTGGTCTTGTCGGCGGGGCCTGCCGGCACCAGGCGCACGATTTTCACCTGGTCGTTGTCGCTCTGCAGCACCGCACCGATGCCTTCCAGGGACAGACTCATGTTGATGTCGAAGTTTTCCGCGTTATCCGGTGACAGATAATTGGTATGCGGGTCGTAGGACATGGCGAAGGTGTTGATATACGCCTGGAAGATGTCCTCGGCGCGGGTCTGGTCCAGGCGTGCCAGCTGATTCTTGTAGCGCTTGATCAGGGTTTCCTGGATCTGCTTGGGTTCCTTGCCGGCGATCTTCATGCGCAGGACTTCGTCCTTGACGCGTTTGCGCCACAGGTCGTCCAGTTCGGCGGTGTTTTTGAGCCAGGGGGCGTCCTTGCGATCCACCAGCAAGGTTTCCTTGGCATTGAAGTCGATTTTGTCGACGCCTTTGTTCAGTTCGGCAAGGGCGTAGTCCAGACGCGCTTTCACGCGATCCAGGTAGCGTTTGTAGATGATGAACCCTGCGTTCAGGTCGCCGCTCTTGAGGAAGTCGTCGAACTGGGTTTTCCACTTGTCGAATTCGGCGATGTCGCTGGCCAGGAAATAACTGCGCGACGGATCGAGCAGCTTCAGGTAGCTGTCATAGATGATGACGGAGCGTGCATCGTCGAGGGGAGGCTTGCTGTAGTGATGGCGCTTGAGCAACTCGACGACGTTAAGGCTGGCAATGACCTCGTCGCGATCGGGTTGAAGCTTGTCCCAGCTGTTGGCTGCGAACGTATCGCTCGACAGCGGCAACAGACCGAGGCCAATGACAAGCGCAAGGGCAGTGCTGGGGAACAGGTGCTTCATACTGATTCGACGCAGGGACAATTGATAACGCATATTAGGCCGTCTTTGAAGTCGCCGGTTCCATGTGGCCCGGGCGCATAATGCAAGAAAGCCCGGCGTTGCGGCAACGGGCCCAGTCGAGACTCACTATGGAGGCACCGTGAAAGCATTGCAAGGCGTTGAAGGCCAAGTGGTATGGGCTGATGAGCCAAGTCCGGCATGTGATGCCGGCCAAGTTCGCATCCGCGTGGCGGCTGCCGGCCTGAATCGGGCCGATTTGTTACAAAAGGCCGGGCATTACCCGCCGCCGCCCGGTGCCAGTCAGGTACTGGGGCTGGAGTGTTCCGGAGTGATCAGCGAGGTAGGGCCGGGCTCGTCCTGGCAGGTTGGCGACCGTGTCTGTGCCTTGCTCGCCGGCGGCGGTATGGCGCAGGAAGTGGTGGTCGATGGCCGGCATGTCCTGCCCGTGCCCGAGGGCCTTTCCATGGCTGAAGCCGCCGCGCTGCCTGAGGTCTACAGCACCGCATGGCTGAATCTGTTTCAGCTGGCTGCGCTCAAGCCGGGCGAGAAAGTGCTCCTGCACGCCGGAGCCAGTGGCGTCGGATCGGCGGCTATCCAGCTGTGCAAGGCGTTCGGCAACCCGTGCTGGGTCAGTGTTGGCTCGGCGGATCGGTTGGCCTATTGCGAGGCGTTGGGCGCTCAGGGCGGCGTGGTTCGCACCGATGGCATGGACAGCCTGAACGACTTCGGTCCCTTCGACGTGATTCTCGATCCGGTGGGCGCCAGTTACGCCCCGCTCAACGTGAAACTTTTGTCAGTTGACGGGCGTTGGGTATTGATCGGCCTGATGGGCGGTCGGGAAACCCAGCTGGACCTGGCGCAGGTACTTGCCAAGCGCATCCAGTTGCTGGGCTCGACCCTGCGCAGTCGCGATGGGCAGTTCAAAGCCGATCTGCTGCGAGAGTTGGGCGAGCATGTCTGGCCGCTGTTCAGCGAGAAACGCCTGAGTCCGCAACTGGCCGGGACCTTTGCCATCGGGGATGCCGAAGCGGCGTTTGCAGAGCTGGCGAGCAACAAAGTGTCAGGCAAGTTGGTGCTGGTAATCGATGAAAGCCTGAGCTGATCCCTGGCCCATGGGAAGCAGATTGTCCGATAAGCGGGGTCTGTTTCCCCCCTGCACTGTTCTGACGACACTCCGGCGAGGAAGCGAACCTCCGTCGTGGATCGGTGAACACGCCAGGCTGTTCGCTCCGCTGGAAAGCCCATGCACCTGTCAGGTCTGACAGTAGACACCATGGAGAAAGCCGCCCTAGAGTGGGTTCGAGAGTAATAGTTGTCTCTCTGTTCAGTGTCACTAACAGAAGAGGTGATGTGATGGCTACAAAAGAACTCCGCATGAGCCAAGAGTACGTTGACGACAATAGATCGCCCGACGTTGTCCTGGAGATCTACAAAGGCAGGAAATTGCAGTTCGCGACCTTTGTCACGGCTTCGAAAAAGAACGGACCCTACGACACCGTCAACGTCAAAACCGACATTGATGGCGACGGTGATATGGACAGGCAAGACGAAAAAACAATTCTGGATCTGGCAAAAGCCTTTTCCAAGTTCAAGTAGGGCGCTGTCATGTCAGGCCATGTCGCCTTGCACGCGTCGGTTTGTGCACTCTTGCTGATAGTTGTCGAGGCTGTCTGGGGGCAAGTGCCTTCGGATACATCGGAACAAGGGCCGTGGGGAACTTGGGGAGCGGCTGCCTACTGCCCCCAGGGGCAGTATGTCTGGGGATTGCGCCTCAAGAGTGAGCCCGATCAGGGCAGTGGGGATGACACGGCCCTGAATGCGATGCAGGTGTATTGCGGGCTGTAGGCTTTTCGTACAAACCCCAGGCTTTGTCTGAACCTTTCGCCACCCAAGCCTGGGAGCTGGCTTCATGTCCAGCTATGGATCGGCCAGCCGGCCGATTCGGCATAGGCCTTCAATTCCGGATCCGGGTTCACCACATGCGGGTGATCGATCTTGAGCAGCAGCGGCAGATCATTTCGCGAATCGGAATAGAAACTCGCGCCTTCGAGATTCTCTTCTTCCGCATCCAGCCAGTCCAGCAGCCGCGTGATCTTGCCTTCGCGGTAGGTCAGGACGCCTACGGTCTTGCCAGTGTATGCCCCATGGGCGACCTCGAGATCGATCGCCAGGATCTCATCGATGCCCAGGCGTTCGGCAATCGGCTTGACCAGGTGCGTGCCCGAGGCGGAGATCACCAGGATCCGGTCGCCGGCCTTGCGGTGTTCGGCGATGGCCTTGGTGGCGTCGCTGAAGATGATCGGTTCGATGAAATCTTCCACCCATGGTGCCACCAGATGCTCGATTTCTTCCGGCGTGCGGCCGATCATCGGCTCCAGGCTGAAGTCCATGTACTCTTCCATGCGTAGCTTGCCGTGACTGTAGGCGTCCATCAGCTCATTGTTGCGACGCATGAACGACTCGGGGTCGACCCACCCCAGTCGGCCCATCTGCTCGCTCCAGAGGGTGGCGCAGTCGCCGTGGATCAGGGTTTCGTCCAGATCAAAAATTGCCAGGGCCATCAGCGCGTTTCCCTTTTCAGTATCAGCTTCAGAATCGACAAAGCCATCAGGCTACCTCACACAGCGCCGACGGATCGATGGAAAGTGCCAATCGAGCGCCATCAGGGTGCAGGTCGGCGGCGGAGCGGTTGAGCACATCCACCACCAGTTCCACGCCACGGGCCTCGACCCGGTAGCGGATGACATTGCCCAACAGGCTGTGGCTGCGGATCAGCGCATCGGCCTCGCCGCTGCGGTTCAGCTCGATGGCTTCCGGACGAATCGCGATGCGGCTGTTCACCGGCCGTTGCAGCAGCCGGGTGGCGCTGTCGGCGTCCAGCAGGTTGTAGTTGCCGATGAAGCCGGCGGCAAAGACATCCACTGGCGCAGTGTAGAGGGTCTCGGCATCGCCGCTTTGTACGATCTTTCCTTGGTTCATCAGGAAAATCCGGTCAGACATGGTCAGGGCTTCTTCCTGATCGTGTGTGACGAAAATCGTGGTCAGGCCCAACTCGCGCTGGATCTGACGGATCTGTTCGCGCAGGTGTTTGCGAATCCGCGCATCCAGGGCCGATAACGGCTCGTCCAGCAGCAACAGGCGTGGCCGGGTCACCAGGGAGCGGGCGAGGGCGACGCGCTGGCACTGGCCGCCGGAGAGTTGATGGGGATAGCGGGCGGCAAAGTCGTGCAGCTCCACCAGGCGCAGGATCTCCGACACACGCTGGTGGCTGTCCGAGGCGTCGACCTTCTGCATGCGCAGCCCGAAGGCCACGTTCTGCTCCACAGTCATGTTGGGAAACAGGGCGTAGCTCTGGAAGACCATGCCGATCCCGCGCTTCTGTGGGCTCAGCGGGACGATGTCCTGGCCGTCCAGCAGGATCTGGCCGGCGTCCACCGCCGTCAGGCCGGCGATGCAACGCAGCAGCGTGGACTTGCCACAACCTGACGGGCCCAGCAGGGTGACGAATTCGCCCTTGTGGATCTCGCAATTGATGTCGCTGAATACAGGGGTGCCGGCGTAGCTTTTCTGCAGGTGTTGGACGCTGACGTAGCTCATTGGCTTTTGTCCTTGTTCAAGATATTGGCCGCCCAGGTCAGGACCAGTACGAAAAAGAAGTAGGAAATCACCAGCGCACTGGTGAAGTGGCCGCTGCTGTTGCGCATGTTGTTCAGGTAGACCTGCAGGGTTTCATAACGGGTGCCTACCAGGATATTGGCGAAGACGAACTCGCCGAACAGGAACGAGAACGACAGCAGCAATGCCACCATCAGGCCCTTGCGCAGGTTCGGCAGCACTACCAGGAACGCCGCCTGGAAGGTGCTGGCACCGAGCAATTGGGCGGCATCCATCAGGTCGCGCAGGTTGATGGCCTGCAGGTTGTTGGTGATCGCCCGGTACATGAACGGCAGGGCGACCGTGAAATAGCAGCCGATCAGGATCCATGGCGTGCCCACCATCGCCAGTGGCCCGGAGCCGTAGAGCTGAAGCAGCCCCACCGAAGACACCACCGGCGGTACCGCGAAGGGTAGCAGGATGAGGATATTCATCAGCGCGTCGAGCTTCGGGAAGTGGTAATGCACCACGAACAACAGCGGCAGGATCAGCACCACCGAAAGCACCAGCGCTGCGACGCACACCACCAGCGATTGGCCGAACGCGCCGAGAAACCGCGGATCGCTCCACAGTTGCACATACCATTTGAACGTGAAGCCGCTGGGCAGCACGGTGGCCGACCAGCTGCTGGCGATGGAGTAGACCAGGGTGCCGACCAGGGGCAGCAGCAGGATGGCGAACAGCACGTATACCACCACCCGGTGATAGAGCCCGGCAGGGCCCGATTCAGCGCGCGACATGGTAGCTCCTCTTGAGCAGCAACTGATGGACGATGGTCACCAGGGTCATCAACGCCACCAGGACCACGGCCAGGGCGCTGGCCATGTTCGGGTCGAGGGAGATATCCCCGGACACCATGGCGGCGATGCGGATGGGCAGGACGTTGAAGTTGCCGGTGGTCAGGGCGTAGACCGTTGCGTAGGCCCCCAGGGCGTTGGCCAGCAGGATCACGAACGTGCCCAGCAGCGCCGGGGTCAGCACCGGCAGGCCGATGTGCCGCCAGAACTGCCAGCCACTGGCCCCCAGCAGGGCGGCGGACTCGCGCCAATCTTCGCGCAGGGCGTCGAAGGCCGGATAGAGCAGCAGCACCCCCAGGGGAATCTGGAAGTAGGTGTAGAGGATGATCAGCCCGGTTTTCGAATACAGGTTGAAATCCTCGATCACGCCGGCCTGTTTGAGCATCAGGGTGATGCTGCCGTTGAACCCCAGCAGGATGATGAACGCGAAGGCCAGGGGCACGCCGGCGAAGTTGCTGGTCATGTTGGCGAAAGCGTTGACGAAATTGCGCAGGCGCGAATCGACCCGGCGCAATGAATAGCTGCCCAATACAGCGATGACGATGCCGAACACGCTGGACCAGAAGCTGATTTCCAGGCTGTGCTGGATCGCCTGGCGATAGAACTTGGAGTTGAAGATCTTGCTGAAATTGGCCAGGCCCCAGCCGAACTCTTCCGATTCCAGGCTATTGACCAGTACCCAGAGCAGCGGGGCGATCTGGAACACGATGAAGAAAATCGCGAAAGGCACCAGGCACAAGGCTGCCAGCCATTTGCCGCGTGTCATGGCATTCACTTGAGCAACTCCTGGCAATAGGGTTTGTCGTGCTCGACACCCAGCAACTGGCAGACGGTGCCGCACAGTTCGACCTGGCGAGGCGTTGCCTCGGGGTCGAGGCTGAAGCTGTCGCCCAGGACAAACAGCGGCACCTCGCGTTCCTCGGCCAGCATGCCGTTGTGGGAGCGGTCGTTGTTCATGCCGTGGTCGGCGGTCACCAGCACCTGGTAACCGGCGTCGAGCCAGGCTTGCAGATAGACCGCCAGGTTGATGTCGGCCGAGCGGGCGCTGTTGCGATATTGCGGGGTGTCGAGGCCGTGCTGGTGACCGGCATCGTCGATGTTCATCGGATGAACCAGGAGGAAATTAGGCTGGTAGCGCTGACGAAGATGTTCGGCGTCGGCGAACAGGTGGGAATCGGGATAGTGGTCGTTCCAGTAGAAATGCCCGTACTGGATGGGCAGGTCGGGATTTTCGGTATGCCGGTCGCGGGCCGATATGAACGGTGAGGCGTTGTAGAGCTCGCTGATCCAGTGATACGCCGCCGCTGCCGTGCTCAACCCGCCGTCGGTGGCGTAGTGGAAGACGCTGCGCTGGTTCGACAGGCGCGAGACGTTGTTGTGCACGATGCCGCTGTCGATGGGCTCGACGCCGGTGAGGATGCATTCATAAAGAGGACGGGACAGGGCCGGCAGTTCACATTCCAGTTTGTAGAGCGCCGCGCGTCCTGCGCCGACATACGCCTGCAGATGTCCCATGGCATGGCGCGCGACTTCGTAGTTGAGGCCGTCGAGCACTACCAGGATGACATTGTGTTTCATAGGGACCGGGACTCCGGATGGAAACCAGAAAGCTCGGATTCAGCGCAGATCAGATGTGGGAGCGAGCTTGCTCGCGATGAGGGCGTGTCAGTCGACATCAATGTTGGCTGATACACCGCTATCGCGAGCGAGCTCGCTCCCACAAGGGGGTCTTCGTTGGATATCCGAGCGGGGCTGACTACCGCCTCACTTCATTTCGACGATGACTTCTTCATTCCACTTCTGCGGCAGTGCCTTGGAGGTTTTTTCCCACGCATCGGCGTCCTTGATTGGCGTCACGCCCTTGTACTGCTCGTTGGGCAGCAGCTTGGTCTTGACCTCTTCCGGCAGTTTCAGGTGCTCGGCGCGGATCGGACGGGCGTTGCCCTTGGCCAGGTTGATCTGGCCGGCGTCGCTGAAGATATATTCACGGGTCAGCTTGGCGGCGTTCGGGTGCTTGGCGTATTTGTTGATGATGGTGGTGTAGCCGGAAATGACCGAGCCATCGGAAGGAATCAGCACGACGTAGTCATCCGGGTTGGCCATCTTGGCCTTGTAGCTCAGGCCGTTGAAGTCCCAGACCACACCGACTTCCACTTCGCCTTTTTCCATGGTGGCGATGGTCGGGTTGGCCATGGACAGGCGCCCTTGCTTGGCGATGTCGGCGAACATCAACAGGGCCGGTTGCAGGTTCTTCTCGTCACCGCCGTTGGCCAGGGCCGCCGCCAGCACGCCATTGGCGGCCTGGGCCGCGGTGCTCACGTCGCCGATGGAGACTTTGTACTTGCCGGTTTTCAGGTCGGCCCATTTGGTCGGCACTTCGGAGCCGTGCAACAGCTTCTTGTTGACGATGAATGCGATGGTGCCGGTGTAGGCCAGTGCCCAGTTGCCGTCCTTGTCCTTGGCCCAGTCCGGAATCTGTTCCCAGGTGCTTGGCTTGTAAGGCTGGACCACGCCCTGCTTGACCGCGATCGGGCCGAAGGCCGCGCCGACGTCGCCGATGTCGGCGCTGGCGTTGTCTTTCTCGGCGGCGAACTTGGCGATTTCCTGTGCCGAGCTCATGTCAGTGTCGATGTGCTTCAAGCCGTAGAGCCTGGCCAGGTCGTCCCAGGTGCCTTTCCAGTTCGCCCAGTCATCAGGCATGCCGACGCTATTGACGGCGCCTTCCGCTTTCGCAGCGGCTTCCAGTGTTTTCAGATCGGTATCAGCGGCCATGGCGGCGGTGCACATGGCGATGGTCGAGCCTAACAGTGATGCCAGGAAAAGCTGTTTCATCCGAAGCTCCTATGGGCGTATTCAACGCTGCGATTGCGGTTGTGTTGGTCTAGGTCAGCAATACCTGAGCCAATTTAAGCGGGCCCTGTGACAATTTGATGTCGATGCGAAAGGGCGCCACGGCTGCGAGACTCGAGCAAAGCGCCTGAGATTTAAGCGTAGACCATGGTTAAACATCTGATCTGAAAGGACTTGGCTATGATTTTGCAGGGGGGGTGAAGTGACCGTTCGGCGGCTCTGTCATCTAGCAGTCATATGCCGTGCCTAGGCTTGCAGGCATGAGAACAGGATCGATGGTCCATCGATTTCTGCCCGGAAACAGTGCTGGTCTAGTCCAGATAGGTAACGTTTGATGCGCATCGATGCAACCAAGGCGGTGACAACCATCGGCCAGGTCCTGCAAGAGCAGCTCGACCACGGATTGCTGGCCCCCGGCAGCCAGCTGCCGGCCGAGCGCAAGCTCAGTGAGTTATTCGGGACAACGCGAATCACCGTGCGTGAGGCCTTGTTGCAGCTCGAGGCCCAGGGACAGATCTATCGCGAGGAGCGCCGGGGCTGGTTCGTCTCGCCGCCACGGCTGGCCTACAACCTGATGCAACGCAGCCATTTCCACGCCATGGTGACGGCCCAGGGGCGGGTGCCTTCCACCCAGGTGATTTCGGCGCGGATGCAGCCGGCTTCGGCGGCGGTGTGCGCATGGCTACAATTGCCGGCGCTGTCGAGGGTGATCCAGATCTGCCGCGTGCGGCGTATCGATGAGCGCCTGGTGCTGTATGTCGAGCATTACCTGAATCCGCAGTATTTTCCCGACATCCTCCAGCTCGACCTGAACCAGTCCATGACCGAGTTGTATGCCCGCCATTACGACTTGCATTACGGCCGGGTGAAATTCGAAATCGTTCCCACGTCCTTGCAGCCGGAGGCTGCGGCAGCGTTGAAGGTGTCAGTGGGCAGCCCCGGGCTGCGCATTGCCCGGGTCAATTACGACCAGCACCAGCGCCTGATCGACTGCGACCTGGAATTCTGGCGGCATGATGCGATCCATGTCGGTGTGGATGTGCCGGAACAGACAACCTGACCCGGCGCTACAGCGACTCGTTGAGCTTGGCGAGAATCCTGAACAGGACCGTGGCCAGGATCAGCAGCATGCCGATCCACATGGCGAAGACCCCGACATTCTTGTCGCGGAAATTGAAGCCGATGCCCAGCAGGACCATGCCGGCCAGAATGGGCACCAGCATGGCGTTCAACGAAGACATGGAAATCATGGCGACAGCCTTGTCCAGGGAGGGATAAGGTCAGTCTAGTTGGGGATTGGCCGGGGTGTGATGATGTACATCACATGAGCCGCGATCCGGAGGCGAACACATTTGTGGCGACGGGATCTATCCCCGCAGGACTGCGAAGCAGTCCCAGGATTCGTCGGTCGCCGCGATCATCCGGTAGGGCATAGGGTTGCTGTGCAACCCAGCGGGGATAAATCCCCTCGCCACAGGAGTCTGCTTGTCTCTGCTGCGGATCTCCGGTCCGGACAGGTTTGGCGGTTCAGGGCAGCTCACGAGAGGCATAGAACGCGCTCAGCACCTTCACCAGGTGCGCCAGGTCATGGCTGCCGCACAGTTCGCGGATCGAGTGCATGGCGAAGGTCGGCAGGCCGATGTCCACGGTACGCACCCCCAACTGGCTGGCGGTGATCGGACCGATGGTCGAACCGCAGCCCATGTCGCTGCGCACCACGAAGCTTTGCACCGGTACTTCTTCGGCCATGCACAGGTGACGGAAGAACCCGGCGGTTTCGCTGTTGGTGGCGTAGCGTTGGTTGGAGTTGACCTTGATCACCGGCCCTGCATTGAGCTTGGGGCCATGGTTGGCGTCGTGCTTGTCGGCATAGTTGGGATGTACGCCGTGGGCGTTGTCGGCGGAGACCAGCAGCGATTTCTGAATGGTCCGTACGAACTCTTCGCCTTCAGGCAGCAGACGGCGCAGGGTCTGCTCCAGCATCGGGCCATCGGCCCCGCAGGCCGAGCAGGAGCCGACTTCCTCGTGATCGTTGCACACCAGTACGCAGGTTTCTTCGGTATCGGCGTTCAGCAAGGCCTGCAGCCCCGCATAGCAGGACAACAGGTTGTCCAGGCGCGCGCCGGCGATGAAATCGCCATGCAGGCCAACGATGGCGGCGCTCTGGGTGTCGTAGAAGCTCAGCTCGTAATCGAGCACCACATCGGCATTCAGACCGTGTTCGCGGGCCAGTTGGTCGGTGAGCACGGCACGGAAGTCGACGCGTTCGTCACCGGCGAACTGGGCGAGGATCGGCGGCAATTCGTTCTGTGGGTTGATGGCCCAGCCCTGGTTGGCTTCACGATTGAGGTGGATGGCCAGGTTCGGAATGGTGGCGATCGGCGCCTTGAAATCGATCAACTGGCTCTCGACCTTGCCATCGCGGCGGAAGGTCACGCGCCCGGCCAGGGACAGGTCACGGTCGAACCACGGCGCCAGCAACGCGCCGCCGTAGACTTCCACGCCCAACTGCCAGAACCCGTGGCGCTGCAGTTCAGGTTGGGGCTTGACCCGTAGGCAAGGGCTGTCGGTATGGGCACCAACCAGGCGGATGCCGTCGTGCAGGGGGGCGTTGCGGCCCAGTTTGAAGGCGATGATCGAAGAGTCGTTGCGCGTGACGTAGTAGCGACCGTTGGCCTCGGTGGCCCAGGTTTCGCGTTCGTCAAGACGCTGATAACCCGCCGCCTCAAGGCGCTTGGCGAGGCTGGCGGTGGCATGGAACGGGGTAGGAGAGGCCTTGAGGAAATCGATCAGGCCCTGGTTCAACTCTGCGCGCATAAATAACTCCAGACAGCAATGGGCGCGAGTTTACCCCATCGACAGCCTGCATTGCAGATCCAATCCCGTTGCTCAGGGCCTCGCGTCCCCGGTATCGATCAGGCCGAAGGCGTGACCTGCCGATTCAGCTGCGCCAGTATCAATGACTTGTCTTGAGCTCTGGAGGGCGCAGGCATTTGCTGCGGCCATTGTTCCAATTGGCCGAAGGACTTCTTTCGGCGTTCGGGTTCCAGGCGATTGATCTCTCGCGATGCCGAGTCCCACCAATGATGTCGGCAAAGGTTGAAGTAGGGATTCTGCGGCGCCTCGCTGCCATACAGCAGGTCACGACCGATTCTATAAAAGGCGCCGCGTTGATTGCGCAACTGCCATTTTATCTTCAGGCGTCTCCAGATAGGCGGGAGTGGTCGGCTTCGCGGTACGTCGCGGCTGCGTTCTATCAATTGCGCATCGAACGTTTCCCCATGCTGCGCGAAGAAGTGCGCATGCATGGTGTGGAAAAACTGCTTATGCCCAAAATAGTGATAGACGTGTCTGTCGGTTTTCCTGATGGTCTGGTTGCGCAGCGTGAATGAGATCGCGATCTGCTCTATGGTGTGGATGTCAAAGCCACCTTCGGTCCATTCATCGATCCGCTCGATGGCCTGCTCCAGCAACGACGCGTCGTTATCGTTAACGCCGCACAGCCCGCTGTTATAGAGCTTGAAGCCGTTCCCCCGACTGACGCCGTGGGCACGCAGGCAGTTACCCAGGCGGAGGTAGGTCTCGCGTTCGCACACCTGGTCCCAGTGATATTCAAAGCTGTCCATCAGGTTCTGTCCTGGCTGGATCTGTTGGAATAATGACCCCGGGTGGGCGAGGAACAGTGTGTCGGTGTCGACGAACAGGGTCTTGTGCGCCAGCTTCAACCCTGCGGCGATTGCACAGGCCTTGCGTCTGTGAATGTAGCCATTGTTGCCTTGCCATTCGCTCAGCAACTGTGGCGTCAGGGCAAGGGTCTCGACGGGCCAGCCAAGGTAGTCCTCGGGCCTGTCGGTCAGGATTCTGATATGCGGCATCGTCGATGACTGACCATGGCTCAGGGCTGTCAGGATGCTGAACTTGGCTTCGTGCCGGTACACCTGCTTGTCGCCATAAATCAGGTACAGCAGTTGGTGACGGACTTTCTTGACGGGTGTTCCTTGGAAATCAATGACCTGCATTCAGGGGCTTCTCGGTTGAAAACTCATGTCTCGGCCAGGGACGATCAGAAGGGCGCCGGGCACTCGAAACGCAGGCGTTCGCCACTTTGCGGATGAGTGAAACTCAGCATGCTGGCATGCAGGCAGAGGCGGGGCCAGGCAGCCAGGGCCTGAGGGTGGGCATAGAGCCCGTCGCCCAGCAGCGGATGGCCGATGCAGAGCATGTGTACGCGCAACTGGTGCGAGCGCCCGGTGATCGGCGTCAGTTCGACCCGGCACCAGTCACCGCAACGTTCCAGCACTCGCCAGAAGGTCAGGGCGTGCTTGCCGTGCTCATGGTCCACCACGTGACGTGGCTTGGTCGGTGGGTCATAGCGCAAGGGCAGGTCGATGCTGCCGCTGTCCAGTGCTGGCTGGCCCCAGCACAGCGCCGTGTAGGCCTTCTCGGTTTCACGGTCATGGAACTGCCGGGACAACTCGCGATGAGTGTCGGGATCGCGGGCCAGCAGAATGATGCCGGAGGTCTCCCAGTCCAGCCGGTGTACGATCCGGGCTTCCGGATAACCGTTTTCCTGCAGGCGGGTGATCAGGCAGTCCTTGTTGTCATCGGCCCGGCCGGGGACCGACAGCAACAGGGTCGGCTTGTCGACCACCAGGATAGCGGCGTCCTGATGAATGATACGGATGTTGGACAGGGGCATTGAAAACAGTCTCGGTACAAACGCCAACGGCGGCTCGGACCCGGCCCTTGAGGGAGCTGCTTGCTCGCGAAAGCGGTTTTGAAAGCACATCGATGCTGGATGTGCTGCCGTCTTCGCGAGCAAGCTCGCTCCCACAAAGGCAGTGGGGTCCGAGCCGCCGTGGCTCCCGCAGGATCGATCAGCGATCCGGCAGGGTGATATTGAGTTCCAGAATCGAGCAGCTGCCCTGGCTTTCCAGTGCGACATGCACGTCATCGTTGCCGATATTGACGTACTTGCGGATCACTTCGACCAGTTCCTTCTGCAGGGAAGGCAGGTAGTCCGGGGTGCTGCGTTGGCCGCGTTCGTGCGCCACGATGATCTGTAGACGCTCTTTCGCGACCGAGGCGGTACTGGGCTTTTTGTTGGCACGAAAGAAGTCAAAAAGGTTCATTACCTACCTCCAAACAGGCGCTCGAAGAATCCCTTCTTCTCGACGTTGAGGAACCGGTGTTCCAGGTCTTTGCCCAGCAGGCGGTCAACGGTATCGCTGTAGGCCTGGCCGGCGTCGCTCTGGTCGTCGAGGATCACCGGGACGCCCTGGTTGGATGCCTTGAGCACCGCCTGGGATTCAGGGATCACGCCGAGCAGCCGCACGGCGAGGATTTCCTTGACGTCTTCGACGCCGAGCATTTCGCCCTTCTCGACACGCTCCGGGTGGTAGCGGGTGATCAGCAGGTGTTCCTTGATAGGCTCCTCGCCTTTCTCGGCGCGACGGGACTTGCTCGCCAACAGGCCCAGCATGCGGTCGGAGTCACGCACCGAGGAGACTTCCGGGTTGGTCACGACGATCGCTTCGTCAGCGAAGTACATGGCCAGGTGGGCACCTTTTTCGATACCGGCCGGCGAGTCGCAGACGACGAATTCGAACTGCTCCTTGAGCTCCATCAGGACTTTTTCCACGCCTTCCTGGGTCAGCGCGTCCTTGTCACGGGTCTGGCTGGCGGCCAGCACGTAGAGGTTCTCAAGGCGCTTGTCCTTGATCAGGGCCTGTTGCAGGTTCGCTTCACCGTTGACCACGTTGACGAAGTCATAGACCACGCGGCGCTCGCAACCCATGATCAGGTCCAGGTTTCGCAGGCCGACGTCGAAGTCGACGATGACTGTCTTGTGGCCGCGCAGAGCGAGGCCGGTACCGATAGCGGCGCTGGTGGTGGTCTTACCCACACCACCCTTGCCGGATGTAACCACGAGAATCTTGGCCAAGGTGTTTCACCCCTAAGGAAAAAGGACTTTGTCAGCCCCTGAAAAACATCTCTAGAGAACGGCGGCAATTGGACAGGCTTGGCTGGAACAGGGTGCAGGGCCGAGTCTACCTCCGGTAAACACTGCCTGGTCCTGTTTCCTACGTCGTTTCAGCCGTTTTCGCTACGTTTCAGAGATGCTTGGAAAATGCGGCAGTATCCGTCAAAGCCGAATGATGTTCAACACGTCGCCCGACAGGCTGACCTGGACGCCGGCCCCCCATAGCGGATCGCGGCGCAGATCCTCGGAAACCTTGTACTGTCCGGCGATAGAGAGCAGTTCAGCGCTCAATTGCTGACAGAAGATCCTGGCTTTCGTATCGCCCTTGACGCCGGCCAGCGCTCGGCCGCGCATCGGGCCGTATACATGGATGTTGCCATCGGCCAGAAGTTCCGCTCCCGGGCTGACCGAGGACACCACCACCAGATCGCCACCCTGGGCATAGATCTGCTGGCCACCACGTACTGGCGAGGTGATCACGCGGGTCGGCTTGACGGTGGGCTCCGGCGGTTTTTCCGGCTTTTTCGTCGATTCGGCCGGGCCTGGTTCCAGCAGCCGTTCCCGGGCACCGGATGGTGGCAGCACGGGAATGTCCACGGCGATTGCCGCGGCGATGTCCTCGATGCGGCTGGCACGGATCGCCAGGGTGCGCAGGCCGTGCTGGCGACAGACGCGCATCAGGCCGGGCAGGTCCACCGCACCTTCGCCAGGAGGCAACTTGTCCAGGGCCAGCACCAGTGGAGCGTTGCTGAAGAAGTTCGGGGCTTGCGCGACTTTCGCCGTGAGCTGTCGGTCGAGGCCCTCCAGGTCGTTGCGGGCCAGCTCCAGCACCGTAATGGCGAGCATGCTGCCCTTCAGCTGGAACACGGGATCTTGGTCTAGCGGTTCGGTTTGGCTCATGGTCGGCGTACAACGGCTTGTCACTAAAAGTGCCGAGACTTATAACGAGATCGTCCGCGAGCCGCAAGCCGGGTCGAACGATGTAGAATGCGCGGCCCATGTCTTTATGGAAGCTGTAATGGATCGCCCGCGTTTTCAAACCGCTTTTTTTCATCCGCGTTTCTGGTTGCTCTGGTGCGGCCTGGGGCTGTTGTGGCTGGTCGTCCAGCTGCCTTATCCGTGGCTGCTGCGGGTCGGACGCGCATTGGGGGCGCTGATGTACCGGGCGGCAGGCGACCGGCGGCGCATTGCCCGGCGCAACCTGGAGCTGTGCTTCCCGGAAAAGTCCGCGGCCGAGCGCAAGCGCCTGCTCAAGGAGAACTTCGCTTCCACCGGCATCGCTTTTTTCGAAATGGCCATGAGCTGGTGGTGGTCGCGCTCGCGCCTGGCGAAGCTGGCTCATATCGAAGGCCTGGAGCATCTCAAGCAGGCCCAGCGCGAAAACCAGGGCGTGATCCTGATGGCCTTGCATTTCACCACGCTGGAAATCGGTGCCGCATTGCTTGGCCAGCAGCACACCATCGACGGCATGTACCGCGAGCACAAGAATCCGCTGTTCGATTATATTCAGCGCCAGGGTCGTGAACGGCATAACCTCGACTCGCTGGCGGTGGAGCGCGACGATGTGCGTGGCATGCTCAAGCTGCTGCGCGCCGGTCGGGCGATCTGGTATGCGCCAGACCAGGACTACGGTGCCAAGCAGAGCATCTTCGTGCCGCTGTTCGGCATCCAGGCGGCGACAGTCACGGCCACCACCAAGTTCGCGCGCCTGGGCAAGGCGCGGGTCGTGCCGTTCATCCAGGAGCGCCTGGCCGATGGCAGCGGCTATCGCCTGGTGATCCAGGCGCCCCTGGAGGATTTCCCCGGCGAGACCGAGGAAGCCGATTGCATTCGTATCAACCAATGGGTGGAGCAATCGGTGCGCGCTTGCCCCGAGCAATACCTGTGGGCCCATCGCCGGTTCAAGAGCCGCCCGCCGGGTGAGCCGAAGCTGTACGACAAGCGCGGTTGAACCTGTAGTCCACATTCATGAGCACGGAGCGTTGCGATGACCCCAGCTGAACCGGTGACAGGTTTGATTCTTTCCGGCGGCGGGGCTCGGGCGGCGTATCAGGTAGGTGTATTGGCGGCAATTGCCGAGTTGTTGCCAGACGGCGCGCAGAACCCGTTTCCGGTGATTGTCGGCACCTCGGCCGGAGCGATCAACGCGGTCAGCCTGGCCAGCGGGGCGATGGACTTCAAGGCCGCCATCGAGCGCCTGACCGCGTTCTGGCAGGCGGTGCGCAGCCATCAGGTCATGCGCAGCGACTGGCGCGGCGTGATCGTCCAGGCGACGCGGTTCATCGCTCACAGTCTGCTGGGCCTGGGTGCCCGGTTGCCGGTGGCGTTGATCGACAGCTCACCCTTGCGCGAGCTGCTCCAGGCACAATTCCATGCTTCGGGTATCGAGCAGGCCATTGCGCAGCAGCAGTTGCGTGCCGTGGCGGTGACCGCGTTCGGCTATGAATCCGGCCAGGCCGTGACCTTCTACCAGGGCCGCGGCACCATCGAAGCCTGGTTGCGACATCGTCGAGTTGGCGTGCCGGCCTTGTTGTCGGTCGAACACCTGCTGGCCAGTTCGTCGATCCCCTTGCTGTTCGCGCCCGTCAAGATCGGCCCGCAATATTTCGGCGATGGTGCGGTACGCCAGTCGGCGCCCATCAGCCCGGCATTGCACCTGGGGGCGAATCGGGTGCTGGTGATCGGTGTCAGCGGCAACCCCCGTGGCCCCAGCCCCCGGGAATCGGTGGAGCGCAGCTACACCGGGCAACAACCGACGCTGGCCCAGATCGGTGGGCACATGCTCAACAGTACCTTCATTGACAGCCTGGAAAGTGACATCGAGTTGCTCCAGCGTCTCAACGGGTTCAGCCATCTGCTGCCCGATAACGTATCGCCCCATGCGTTGGGCGCCGCGCCGGTAGAGGTGCTGGTGATTTCGCCCAGCCAGCCGATCGACGAAATCGCCGCCCGCCATCGCCAGGAGCTGCCGGCCGCGTTGCGAATGTTCCTGCGCGGGCCGGGCGCGACCAAGACCAGCGGTGCCGGTGTGCTGAGCTATCTGTTGTTCGAGGCGGGGTATTGCAACGAGCTGATCGAGCTGGGACGCCAGGATGCACTGGCGCAGCGCGAGGCGTTGACCCGGTTCCTGGGGCTGGCCCAGGGATGACTCCATGCCGAGCCCCTGTGTGAGCGGGCTCGCTCGCGAATGCGTTGGATCGGCTTGCACCGATGTTGAATGCTCAGCCGCCCTTGCGAGCAAGCCCGTTCCCACAGGGGGGCGTGGCGAGCTCCAGGGGCGGGATCGACCTGTACCGAGTCGGATCAGAAGTGGTACTTGAGCAGGAAGCTGGTGGTGCTCTGGTTGGTCTTGAATGCTTCGCTGTCTTCGATGGCGTACTTGTTCTTCCAGTAATCGTACTCCACGCCCACATACAACTGCTTGGCCCCCAGTTTCAGCGCTTTGCCCAGGTCGTACTTGATCTGCGGGACGATGTGCAGGTTGGCGTGGTAGGTGCCCTTGGCGTTGGTGTCGTTATCCACCACCCAGTCGATGAAACCGTCGATCAGGATATCGGATGAACCCACCGGGAGGGTGTAGGCCCAGACTGGCGTGATCTGCCAGACATCGTCGCCGGGGCGGGAGCCTTCGGTCTGGCGGTTATAGAAATTCAACTGGAAATAATCGAAGCCGGGGACCGCCAGGTCGAAGCCCGGGCCGATCAGGTAGGACTCGTTGTCGCCTTCACCGAACTCATAGGTCATGGCCAGCAGCACGTCCTTGATCGGCCCCACTGCCAGCTTCTGGTCGAAGAGCTTGCCGAACGACAGGCGCGGACTGAACTCGCCGTAGTAGGTATTCGGGCCGGACTGGCTGTCGTCCTGGCCGTTGTAGAAGATCCGGTCGAGGAAGAAGAAGTTGTCCCCGTATTTCCAGGCATCGGCGTGTTCGAAGGTCACGGTCTGCTGGATACGCGGGTTGATCTGGAAATCCTTGCCGTAGAGGTAGGTCAGGCTGTTGTTCTGCCACTGGAACAGATCGTCGGCCATCGCCTGGCTGCCGGCCAGCAGGGATCCCGCGACAATCAGGCTGGTGCACGTACGTTTCATTCGGTTTGCTCCCAAGGTTGGTGATTTTTTTGAAGTCAGCGCTCTGGTGTGGCGCCTTTTGCCACGGATAAACATCCGTTCGGTCAGCTTTCTGTTCGTGGCAGGGGCTGACAGGATTGAGCCGAAGCCGGCAAGGGCCATCGGCAGGATCAGGCGTTGGAAATTATTGGAGTGGGCCGGATTCGAGCGGCCGCGCAGGATACGGACTTGCCCCGAGGGGCTCAAGTACCCTGCGACGGTGAGTCTGCCGCGCTTCCGAGGCGTAACGGCGAGTCTGGGTCATCTTGCGTTCCTCTAGTTCTTATTGTTTGAGGCGCAGCAGCCCCTGACGGGCCACCGGCGGTATGTGCCGGTGCCTGTCAGTGGCATGACGGGGGCTGGGGGCTGCGGGGTTGATCGATGGACGAACGTTGGCGTCGGCCAATCAACCCACAGGCCTTAGTTGGTTCGCGCGCCCTGGCTGATCCACGCGCCGATCAGGTCGCGTTCCTGTTGGGTCATCTGGGTGATGTTGCCCAGGGGCATGATCTGGGTGGTCACGGCCTGGGCCTGGATACGCGCGGCCTGTTGCTGGATCTGTTGCGGCGTATCGAACATCACCCCGCCCGGTGCGGCGCTGAAGAGCGGGCTGGTGGGTTTGGCCGAGTGGCAGACCGAGCAGCGTTCCTGGATCACGCTGTGGACCTTCTCGAACGAGGGCCCCTGGGCGTTGCTTGCCTGGGCGGGTTGGGCGGCCGGTGCCGCTGGCGCCGCTTGCGGCTTGGCCCCACCTCCGGCTGCGGTTTCGGGCAAGGGTTGATATTCGATGGCCGCGGGTGCCTTGGTCACTTCCGGTGCGGTGGGAGGGGCCTTGGGGCCTGTGACATAGGCCAGGCAAATCATGGCCAGGGCACCGACCGGCAGCGTCCAGGCGAACCGGTTGCTGTCGTGGCGGGTGTTGAAATAGTGACGCACCAGCACCGCGGCTACCGCGATCCCGGCCAGGATCAGCCAGTTGTATGGACTGCCGTAGGTGCTCGGGAAGTGGTTGCTGATCATGATGAACAGCACCGGCAGCGTGAAGTAGTTGTTATGGCGCGAGCGCAGCAAACCCTTGGCCGGCAGGGCCGGGTCGGGGGTGCGGTTCTCGGCGATGGCGGCCACCAGGGCGCGTTGCGCCGGCATGATGATACGGAAGACGTTGCCGACCATGATCGTGCCGATGACGGCCCCGACATGCAGGTAGGCGCCGCGTCCGCTGAACACCTTGCTGAAGCCGTAGGCCGCGGCGATCAGCAGCACGAACAGGATCAGGCCGAGCAGGGTGGGGTATTTGCCCAGGGCCGAGTCGCAGAGGAAGGAATAGACGAACCAGCCGACGAGCAACGAGCCGAGTCCCAGGGCGACGCCTTCGGGCCCGCTCAAGCCGCTGCCGGGAGCCAGCAGGTAGACGGTCGGGTTCCAGTAGAACACCAGGCACAGCAGCACGATGCCCGACATCCAGGTGAAGTAGGCTTCCCACTTGAACCAGTGCAGATTCTCCGGCATGGACGGTGGCGCGAGCTTGTATTTTTCCAGGTGGTAGATACCGCCACCGTGGATGGCCCACAGGTCGCCGGCCAGGCCGCTCCTGGGGTTGACGCGATTGAGGTTGTTTTCCAGCCAGACGAAGTAGAACGACGCGCCGATCCAGGCCACGCCAGTGATCATGTGAACCCAGCGCACGCTCAGGTTCAGCCATTCCAGCATATGTGCTTCCACAGTCGTTACCTCTCGCCCGTCACGCTTGTTCTCGCGTGATCGGACCTTCTCTTATTGGTGGGGGGCGAGGATCAGACAATCATCCTCTTTGAAGAAATGCTCATCGCAGTTATTGCCTGTGCCACTGCGATCAACCACCAGGAAGTCATCCCGCTTTTCGATCGTCAGCACCGGGTGGTGCCAGACGCCGCGATGGTAATTGATGCCCTGCCTGCCGTTGGTGACGAAGGCGCGGACCAAGCCTGATACAGGTACATCGCCAAGTGGCGCGACCACGATCAGAAAGGGGTTGCCGAGCAGCGGAATGAAGGCCTGGCTGCCCAGCGGATGGCGCTCCAGCATGCGTACGGTCAGCGGCATGTCCAGCGCGTCGGCGCGGAAGATGCTGATGATCGCCTGATCGTCCGGCGTGGCGGTTTGCACCGTCGCCAGGCGATGGAAGCGAATGGTCGAGCCGTTGTTGATCATGAAGTGATCGCTGCCGTCGGTTTCGATCACGTCACCGAACGGGGCGAAGGCTTCTTTGGTCAACGGTTCGATCTTGAGTGTGCGCATGCTGGTCTTCTTGTCTTGAATTCTGTGTTGTTTGTCGTGTCGCCATCGCGAGCAAGCTCGCTCCCACAGGGGAATGCATTGCAAATGTGGGAACGGGCTTGCCCGCGATTCGGGGTCACCCTTGTTTCGATACCTTGCCCAACACCCGCAGACGACTCACACCGCCATCCGGGAAGACGTTCAGGCGGATATGGGTGATTGGCCCAAGTGCCTTGATCTGTTCGGCGAAGGTGTGTTCGGCATGCATTTCCAGTTTCTGGCTCGGCAGCAGTTCGCGCCAGAACAGCGATTGGGTTTCGATCTGGCTGTCGGTGCCGCCCTTGACGAACGCGCCCTGGATCGAGCAGCTGTCCGGGTAGTTGCCCTTGAAGTGCAGGGTGTCGACGATGACTTTCTCGACGATGCCGGCATGGCCCAGGGCGACGATGACCCAGTCGTTACCGGGGGTACGGCGGCGGGCGGTTTCCCAGCCATCGCCCATGTTCACGCCACGGCCCGGGTTGAGGATGTTGCTCATGCGGCCGAAGTGCTCGTCGGAGCAGGCCAGGGCGCGCCCGCCATTGAGGGCCGCCGCCAGATCGACCTGCTCGTTGTCGCCCATGGCCGACCAGTCGCGGTAGGGAATGCCGTGGACACGCAGGCGGGCCACGCCACCATCGGGGTAGATGTTGAAACGCAGGTGGCTGAAGGCCTGGTCGTTGGCGATCTCATGGTAGTGGTGGCTGTCGCCCTTCAATTCCACGGCCGCCAGCACTTCGGTCCACTGGGTGTTTTCGTCCGGATCGCCTTCAGCCAAGAAACAGGCTTCCAGGGAGGCCGACGGTGGATAATTGCCGGTGAAGAATGAGGTGTCGATGTCCACGCCCTTGATCGAGCCTGGCACACCCAGGCGGATCACTGCGCTGTCGTAGCCTTCGAAGCGCTTGCGGCGCGACTCCCAGCCATCCATCCACTTGCCGTTGTCGTCGAACACGCCCTCTTTCCACACGGCCGGGGTCGGCTGGAACAGACGGTTGGCGTCGGCGAACCAGTCATCGGTGACCGAGATGATCCTGGTGCCCAGGCGGGCGTCGGCCAGGTTGACGAATTTCTCGAAGGGTACGGCGTAAGCTTTCATTCTTCTTGTCTGCCTTTTGATTGATTGGCTGGGGATGCTTGCTCGGCCCTGGGTCACCAGGGCTGCTCGCTAAAGGGTCAGTAGTCGGAACAACGCGATCTTGTTGATCTCTGCCAGCGCGCATTGGAACTCGGTGTCCACCGGGTTGTGGATGCGCGTTTCGAACGCCGCGAGGATCTGATGCCGGTTGCTGCCTTTTACCGCCATGATGAAGGGAAACCTGAACTTGGCCTTGTAGGCCTCGTTCAGCTCGGTGAAGCGTTGAAACTCTTCGGCCGTGCATTGGTGGATACCGGCGTCGGCCTGTTCGTTCGTGCTGGCTTCGGTCAGTTGGCCCTGGACGGCTGCTTTACCGGCCAGGTCCGGGTGAGCGTTGATCAGCGCCAGTTGGCTGGCGTGATCGGCGCTTAGAAGGATGTCGCTCATGCGCTGGTGCAGGGTCTCGATCTCGTCGATCGAGGGATCCTGGCCCAGGTCGAAGGCTTTTTCGGCCACCCACGGCGAATGTTCGTAGATGTCGGCAAAGGCCCTGACGAAGGCTTCACGGCCCATGGTGGAAGGCTTGAGGGTCTGGAAGACGGTCATTTCGACGCTCCTGGTTTCCAAGCCCCTTGATACGGGTGGGTCTGCTGCCAGTGACGGGCGATGTCGACACGACGGCTGAACCAGACGCGTTCATGGCCCTTGACGTATTCGAGGAAGCGCTTGAGGGAGGCCAGGCGAGCAGGGCGGCCGATCAGCCGGCAATGCAACCCGATGGAGAGCATTTTCGGCGCCTCGGCCCCTTCGGCGTACAACACGTCGAAAGCGTCCTTGAGGTACTGGAAGAAATCGTCACCCTTGTTGAAGCCCTGCACCTGGGTGAAACGCATGTCGTTGGTGTCCAGGGTGTACGGGATCACCAGGTGCGGCTTGCCAGTGGGCGTGTTGGGTTCCCAATAAGGCAGGTCGTCGTCGTAGGTGTCGCTGTCATAGAGAAAGCCGCCTTCCTCCATCACCAGCCGACGGGTGTTCGGGCCGGTGCGGCCGGTATACCAGCCCAGCGGGCGATCGCCGGTGATCTCGGTGAGGATGCGGATCGCTTCGAGCATGTGCTCGCGCTCCTGGGCCTCGTCCATGTACTGGTAGTCGATCCAGCGGTAGCCGTGGCTGCAGATTTCATGGCCGGCGGCGACCATGGCACGGATTACATCCGGATGCCGCTGGGCGGCCATGGCCACGGCGAAGATCGTCAGCGGGATGTCGAATTCCTTGAACAGCTTGAGAATCCGCCAGACCCCGGCGCGGCTGCCATACTCGTACAGCGACTCCATGCTCATGTTGCGTTCGCCCTGCAACGGTTGCGCCGCGACCATTTCCGAGAGGAACGCTTCGGACTCCTTGTCACCGTGCAGGATGTTGCGCTCGCCGCCTTCTTCATAATTGAGCACGAAGGACAGGGCGATACGGGCATCGCCCGGCCAGTGGGGATGGGGAGGGTTACTGCCGTAACCGATCAGGTCGCGTGGGTAGTCAGCGCTCACTGCAGTCTTCCTTCTTGTTCGAACCATGTAGGTGGCGCCCGGGCAATGCATCTCAGGCTGGCGTCACGACGATGAAGTGATTGTATACAACTTTATGCGCGCTTTGTAAGCCTGATTTTTCGCATTTTTCATCGTCGGCACAGCTTGGTCTACGCTGCAAGAAACCTGCCCAGTCGGTCAGTCAGGTGAGGCGAAGTCATTGTATCCATTGCATTGGCTGCAGATTGAGCCATAGCGTGGCTTGGAGGGCGGGTGAAGCAAGAGTGTGATTTTTATTGTGTACAATTTCCATTTAAAGTGTCTTAATTCGCACATTGTCGTAGCGTTTCGTGCTCCGAAACGGTGCGGTCAGTCCTTATCAACCTATCAGGAGGCGCGCGCAATCAATGGGACGCTTGACTACTCACGTTTTGGATGCGGCACATGGTTGCCCGGGCAGCTCGATCAGGATCGAGCTGTACCGAGTGGAAGGTTCGCAATTGCACCTGGTCGCCAGCGCGTTGACCAACAGCGATGGCCGTTGCGATGCGCCGTTGTTGCAGGGGGATGACTACCGTTCCGGGGTCTACCAGATCCAATTCCATGCCGGCGATTACTACCGCGCCCGTGGCGTCCAGCTGTCCGAGCCGGCGTTCCTGGATGTGGTGGTGCTGCGCTTCGGCATCTGCGCCGAGCAGGATCATTACCACGTCCCCCTGCTGATTTCGCCCTACGCCTATTCAACCTATCGAGGCAGCTGATCCCCCAAGCAGCTGCCTTACCCTGGAAGCGACTGCCCATAAAGCTTCTTTGGTTTTTCGCCCGCTCACACTGCGGGCTTTTTTTTGAGTGGCGCCTCTACAGCCGCGCATTGTCGTCCCGGATGATGAAGACCGTATCGGCAATGCCTGGGCGGATTTCGGACCCCCCCTTGAGCCAGATGATCTTGTTGGCACTTTGGGCGTCCCTGACGACTTTCGCGGCAGCCTCGCCCACCTGGTTTTCCAGGAGGACACCGGCTGTGTTCGGGTCCGTATACGATGGCAGGGAGATCTTCGGGATCCTGGTGCGATGCAGGCTCATGTAAAAGACGTGGTCATGACCTGTTCGTTGGAATACCAGTGCCGGGAAGCTACTGAAAGAGCTGGGCTCCATCACCGTATAGCCATTACGGGTCAGGAGGCCGGCCATGAAGCGCTTGAAATCCACTGGCGAGTAGGTGGTGAGGAAGTACAGCCATTGTTGCTGGAACCGCAGGGGATCGAAGTCCAGCCGTTCCAGCGTTCCGGTCGCGGAGGGGATGGGCAGCGCTATGGCGCGGGCAGTGCCCCTGGACGATGAGGAGGTCGGGAGAATCGGAAGCATCAGTAATGGATCGGTCCATTGCGGGTGCGGCGATGGCGTCGCGTTTTTCCAACTGTGGAAAATCTGTCGGAGCGCGGTCAAGCCCGCGCCGTCGGCGAACGATGAGTCATTGGCGAGCTCAAACTGCCTTCTCGCGATGTTTTCCAGGGTGACGGTGGTGACCTCTGGAAAGACCTCCCTGACATAGGCCGTCAGGGGCTTCTCGAAAGGGAGCCTGGGGTCGATTTCCCAGTGATTGCCCGGGGGGATGCGTACCGCGCTTCGGGGTTGTTCGTCAGGCGTATGTCGGAGAATGGCTTCGAGCAAGTCAAAATCGTAGGCGGGATGGGTAGGCGACTGGACATAGGTGATCGGATACTCACGGGCGGCGGTGCTTGACACTACCTTGTAGTGAATGTCGCCCAGGGTGATGAATTCCGACGTCGAGAACCGCGGGTCGAACCCCCAGTTCTTGGTGAATGCCGGCTCGCCCTGGGTCACCGCCTCGCTTTGAGACGCTGTCGTGCGTGGACGCTTGGGCGCGACCGCTTCCGACGATTCCTCCACCGTTGGCCTGTCGAGTGCAGGAACAGGATCGGGATCACTGCCGTGCGTCACCTCGCCATGGGGGAGCCGACGCCATAGGTGGCTGCCTTCCACTTGTTCCAGGCGGGGGCCGGAGGCGATGAGTTCGGTGCTGGAACGAGCGCGGTAATTCTGCTGGGAATCGCGTCCGAGCAACACCGTTCCCCCTTCCGAAAGCTCCACGTAAGTGCGTGTCCTGAACGTGCGGATGCCAGAGGTTGCGTCTGGCTCCGATAGCATGGGGACCAGCTCGGGAGAGAGGTAACAATCGTCCAGTGACACCGGGACAGACGCGGCGCGGGTGCCTGCCCGGGATGCGATTTCGGCTATCTGGACGGCCGGAGGCAGGGCTTCAGGGGCTTGGGTTTGTCGTCCGGGGGACGAGGGGGGCTGGTCGATTCCTTCTCCTGGCTGGGGATTCCTGGGCAGCGCCTGCGGTGTCGTATCGCGACCGGCATGGGGTGTATCAGGGGACGACTTGGGGCTATTGAGCCGGGTGTTTCGTCTTGGACTCATTGCATTCCGCTCTTGGGTTTGAAAGTACCGATATTCATGAAGCCAGGCCTGTCGTAGCTTGCAGACCGACAGGCCAGGTGCTTTCAAGATGCTCGCGGAAAACCGGCAGGCGGGTGCACTACATATGTATGGGACCGTTGAAAAAGGAACTTTCCAAGCCACGTCAAGGCAACGGACACCGGGACTTGGCTTCACCCAGAGAAAGAAGCCAATTGAGTTGGGAAAGCCTGATGCCGAAGACTGCACTCAGTACCAGCACTTGCGCGAACCTCACCGAATTTCCCAATGTGAAGCCCTCCATCATCTCCACGCATTTTTCCCGTAGCAGACGCAGTGCATCGTCTCCCACGGGGGGCGTCTGAGCGAGGCCCTCGCGAGCCAGGCTGCGATAGGTCTTGAGGGCGTGATCGCAGAGCTCCGTTCTTTTGAGTTGCGCCGCCCCGATGATCCGGGACCTGTCGCTGTCGAGCGTCCACCTGCGGGTCTTGAGGTTATAGCTCAGGTTCCCGGCAGCCCCGTCCCTGACGGCGACGTGCAGCACCTTCAGCGCTTCGTGCTTCAGGTTGGCCAGTTCCCCGGGCAATGCTCCGTCGGGGTCGCTGGGAGGTGTGAAATACCGGCCATCGAGTGCTTCCACGTACACCCGTTCAAACAGACTATCGACAGCATGGACGACACCCTGTGCCGTGATGACGCGTATCTGGTCGAGCAGGTCGTCAGCGTCATGGACGGGAAGGTGGATGGTGATTGTGCCGATACGCAGCAGATTGGAGGACAGCCTTATCTCGACTGCGCCCAGGTGCGTGGCGTCGAGTTCCCAGGTGGAGGCATGGGGCAGTCGAGGATTGGCACTGACCAATGCGCCCGGCGTGGACAGGCGTAGGGTCATGTTCGGGCTGAGGTGCACAAGGTAGGTGGCGCCTTCGCCAATCAGGACTTCGATGCCGGTCTGTTCAGTGGGGGCTGTCAACAGGGCGCAAGTTGCCCAACTGCGCATGTAATGAGGTGTGTTATCCAGTGGGCGGAGGTAGGTGTATTTCCTGTTTGTGAGCGGGGCCGGCATTGGGACTTGCGCAGTCCATGCCACCGGATCCTTGCCGACGAAGGTTTCGTCCAGCAACAGGCCATAGTCGGGTGAAGGTTGGACCAGGCGGTAGCATACGTCGTCATTCAGGATGAGGATGACCGTATGGTGGGACGCCAGGGCGGAAAATGCGCGGCGGCCCGTCACCGCGCTTTGCGCGCTGTAGCGTTCGTCGGAACTCGCCAGGTTTTTCAAGGCCACCTGGCGGGTGCCAAAGTGGAGCGTCAGGCCGCATTCGCCATACCGTGCCACCTCCAGTTCATCCTGCCCGGTGGCCTGGGCCTGGTAGTGAGCCTCGATGCGCGTCAGCTCGGGACTGCGATAGTCCAGGTGAAGGGTGGTGCAGAAGGCGCTTTTTTGTTTGAACCTCAGTGTCGTGAGCTCATTAAGCCGCGAAACATGATAGTTCGTGTCTTTGTCATGGGCGACCTGCTGTTCGCTTCGATCGTTCAGGATGGACGGATGTCGCGGTGTGCCTTGCTGCACCACGACGACTTCAATATCGAGAGGATGGTCGTGCTCGATCATATCGGGCAGGTCGGGTATCAGATGGTAGCCGTCCCGGGTGATGAACATCAGCCGATCATTTTGCAGGGCCTTCGGATAATGGCTGTCGGTATAGACATTCCTGACGATCACTTTGCGACGCTCCCGGTCATCTGCATCGAAGCCCGACGTGATGACCAGGTGGCCTTCTTCGACAGTCCAGCTTTCAATCAGGTCGGCACGCCAGTCCAGGGCGATGACACTGTTGTCCGCACCGTCTTCGGTGATGGTGACGCAGCCTGGCTTATGAGCGATGGCATAGACATCGCTGCCAGGCCCTCCGTCGGCGTTGCGGTTGTTTCCAGTGAGAATGAAGATCCGGTCATCTCCCGGGCCGGCCTCTAGGGTGTCATTGCCCCGGGATTTGATGATGTTCGCGCTGGACGTGCCCTTGATGATGTTGGCTCCGCCCTCGGGGATCTCCACGTTTTCGATGCCTTCAAGGGCCGCATGGCGATAATGTCTGCTCCCTGTGCCATGACCTTCCTGGACGATGGTGGATACTTGCCCGGCGTCCAGGTCGACCTGGTAACCCAGCCGCGGCGCTTGGCTATTGCCGGTACGGCCCGATAGGACGAGGGTGTCGTTACCCTGGCCGCCTTCGAGACGATTCGTCGAAAGTGCCTGCTGCCCTCCGGGGGCCTGTGTCGAGCCTTCGAAAATGAAAACGTCATCCCTGGAACCACCGGTCAGTTTTTTTACGCCGCCTGCGTAGTGAAAGACATTCGGCTTGTCTGCGACGCCGACAACGGTGTCGTTGCCACCGCCGAGGTACCACTGGATGGCTTTATCTTCTCCGGACGTTTCGATGACTGCACCGGGCGTCTCGGCGGTGACGCCTTTGCTTGCGTCTATGCGATCGTCGTTGTCCATGATCCGGGGGCGTACTGTCGTCGCCTGGTACCTTTCACCGGTCCACCAATTCCAGGTGTTGTAAGTCACCGGTTCGAGTTCCACGGTGAACGTGCCGTTCACGATGGCCTCGGTGCTGTCTTTCAACGGGCCCTTGAGGAGGGCCAGGGCATCGGCTTGCAGGCGCTTGGTATGCTCGGCGGTCGCCTTGGCCACGAGATAGCGGTCCTGGATATCCTGATCGGCATCGATCGTCCAGAAGGCGAACCAACCTGTGCGCAGGCGCTCGTTGACGGTGAGGGTGATGTAGTCGTCGATCTCATCGACTTGCCGAATCGCCCCCCAGACCTGTGATCCAACCAGCAAAATCAGGCCCGCTGCCAGGCCCACGGGACCGGCTGAACCAAACCCCGCCAACGCCGCCATGCCGATGGTCAGGGTCATGGCGGCGCTGGTGACGCTCAGGGCGGCGCTGACGTAATGGTCGGTGGCCTCTTTGCCAGTGGTGTTGCCCGCGGCCTTGAAGGCATCGATGGCGGCGACGATGTCGAAGGGCAGGGTCAGCACGCTGGCAATCAGGCTGCTTCCACGGGCCAGCCGCGTGGCGAATGTCGTTTTGGAGAAATCCCCGAGGGAGCGCTGGCCGGCCTTGATCATTTGCGTGGCTTGCCTGGTCACGGCCGCCTCGACGCCGATCGACGTGACCTCGGCGGCCACGCTGCTGCCATTGAACACGGCCTGGTAGGCGTCCTTGTTGCGGATGGCGTCCTGCAGGCCCCGCAGGCCGCTATAGATTCCGAAAGCCTGGAGCCCAAGCCCTGTAGGGATGAGGACATTGCTCTTGGTTGTGCTGGCCCAACTGAATGCTTTGTGAGCTGGCCTCTGGATATCGAGCTTTTGGGCACTTGCCAGGAGCCTTTCGAGGGGACCTCGATAACGGGCGGGTGTAGCGGTGGATTCAGGTTTTTCCCTCAGCATTGAAGGTGCGGAGGACGAGCGCTGGCTCGCCATTTCAAACAGCAACGTCGACAGCCGATAGTCATCCGCATCGGCGGACAGTTTCAGACGGGTTTCGATATCAGGCGCGCTGAATTGCAAAGAGTCCACGAAGAAACGATTGGCAATGCGGAAGAACGTATTGTCCCCGTTCAGAGGCTGCCCATCAGTCGTTGCTCCCAGTGCATCGAGGGCTGAGCGGGTCACCGTTACGGAACCGATGTGCAGCGGACCATAAAGCCTATCGACGACTTCAAGTTGAGCCCGCCTGTGCAGGTGGGCCGACAAGAGCGCTACGTTATCCACAGCGTTGAAGTGGAGTGTCTCGACGGTGTGTTCGTTAACGGGAAAGCCCAGGTCCGAAATGACGACGGTAGGCTTGTCGGGAGCGGAGCTGGGCTGGAGAGCCTTGGCCATGGTGAACGTCCTTGTTCAGTGATGATAGCTACCCACCTATGAAAGGCGTTCGCCAGAGAGGTGTACATCGACTGGTTGTTGCTAGGTTTTGCAAACGCTTCAGGTGGAAAAAGAGAGTCGCCAGAGGATTTGAATATTTTCGAATCGCCTCTCATGCCCCAGTTATGTTGGGAGCTGTATTTTTATGAATATTAATCGGCAAGTGCAGTAGCAAAATGTTATAGGTGACTGTAATACCTGACAGTGCCGAGTTCTGTTTGTGTGTATTAGATTTTAGGTGTGGGCTGAATAAGGGCTTTTATTGTGTAAGTTGCTGTCAGCTTAATTCTTGTCGATCAGTCTGGTTATAGTGCTGGATTGAAGGGAGTGTATGTCATGTCTAATGCGCGTGTTGCGGCGTTGAAGGTCGTGGGTCTACTGCTAACTGGTTTTGCGCTATCTGTCGGTGCTACAACTGAAACTTTTACTCAAAGTGGGAGTTTCAATGTTCCCTACGATGTGACGCGTATCAAGTTCACTGTTATAGGCGCAGGTGGTGGCGGTGGTGGCGGTGGAGGAGCTTATGATGGTTATGTGCTCAACGGACGTGGAGCAGGCGGCGGAGGCGGTGGAGGTGGCGCCAATTTGGAGTGTGATTCCTCCGTTCCGGCAGGTGGGCAATTGACAATCGAAATCGGTACCGGGGGGGCGGGAGGAAGCGCTGGCGCTCTGAGTCAGGGCGGCGGATCAGGAGGCAACGGAGAAACCACTAACGTCAATTTTCCGTACGGAGGTGGAGTATGGGCCGGAGGAGGGGCCGGTGGAGGTGGTGGCAGTGCCGGGGGCGTGCCCAGCAATACCCCTGGCAGCGCTGGGTATGGGGCGGATCAACCGAGGGTTACAGGCTGTGTTAATGGCAAGGTAGGATTTCAGGGGAAACCTGGAGGGTCCCAAGGGGGGAGCGAAACCGGTGGTGCAGGCGGGGCGGCCGGAGCGACGATTCCTTCTTCTTGCGGCAATGCTGGTATGGGCGGTTCGGGGGGAACTGGAGGTACTATCAATACGAGCAGCCAAACGGGGCATGGTGGACTTGCGGGCAATAAAGGCTCGGATGGTTGTGTGGTCCTCGAATATTGAATTTCTGGTGCTGTTGACTACCTGGTGTTGTGTGTTAACAAATACCATCCCGTTTTGACTATGGCTGTTGCCGTCATGCTGGGTCTAAGCCTCTCGTTATAATGAGTCACGACCCGTCGTGACACCTTGCCTGGCGGCAATCGCTATTTTTAGGAAAGACACTTTATTTACAGGGGTCGGGCGTTGGAATGAAACTTTAGTTAATGTGAAGAGGGTATTCATTAAGGCGTAAACCAAAGCGAGTACCCGTCGATTGTTTGGTGATAAGACGCCCACCGCGTGAGGTTCTCAGAAATATCCTGTTAACGATGGAGGAACAGTGTGCGAGCCCGCTAGGATGCTTTTACTGTTTAACGGCTCAACAACGAAGCCGTCCCTGCACCACCAAACAACCCGGCACTGATGCGATTGAACCAGCTCTGGCCCTTGCCCGTTCGCAAGTACCTCGCCGCACCGTGGGCGCCGAGGCCGTAGGCCAGCTTGCAGAGCAGGTCCAGGAGGGTCCAGGTGACGATCATCACCAGCAGTTGCGGCAGGAACGGTTGTTCGGCGCTGAGGAATTGTGGCAGGAATGCGGCGAAGAACAGGATGTCCTTGGGGTTGCTGGCGCCCAGTACGAACGCTCGGCCGAACAGCGCGCGGAAACGCGGAACGGCAGCAGCCTGGGGAACCTCGGCCCCTTGGGACGGCTGGCGCGATTGCTGCCAGCTCTGCCAGGCCAGGTAGAACAGGTACAGTGCGCCGACGATTTTCAAGGCACTGAACAGTTGTTCCGAAGCCAGCAACAACGCACCGAGTCCCAGCGCCGATGCGCTCAACAGACAGATAGAGGCACTCACCCCGCCCAGGAAGGCGGGGTACGAGCGACGCAGGCCATAGTTCAGGCTGTTGCCGATCATCAACAGCGACAGCGGGCCCGGAATGAGGATCACCACCAGGGCGGCACCGCTGAACAACAGCCAGGTTTCCAGATTCATTGCTTTGCTCCTGATATACAAAAGCCCCACCCGAAGGGGTGAGGCGGGTGGATCGATGTATCGCCTACAGGAAAATGAACTTGGCGATGAAAATCGCGCAGAGCGCCCACAGGCTGACTGAAATGTCCTTGTGTTTACCGGTGCAGGCCTTGAGCACCACATAGGTGATGAAACCCAACGCGATGCCGTCGGCGACCGAAAAGGTCAGGGGCATCATGATGGCGGTCACGATGGCCGGGATGCTGTCGGTCGGTTCGTCCCATTCGATATGGGCCATACCGCCCATCATCAGCATGGCGACATAGATCAACGCTCCGGCGGTGGCGTAGGCAGGAATCATCCCGGCCAGCGGCGCGAAGAACATCGCGGCAATAAATAGCACGCCGACGGTCACCGCGGTAAGCCCCGTCCGGCCACCGGCCGCCACGCCGGCGGCGCTTTCCACGTAGCTGGTCACCGGCGGCACGCCGACCATGGCGCCAAATACACTGGAAGCGCTATCGGCCTTCAGGGCGCGGGACAGGTTCTCGATCCGGCCATCGGCCTTCACCAGGCCGGCGCGTTGGGCGACGCCCATCAAGGTGCCGGCAGTGTCGAACATGTGCACAAACAGGAAGGCCAGCACCACGCTGATCATACTGACGTTGAACACGCCGGCCACGTCCATTGCCATCCAGGTCGGCGCCAGGCTCGGCGGTGTCGACATGACCCCGTTGTACTGCACCAGCCCCAGGCCCCAGCCGGCCAGGGTCACGGCGATGATGCTGATCAGGATCGCGCCGAACACGCGGTGGTAGCTGAGCACGGCGATCATCAGGAAGCACACCGCGGCCAACAACGGACCGGGTTCACGCAACGAGCCGAGCTTGATCAGGGTGGCGGGGCTGTCCACCACGATCCCGGCGGTCTTCAGGCCGATCAGTCCCAGGAACAACCCCACCCCCGCACCCATGGCGAACCGCAGGCTCACTGGAATGCTGTTGAGCAGCCATTCCCGGATGCGTGACAACGTCAGCACCATGAACAGCACACCGGAAATGAACACCGCGCCCAAGGCGGTTTCCCAGTTGTAGCCCATGGTGCCGACCACGGTGTAGGTGAAGAACGCGTTCAAGCCCATGCCCGGGGCCAGGCCCACCGGCCAGTTGGCGTAGAGGCCCATCAGCAGGCATCCCAGGGCGGCGGCGATGCAGGTGGCGACGAAGGCCGCGCCATGGTCGATCCCGGCATCGGCCATGATGTTGGGATTGACGAAGATGATATAGGCCATGGTGATGAAGGTGGTCAGGCCGGCAATCAACTCGGTCTTGACCGTGGTGCCATGCAAGCTGAGTTTGAAGAGGCGGTCCAGCCAGCCACTGCGTAGGGGCGGCGAAAGGTCTAGCGTCCGGGCGTCGGGTTTGCGGCTTTCCACAGCGAGTACTCCTCAAGAGTTTTATTTTTATTTCCAGCTCCGCAGGCCCTGGGGGGTGGTTGCGCAGCGTTGAGGCAGGTAAGGCTGGCGACGTTTGTTGACCTGTTGGTCAGGAACTCGCACGAGGCGAATTATGCTTTTGTATACAAATAAAGCAAATAATGTTTTCTATGTTGTCGACGAAAAATCGGACGATAGGGATATATCGCTGGATAAATAGTAAGCCCGCCCCGCGAGGAGAGATGGATGTGACGAGAGGCTTGCATGCGCCGCCAAACCTTGTGGTAGCGGTCTTCGTGCGAAGGCATTGACGCAGGCGATGGGAATTTGCCTCAGTCGCCAGACTTGCCCAACGCCATATTCACCGCCAACCACCCGTCCACCGCCGCCTCCCCAGCCTCGGCAAACACCCGCTCCAGCAGTTTCACCTGTTCACGCCGCAACGCCTGTTCGAACCGCTCACCTTCGGCGGTCAGCTCCAGCAGCCGCTTACGCTTGTCGGTCTGCGAGGCGACGCTGTTCACCAGGTGCATCTCCATCAACTGCCGCAATGGCATGTTCAGGGCCTGTTTGCTCACCCCAAGCAATCCCAGCAGTTCTTTCACGCTCAGTGTCGGGTAGCGGGCGATGAAAAAGACGATCCGCTGATGCACCCGGCTCAAGCCACGTCGTTCGAGCATCTCGTCAGCCTTGGCGGTGAACGCCTGGTAGCCGAAGAAGAACGCTTCCATGGCCATTTGCTGGGAAGTCGGGTTTTTAAGGTCAAGCATATTGACGTATCCAGAAAGGTCGGGGTAATTTCGGTCAAGCAGTTTGACTTATTTCCCTAATACCTCGCTACAGGGTGATCCCATGGCTTTTTCCGAACGTGTCTCGCGCCTCAAAAGTTCGTTGATCCGAGAAATCCTCGCCGCGGCCCAGCGCCCTGAAGTGATGTCGTTCGCCGGTGGCCTGCCGGCCGAAGCCATGTTGCCGAAGGTGGAGTGGGAGGCCATGCCGTCGGCCATGGGTCAATATGGCATGAGCGAAGGGGAGCCGGCCCTGCGTGAGGCCCTGGCGGCCCAGGCGCGGTCGTTGGGCCTGGCCTGTGAAGCGAGTCAGGTGCTGGTGGTCAGCGGTTCCCAGCAGACCCTCGACCTGGCGGCGAAACTGCACATCGATGTCGGTACCGAAGTCATGCTGGAGGCGCCGACCTACCTGGCGGCGTTGCAGATCTTCCAGTTGTTCGGCGCCGATTGCATCACCGTACCGTTGCAGGCCGATGGTCCGGACCTGCAGCAGTTGCGGGCACGGCTGGAGCGGCATCGACCGGCATTCATCTACCTGATTCCCACTTTCCAGAACCCTTCGGCGGTGCGCTACAGCGAGGCCAAGCGCGATGCGGTGGCGGCGCTCCTGGATGAATTCGGCGTGACCTTGATCGAAGACGAACCCTACCGCGAACTGACGTTCGACGGTGCTAGCGCCACGCCGATTGTCAGTCGCCTGAAAAAGGCCAGCTGGATCTACACCGGCACGGTGTCGAAGACCCTGCTTCCCGGGCTGCGGGTGGGCTACCTGATCGCCAGCCCGGACCTGTTCCCGCATCTGCTGCGGCTCAAGCAGTCGGCGGACCTGCACACCAATCGCATCGGACAATGGCAGGCCTTGCAGTGGATCGGCAGCGAGAAGTACCAGCGGCATCTTGGCGTGTTGAGGGATTTCTACCGGGATCGTCGCGACCGTTTCGAAGCGGGCCTGCAAAAACACTTTGGCGACATCGCGGATTGGAACATGCCCCAGGGCGGGCTGTTTTTCTGGCTGACCCTGAGGCAGCCCCTCGACACCCGCACCTTGCTCGCCGCCGCGCTGGCGGCCGACGTCGCGTTCATGCCGGGGGAGCCGTTCTTTCCCGAGCCGGACAAGCACCCGGGACACTTGCGCTTGAACTTCAGCCACATCGACCCGACCCGCCTGGATGAAGGGCTCAAGCGGCTGGCGGGGGTGGTGCGGCAGGCTCTGGCGGCAAAGGCGGCCTGAGGTGGGAGCATTTGCGCTGATCTTGCTGGCCACTTCGCAGGCAAACCCCACATAGGTGCATGGGGCTCTGTGGGAGCGGGTTGCCCGCCCCCAGGCTAGCGAAAACTCAGACCACCGAGAAGCGCTTGTCCAGGTAATCGATGATCACCTTGGACTCATACATCCAGGTGGTCTCGCCCTTTTCTTCAATGCGCAGGCACGGCACCTTGATCCTGCCGCCTTGCTCCAGCAGCGTCTGGCGATCCTGGGCGTTGTTCTTCGCATCGCGCAGGGCCACCGGTACGTTGAGGCGGTGCAGGGTACGGCGGGTCTTCACGCAGAACGGGCAAGCATGGAACTGGTACAGCGTCAGGCTGCGTGCCGCCTGGTCCACTTGCGCCTGGGCCTCGGCCGAACGCCGCTTCTTGGCGGGACGGGTGATGAAATCGATGAAGATGATGAGCTGGCCCAGGCCAACCCGAAGCGCTTTGACGATCACGTGACAAGCCTCACGGCAGGGAAGAAGAGGGGCGCAGCTTACCTGATTTTTCGCGGACGAAAAAAACCGGCGATCACTGCCGGTTTTTTTCGTGAGACGGATTACTTGATGAGGCTGAGGAATTCGCTGCGGGTCGCGGCGTTTTCCCGGAACTCGCCCAGCATCACTGAGGTGATCATGGAAGAATTCTGCTTTTCCACACCACGCATCATCATGCACATGTGCTTGGCCTCGATCACCACGGCCACGCCCAGGGCACCGGTCACCTGCTGGACCGCGTCGGCGATCTGGCGGCTGAGGTTTTCCTGGATCTGCAGGCGACGCGCATACATGTCGACGATGCGCGCCACCTTCGACAGCCCCAGCACCTTGCCGCTGGGGATGTAGGCGACGTGGGCCTTGCCGATGAATGGCAGCAAGTGATGCTCGCACAGCGAGTACAGCTCGATGTCCTTGACCAGCACCATTTCGCTGTTGTCGGAGCTGAACAAGGCTCCATTGGTGACCTCTTCGAGGGTCTGTCCATAACCGCGGCAGAGGTACTGCATGGCCTTGGCAGCGCGCTTGGGCGTGTCGAGCAGGCCCTCGCGGGAGACGTCCTCGCCCAGTTGGCCGAGAATCGCGGTGTAATTCTGTTCCAGAGACATGAAACTACCTGTGGGATTTTACGCAAAGGGCAAGGGTACGGTGGCGGACACGGCGCTGCAAGCTCGGCAATCGAGGGCTACTCGTCGCGGCCTTCCATCATGGTGCGCTTGAGCATCACGTACACCGCCCCGGCGCCGCCGTGTTTCGCCTGGCAGGACGTGAAGCCCAGTACTTGCGGGTGCTGGCGCAGCCAGGTGTTGACGTGGCTCTTGATCATTGGCCGCTTGCCGTCCAGGCGCACGGCCTTGCCGTGGGTGACGCGTACGCAGCGGATTTCGAACCGGGTGGCCTCGGCCAGGAAGGCCCAGAGGGTTTCCCGAGCTTTTTCGACGCTCATGCCGTGCAGGTCGAGGCTGCCTTCGAAGGGGATCTGGCCGGCCTTCAGCTTGCGCATCTGGCTTTCCTGGACGCCATCGCGGGCCCACATCAATTCATCTTCCGGCCCGACGTCGATCACGAACTGATCGGACAAACCGTCCACGGTGGTGGCGTCGGCGCGTACGGTGGCGGCCTGGCGCAGCTTGGCGATCTGGGCGCGATCGGTCTTGGGTTTGCCGGTTTCGGCGCGATCGTGCTTGATCGGTTTTACGCCCTGGATCGCACTCTTGAACAGGGAAAAGTCGTCGTCTTGCATGTCAGCCTCCGCGAAGGCCGGCCAGTTTACCCAAGTCCGGCGGGATCGGGCGCGAGAAAAACGTCGGGCGGTGGTTCAGTCGTGTTTTTTCATCAGGTGGGGAGCCATGGCCAGCTCCAGGGATTGGCGGGCGCGACGGCGGCAGCGGCGCCAGAGCCAGATGCCCAGCAGCAGCACCAGCAGGCCGACCGCCAGGATGATCGCCGAGCCCAGGGGGGTGGCGTTCAGCTCGCCCAGTGCGGGCGGGCGTCCCAGCAGGCTGGCGGCACCGGCCATGGCCAGCAGCACACCGAGTGTTGCCAGCAGCGCAGCGATCGCCGCGCCGAAACGAAATCGCCAGTTGCTCGGGCCCTTGGGCCGCAGGCGACGTGCGTCAAAACCATCGGATAACTTCATTCCGACCTTCCTCAATGGGTATCGGCCCTTCGACCGGAAGATGTTCGGGTTGTTCCTGAGGCCTGGCGAGTGAGTGGCTTTTGCGGATGAGCGGCGGAACAGGGCCGCTCATCGAGGCAGGGTCAGATAAGGTCCTGGGTCAGGGCCAGGGTGGCGAAGTTGTCCGCCATGATCGCCATTTCGGTCTGGTGCACGTGTTCGGCGCTGAGGACGGTGCCCTTGTGCGGCAGGTCGCGGGTGGCGCAGGCGTCTTCCACCAGCGTGCAGCGAAAGCCCAGGTTCTTGGCGGCGCGTACCGTGGTGCTGACGCTGGAGTGGCTCATGAATCCGCAGACGATCAGGTCGAGGGGGCCGAGCTCTTCCAGGCGTTTCTTCAGGTCCGTGCCGTGGAATGCGCTGGGCAGCAGCTTGCCGATGACGATCTCGTCACCCTCAGGTTCCAGGCCCGGAATGAACTCGCCGCGTTCGCCCTGGGGGTCGAACAGCCCGCCGTGGGTGCCCAGGTGGCGCACATGCACGATCGGTCGACCGGCGGCACGGGCCGCACCGAGCAATTGCTTGATGTTCGCGACCGCTGCATCCATGCCGCTCAGGGCCAGGGGGCCGGCGAGGTATTCCTTCTGGGCATCGATGATGATCAGGGTCGCTTGACTCAGGTTGGCCGCCGCGTAACCACGGCCACTGAGTTGAAACATCGTTTTTGGAACGGACATTCTGGGGCTCCTTCGAGTGGGGCTTTTGCGACATTCTCCTCTGGCTGAGCGGTTCTGTGAATCGCTTCCATCGCAAGGGCCGCCGTTGCTGGCCTACAGCCTTGTCAAGATGCCTGTATTGTTCAATGGGGGCACTCGAAAAACGGAAGGATCCTACAATCTCTTCGGGAATTTCAGTGGTCCCCGAGGCGGGTTTGGGCTGGGACGTGTTTGGCTGTTAGACTCGCCCGTCGTTTTTTCTGGAGTTTGCCGCCGTGATCACTTCCCGCCTTCGTACCCTGCGCGACCATATCCGTTGGGCCGTCAGCCGTTTCCACGGGGAGGATCTGTTTTTCGGCCATGGCACCGACAACGCCTGGGACGAAGCCCGGCAACTGGTGTTGGGGGCATTGCATCTGCCTTGGGAAATCTCCGACAGCTACCTGGACTGCCGCCTCGAAGACGAAGAGCTGGTCCATGTACAACGCCTGCTGCATCGGCGTATCGCCGAGCGCATCCCGGCGGCCTACCTGCTGGGCGAAGCCTGGTTCTGCGGGATGTCTTTCATTGTCGACGAGCGCGTGCTCATTCCGCGCTCCCCCATCGGCGAGCTGATCGAAAAACGCTTCGAGCCCTGGCTGGGCCAGGAACCGACACGGATTCTCGACCTTTGCACCGGTTCCGGCTGCATCGGCATCGCCTGTGCCCAGGAATTTCCCGAGGCCGAAGTGGTGCTGGCCGACCTGTCGTTCGAGGCGTTGGAAGTGGCCAACCAGAACATCGAGCGCCATGTCGTCGACGAGCGGGTCTTCACGGTCCAGGGCGATGGTTTCGATGGCCTGCCGGGGCAGCGCTTCGACCTGATCGTGTCGAACCCGCCCTATGTCGATGCGCAAGACTTCGCCGACATGCCCCAGGAATACCAGCATGAGCCGGAGCTGGGCCTGGCCTGCGGCGATGATGGCCTGAACCTGGTCCGCCGGATGCTGGCCGAGGCGGCCGATCATCTGACCGAAAAAGGGCTGTTGATCGTCGAGGTGGGCAACAGCCAGGTGCACGTCGAGGCACTCTACCCGGAAGTGGATTTCGCCTGGCTGGAGTTCGAGCGGGGCGGCCATGGCGTGTTCATGCTCAGCGCCGAACAGTGCCGCCAGCATCAGGCGTTGTTTGCTTCGCGGGTTTGACCCGAGTGAGCTGACGGAACTGTCCTTGTGGTGAGGGGATAAATCCCCTCGCCACGGGGTTATGTTTCAAGCGGCCCTCAATCAGTGCCGCGTCGCAATCCAGATCAGCAACCCCGCCTGGAACATGGCGAAAGCCACCAGGCAGGTGATGGTGAAGCGCAGGCCGGTGTCTTCGCGCTTGAACTTGCTGACCCTCTCTTCCTGCTGCTTGATCTTGACTTCCTGTTCCGCCAGGTTCTGCTCGGCTTGCTGCAGCATCTGCGCGGCTTCCAGGATGGTCACGAACTGCAGCTTCTCGGTGTTCCAGTCTCCCACCAGGTCGCCGACCTGGACGGCCTTGACGCTGCCCTTGAGGTGCTGGGCGTCGGCGTAGACCACCTCGAAACCCTGGGCCTTGAGGAAGTGATCGCGGCGCAGGCGGGTGTCTTCGTTCAGCGCGTCCTTGTTGTTCAGGTCGGTGCCTTCCACCCGATAGCTCGACCAGCGCTTCTTGGCCCAGGCAATACCCTGGGCCGCGAGGAAGCGGCCAATGCCACGATTCATCGGCTCGACCTGCAGGCTCTCCGGGGAAAAATGCAGGCGTTTTTCCACGTGGTCGGCCCAGACGTCCAGGTGGTTCTGTTCCTTGCGCACCCGCTGGCCCGGCAGCTGGATGCTCATGCGCAGCAGGCTGCGCTCCTTGCTGTGCCGCTCGGCATAGCTGAATTCGACGAACCGCAATGGCCGCGCACCCGTGGCGCGATCGGTCTTGAGCGGTGCCAGCCGGAGCATCTTGTGATGCTCGGCTTGCACGTCCGCCCAGGGCAGCTCCGCGCTTGGCGGGGCAGCGGTCTCGGCGGTGGTGTCGGGTGAAGTTTCAGTTTCAGTCATAGCGGCAAAATCCTGTCCAGGCCGGCTCCTCGGCAGCCAATGCGCTGTCCGACACCGGTTTATCGGCCGTTTTTGCCAGGACTGGAGCGTTAATCGCTTAACGGGAGGTGATCGAGTCGATAAAACCCACGATCCGGATGCCCAGTTCCGCTGCCAGGGGCAGGTTGGGGTCCTTGTAGGATTGCAGTTGGCGTCTCTCATCGTTGGGCACGATGCGCAGCACATGATTCATGCCATTGACCAGCGCCAGCTCGGCGTCGGGCTTGGCGGCCTTCAACTGCCTGGCGTCATCGACACCGACCTGGATGTCGTGAGTGCCCTGGACGATCAGCGCCGGCATCTTCAGTGCGGCGAAAGCCTGGGCCGGATCCTGGCGGAACAGCGAGATCAGGTACGGCTGGACGCTGGGGCGGAAGATGAACTGCAGTTGTGGCGGCACATTCAGGTCGACTCGACCGCCCTTGAGGCTGTCGAGCAGCTCGTTGCTGCGTAGCATCAGGGGAGGCGGCAGGCGGCTGCCCAGTTGTTGGCGAAGCACCTGGTCGATCGGCCGGGCACTGCCGCCCACTGAAACCACCGCCACCGCGCTGGCCTGGGGAGCGGCGAGACTGGCGATCAAGGCACCCTCGCTGTGCCCCAGCAGGACCAGCGGCCCCAAGCGCGGATCGGCGGCGAGCTTGCGACTCCAGGCCACGGCATCGGCCACGTAGGCTTCGACGCTCAGGTTGCGTTCATCCGCAGTGGCGGCCAGGCTGGCGGCCACCCCGCGCTTGTCGTAGCGCACACTGGCGATATTGTGCCTGGCCAGCACCCAGGCCAGGCGCTTGAGGCTGTCGTTGCGCCCGCCTTCGGGGTTGTTGCCGTCGCGATCCGTGGGGCCGGAGCCGGAGATGATCAGGACAACCGGCACGGGCGTATCGGCCTTGGGCAACAACAAGGTGCCGAACAGCTCACCGTTGCCCGTGTCGAGGCTGATGGGGCGTTGCAGGACCGTGGCCTGGGCCAAGCCGCAAAACAGGCAAGTGAACAGGGTGAGGCTCAGGGCAAGCAGGTTTAACATCATCACGCCATTAGTTGCGAAGGTGCCGGTTGGACTGACGGGCCTCGATAAGGTTCGAGGATGAACTACGCAGGGAGCCTGCGTATACTGGCGTCCATCACGAATCCAAGGTTGAGTCTCTCAGCGATTTCACGGAGCACCCTGCATGTCCGGCAATACCTACGGCAAGCTGTTCACTGTCACCACCGCGGGCGAAAGCCATGGCCCGGCGTTGGTCGCCATTGTCGACGGCTGCCCGCCGGGCCTGGAGATTTCCCTGGAAGACCTGCAGCGTGACCTGGACCGCCGCAAGCCGGGCACCAGCCGCCATACGACCCAACGCCAGGAAGCCGATGAAGTCGAAATCCTCTCCGGGGTGTTCGAAGGTCGCACCACCGGCTGCGCCATCGGCCTGCTGATCCGCAACACCGACCAGAAATCCAAGGACTACTCGGCCATCAAGGACCTGTTCCGGCCGGCCCACGCTGACTACACCTACCACCACAAGTACGGTGAGCGCGACTACCGTGGCGGCGGTCGCAGTTCGGCCCGGGAAACCGCCATGCGCGTGGCGGCAGGGGCGATTGCCAAGAAATACCTGGCCAGCCAGGGCATCGTGATCCGCGGCTACATGAGCCAGCTGGGGCCCATCGAGATTCCGTTCAAGACCTGGGACTCGGTGGAGCAGAACGCCTTCTTCAGCCCTGACCCGGACAAGGTGCCGGAGCTTGAGGCCTACATGGACCAGCTGCGTCGGGACCAGGACTCGGTCGGTGCGAAGATTACCGTGGTGGCCGAAGGCGTGATGCCCGGCCTCGGTGAGCCGATCTTCGACCGTCTCGACGCGGAACTGGCCCATGCGTTGATGAGCATCAACGCGGTGAAAGGGGTGGAGATCGGCGCCGGTTTCGCCTGCATCGCCCAACGTGGCACCGAGCACCGTGACGAGCTGACGCCGCAGGGTTTCCTGAGCAACAATGCGGGTGGCATCCTCGGCGGCATTTCCTCGGGCCAGCCGATCGTGGCGCACCTGGCGCTGAAGCCCACGTCCAGTATCACCACCCCGGGGCGCTCCATCGACATCCACGGCAATCCGGTGGACGTGATCACCAAGGGCCGTCACGACCCCTGTGTCGGCATTCGGGCTACGCCAATCGCCGAGGCGATGATGGCGATCGTGCTGATGGACCACCTGCTGCGTCATCGCGGCCAGAACGCCGGCGTGCGGGTCGCCACGCCGGCGCTGGGTCAGCTTTGATGGCTGGCCTGCCGACCGCAGTGGCCTGACGACCGTGGCGGCACTGCCGTACTGGCGGCTCTCCAGTTTCTATCTGTTCTATTTCGCGCTGCTCGGTTCGACGGCGCCGTTCCTGGCGCTGTATTTCGATCATCTGGGTTTCAATGCGGCGCGCATCGGCGAGCTGGTGGCGATTCCCATGCTGATGCGCTGCGTGGCGCCGAATATCTGGGGCTGGCTGGGGGACTACACCGGCCAGCGCCTGGCAATCGTGCGTTTCGGCGCGATCTGCACGTTGCTGACCTTTTCCCTGATCTTCATCGACAAGAGCTATGCCTGGCTGGCGATGGTGATGGCGCTGCATGCCTTCTTCTGGCATGCGGTGTTGCCCCAGTTCGAGGTCATTACCCTGGCTCATCTGGGGGGCCAGGCCTCGCGCTACAGCCAGGTTCGCCTGTGGGGCTCCATCGGCTTCATCATCGCGGTGGTGGCCCTGGGGCGGCTGCTCGAATGGCTGAGCCTGGACATCTATCCGGTGGCGCTGGTGCTGATCATGGGCGGCATCGTGTTCGCCAGTTTCTGGGTGCCCAACGCCCAGCCGGTGCAGGGGCCCCGGGTGGCGGGGGATGGTTTCCTGCGCCAACTGCGCAACCCGGGCGTCCTGGCGTTCTATGCCTGCGTCGGCCTGATGCAGGTGAGCCATGGGCCGTATTACACCTTCCTGACCCTGCACCTGGAACACCTGGGCTACAGTCGCGGCCTGATCGGCGTGCTCTGGGCCGTGGGCGTGGTAGCCGAAGTCTTGATGTTCCTGTTGATGAGCCGGATCCTCGCGCGCTTTTCCGTGCGTCGTGTGCTGCTGGCGAGTTTCCTGTTGGCGGCATTGCGCTGGTTGCTGCTGGGATCGCTGGCCGAGTTCCTCTGGGTGCTGCTGTTTGCCCAAGTGCTGCATGCCGCCACCTTTGGCAGCTTCCATGCCGCCGCCATCCATTTCGTGCAACGTAGCTTCGGCCCACGCCAGCAAGGCCAGGGTCAGGCCCTGTACGCAGCGCTGGCTGGCACGGGTGGGGCGCTGGGTGCGTTGTATTCCGGCTACAGCTGGAATGCCCTGGGCGCCAGTTGGACATTCAATATCGCCAGCCTCGCGGCCTTTGCGGCAGCAGTCCTCATTGCCATTCGCATGAAAGAGGACAGGCCATGAGCCTTCGAACCGTTAATTTGCTGGAGCCACAGTCATGAGCAGCCTGTCCGTTTATCACCTCTCAAGCCCCGACATCCCGAACAAGGTGCTGACCCACTTCGAAGATATCGCCGCGACCCTGGCCGAAAAGGGCGTTCGCTTCGAGCGTTGGCAAGCCGCCACGAAGATCCAGCCTGACGCGACCCACGACGAGATCATCGCGGCCTACCGGCCCCGGATCGAGCAGTGGATGGGTGAGGAGGGATTGTGTGAGGTCGAGGTCATCAGCTTGGATAACGACCATCCGCAAAAAGACGAAGTCCGCGCCCGGCTCCTCGAAGAGCACCACTACGAACAGGACGAAGTCCGTTTTTTCTTGGCCGGTCGTGGCCTGTTCAGCCTGCACATGGACGATTACATCTACGCTGTGCTGTGTGAAAAGAACGACCTGATCTCGGTGCCCGCCGGCACGTCTCACTGGTTCGACATGGGGGAGCAACCGTATTACGTGACTCTTCGCCTGTTCAAAGATCAGGAAAAGCGCGCCGCCCGGTTCACCGGCAATGACATTGCCAGCCGTTTCCCACGGCTCGAGGACTGACGCGGCGCCTTGAGCGTGCCAGGAAAAACGAAGCGGGCTTGTTGGCAAAAGCGCGGTGTCGGCCAGTATTCAACTGACTGACACCGCGCTTTTGTCAGCAAGCCCGCTTTTTTTCGACAGGCTCAGGCGCTGTGATAGGTCGGCAGCGCGAAGCGATGTTGGCTCTGCAGCAGGGTAATCTGCGGCAATTCGCTGGCCTGCTCAGCCAGGTCACGACGGATGGCGCTGATGGCCCAGGACAGTTGATCCCCGGCGTGCAACTGGGCGTAGGAAATCGTGCGTTTGAACAGTTTGCCTTCGCTGTTGCGCAAGGTCAGCAAGATGCCGCCGTCCGGGCGTGCCTGAGTGGTGACTTCATAGTTGGAAAACAGGGATGCAAACTTTTCTTGAATCATGTTCATGTGACTGCTCCATGGTGAGGCAAACCGTGGAGGAGCTGTTGCAGTGTCTGTGCCAGCCTTTGAAGTTAAATAAATGCCTTTAAAAACAATAGGTTAAATTTTCATTGAGTTTTTGCGGTCGTGCATCTTGCATGAATGGCCATCGTGCATCCTGCATTTTGCGTGGTGGGTCGATGTTTTACGGAACCAAATCGCTTCGCGATGCTCCCGTTTCGCTCCCAGGGTGGTGGGATACAAAACATTGCAAAAACCGCATGTACAGCCCCGCGATCCCTGGCGTACTTTCGAGCCCATACCACCTTCCGCCCGATAACAAGACACTCGAAGGTCGAACGGGAAATCCATGAGTCCAACACCCAGCGATGCCATTACCTGGGGCATGATGCTGCGCAAGCTGCCCACCCTGGCCAGGGCCGTTCCCCGGATCGTCAAAGGCCTCAAGCTGGCCAACGTTCAGGACCCGACCCAGCCCTGCGGCCTGGGCTGGTGTTTCGAACAGGCCGTCCAGCGCAACCCCCAGGGGCCGGCGCTGCTGTGCGGCGACCTCTGTTTGAGTTATGCACAGGTCAACGAGCAAGCCAACCGCATCGCCCACTACCTTTTGGCGCAAGGGATCGGCAAGGGTGACTGCATCGCCATCTTCCTGGAGAACCGCCCGCAGCTGCTGGTCACGGTATTGGCCGTGGCGAAGGTCGGCGCGGTCAGCGCCATGGTCAACACCTCGCAGACGGGGGATGCACTTGTCCACAGCCTGGCGTTGGTCGCGCCGGTGGCCGTGGTGGTGGGCGACGAGCGGGTCCCGGCGTTCAATGAAGTACGCGGCCGAACCGGATTATCGGACACCCGCACCTGGTGGGTCGCGGATGAACAGAGCGCCGCCATGCCCGAGGGGTTCGTCGACCTGATGGGCAGTACCGCAGACTACCCGCACGATAACCCGGCCAGCAGCCGGCAGGTCTTTTCCAACGACCCCTGCTTTTACCTCTACACCTCGGGCACCACCGGGCTGCCCAAGGCCGGCGTGTTCCGCCATGGCCGCTGGATGCGCACTTCCACCAGCTTCGGGCTGATCGCCCTGGACATGAAGCCCGATGACATTCTCTATTGCACCTTGCCGCTGTACCACGCCACGGGCCTGTGCGTCTGCTGGGGCGCGGCAATCTGCGGAGCCTCGGGATTCGCGATCCGGCGCAAGTTCAGCGCCAGCCATTTCTGGAGCGATGTGCGTCGCTATAGGGCCACTACCCTGGGGTATGTCGGTGAGTTGTGCCGATACCTGATCGACCAGCCAGCCAGTACCGAAGACCGCCGGCACCGGGTGCGCAAGATGATCGGCAACGGCCTGCGACCGGGGGCCTGGTCGGCTTTCAAGACGCGCTTTGGCGTGGAACATATCTGCGAGCTGTACGCCGCCAGCGACGGCAACATCGGCTTTACCAACGTGTTGAATTTCGACAATACCGTCGGTTTCTCCCTGATGGGCTGGGAGCTGGTGCGCTACGACCATGACAGCGGGGCACCGCTGCGCAACCTGCAGGGGCGCATGCAGAAGGTTCCCAAGGGCCAGCCGGGCCTGCTGTTGGCGCGCATTGACGACAAAGCCCCCCTGGACGGCTACACCGATCCGGCCAAGACCGAAAAGACCATCTACCGGGACGTCTTCGTGCCGGGCGACCGCTACTTCAACACCGGCGATCTGCTGCGCAACATCGGCTTCGGTCATGGGCAATTCGTCGATCGCCTGGGTGACACCTATCGTTGGAAAGGTGAAAACGTCTCCACCACCGAGGTCGAGAATGTGTTGTTGCAGCATCCGCAAGTGGCCGAGGCGGTGGCTTACGGTGTGGAGATCAATGGCACCAACGGCCGGGCAGGCATGGCGGCGATCACCCCGTCCGAGTCCCTGGCGACCCTGGATTTCAGCGAGTTGCTCCTGTTCCTCCAGGGCAAGTTGCCGAGCTATGCGGTGCCGTTGTTCTTGCGCATCAAGGTGAAAATGGACACCACCGGCACCTTCAAGTACCAGAAGAACCGCCTCAGGGCCGAGGCCTTCGATCCCTGTGTCACCGGCGACGAACCGGTCTTTGCCTGGCTGCCCGGCACCGAAACCTATGTGCGTATCGACCGGCCATTGGCCGCACGGATTCAGGGCGGGCAATACCGTTATTGACTACGGCTATGGCCGGTACAGAAAAAAAGCGAGTGACAGGGCATGGGGCGCCCCGGAAACTAGCCGCTTCGTAAAGAGCCAAGTGGAGTTGCCCATGTCCGATACAAGCCGCCAGATGACCCCGCAAGAAGCCGCGGAATTTGCCGAGCAGGTATTCAACGTTGCACGCCAGGGCGATGCCGCCATGATGGCGGCCCTGCTCAATAAAGGCCTGCCACCCAACTTGCGCAACCACAAGGGCGATACCCTGCTGATGCTCGCTGCCTATCACGGCCATGTGGACACGGTGAAAGTCCTGCTGGAGCACAAGGCCGACCCGGAAATACGCAACGACAATGGCCAGAGTCCGATTGCCGGCGCGGCATTCAAGGGCGACCTGGCCGTGGTCACGGCGTTGGTGGAAGGGGGCGCACAGGTGGAAGGCGCCTCCTTCGACGGCCGCACGGCGTTAATGATGGCGGCCATGTTCAACCGGGTGCAGATCGTCGATTACCTGATCAGCCAAGGCGCCGACCCGAAAGCCCGGGACGCCAATGGCAGTTCGGCGCTGGACGCGGCCAGGACCATGGGCGCGGCCGACACCACGGCGCAGTTGGAGAAGTTGCTCGGCTGAGAGCCTTGGGTACAAGGCTCGAACCTGCTGCTGGTGGCGAGGCGCTTGCGTTCGCAGGGCTGCCTGGTCACCTGTCAGCCCCATCCTAATCGGTTCGCGGATGCGCTATTCTGCGCGCCCTTGAAATTCCCTCGCCACAGGATTTGCCATGAAACCCGCACTCGTCGAACTCATCAGCAAAATCAGCTCCGGTTGCCTGGGCGATGCCGAGATTGAGCGAATCGCAGATGAAGCGGCCCAGGCCTATGCCGATCCAGCGATATTTCTGGCGGCCAACCCGGACATCAATTACGACGACACTTTCCCGATCCCGCTGGGTGAGTGGGTCGTGGTCGGCAGCCTGCCGGATACCGTGCTGTTCCAGGCCGATACCTATGTGCAGTTGTTCGAGCAGATCCTCGCCTCGTTCGGCCCGGGCGTGGCGTTCAACCTCAAGCCCAAGCAGTTGGCGAAGACCGAGGCACTCACCGCGCTGAATCGTATCCAGGTCCAGATGAGCAGCCTGAACAAGGAAAACGGCGGCTACGTGCTGATGAACTTCAGCCAGTTGCTCGACGATGAATTGCAGATGGTGCTGGTATACGGCAATGACGTGCCGCGGGTGCTGGAACTGTGTGCCGAGGTCGGCATCGCCGCCACGCCAGCCCTTGAGGCCCTCAGGATCGCCGTGCATATCTGAAGCGATAAACGGAACCCTTGCCGAGGCGCCGCTATCCTAAGAGTGCATGTCACCATTCTGGAGCGACACCATGGGTTCTACCTTCAACGGCCTGATAGGCCTGATCATCCTGGCGCTCGATATCTGGGCGATCATCAATGTGCTCAAGAGCGGCGCGGGAACCGGGGCGAAAGTGCTGTGGGTGCTGCTCATCCTGCTGCTGCCGGTGCTGGGGCTGATCATCTGGGCGATTGCCGGGCCGCGAGGCAACGTGCGGGTCTGACGGCTGCCTGCGATACCCGGCGGTCCCTGACCGCCGGGTTGTCGTTCGTGTCAGGCCGTCGCCACTGAGCGCTCCTGCGAAGCGCCCAGGAAGCGCAGCAAGGCCAGCAACGGGAATACGCTGCCGACGATGACCACCCACGACCAGCCGCCGTGTTCATAGATCGCGCTGGCAATCGACGAGCCGAATGCGCCGCCGATGAAGATGCTGGTCATGTACAGCGCATTGAGGCGACCGCGACTCTTGGCGTCGAGGGCGTAGATGGTGCGCTGGCCCAGGACCATATTCATCTGTACACAGAAATCCAGCAGCACCCCCGTGACGGCCAGGCCGATGACGCTGTAGAGCGGATGCACGAATGCCGGCAGGAAGCTCAGGCTCGCAAAGAGCATGGCCAGCAGCGAAGCGATGCGGGTATGACCGGCGTCCGCCAGGCGCCCGGCGATGGGCGCGGCGATGGCGCCGATGGCCCCGACCAGGGCGAACAAGGCAATTTCGCTCTGGCTCAGGCCATGGTTGCGTGCCAGTTCCAGGGGGACCGCCGTCCAGAACAGGCTGAAGGTGGCGAACAGGCAGGCCTGGTAAAAGGCCCGTTGCCGCAGCAGCGGTTGCTGGCGCAGCAGGGTGCCGAGGGAGGCCAGCAACTGGCCGTAGGAGGCACTGTGGTCAGGCTGGCGCTTGGGCACGGTGAAAGCCAGGATGATACTGATGGCTGCCATCAATCCGGCCGCGCCCATGAACATGGCACGCCAGCCGAAGTGGTCGGCGACGACGCTGGACACCGGCCGCGCCAGCAGGATCCCCAGCAACAGGCCCCCCATGATCCCGCCGACCACCCGTCCCCGGGAGGCTTCCGGCGTCAGGTGCGCGGCCAGGGGAATCAGGACTTGCACCGACACTGAACTGAAGCCCACCAGCAATGAAACCAGCAGGAACACATTGGGCTGATCGGTGAACGCCGCGCCCAGCAGGCTGGCGATCGCCACCAGGCTGGTGAGGATCATCAACCGGCGGTTTTCCAGCAGGTCGCCCAGCGGCACCAGGAAAAACAGGCCCAGGGCGTAGCCGATCTGGGTCAGCGAGACGATCAGGCTGGCCATTGTGCTGGTCAGGCCGATGTCTGGTGCGATCAGTTCGATGATGGGCTGGGCGTAGTAGATGTTGGCGACGATGGCGCCGCAGCAGAAGGCGAACAGCAGCACCATGCCGCGGGTCATGCTTGTACCGGCGGGTGCGGTGGATGGGGGGGCACTCATGGCAATCTCGTCAGTAGCTTGAAAGGATGGCGTGAGGCTAATGAGTTGCGCCGCTCAGGAACAGGCTTTGCGGCTGATATCAGACATGCTTGCCGTTGATGGTGCGGCGAACCCTTTATAGGGCGAGGGCGTTGCCTCTGTGGGAGGGGATTTATCCCCGCTGGGCTGCGCAGCAGCCCTAAAACAGGACACAACGGTATTCAGACAACCCGCGTCGGCTGGATTGGGGCCGCTACGCAGTCCAGCGGGAATAGATCCCCTCGCCACAGGACTGCGCATGACCCATTGGTTTTGTTACTGGCCGCTGTAGATCTGGTCGAAGACCCCACCGTCATTGAAGTGAGTCTTCTGCACCGTGCGCCAGTCACCGAAGGTTTTTTCCACCGACAGGAAATCCACTTTCGGGAAACGATCGGTGTATTTGGCCAGGACAGCCGGGTCTCGTGGACGCAGGTAGTTGGCGGCGGCGATTTCCTGGCCTTCCGGCGACCACAGGTACTTGAGGTATGCCTCGGCGGCCTGGCGGGAGCCTTTCTTCTCGACGACCTTGTCCACCACGCTCACGGGCGGCTCGGCTTCGGCGGACACGCTCGGGTAGACCACTTCGAACTGGTCGCGGCCGAACTCGCGGGCGATCATTTCGGCTTCGTTTTCAAAGGTCACCAGGACATCGCCGATCTGGTTGGTCATGAAGGTCGTGGTCGCCGCGCGGCCGCCGGTGTCCAGGACCGGGGCCTGCTTGAACAGCTTGCCGACGAAGTCCTTGGCCTTGCTTTCATCGCCGCCATTCTTGAGCACGTAGCCCCAGGCCGACAGGTAGGTGTAACGGCCGTTGCCGGAGGTCTTGGGGTTGGGCACGATCACCTGCACGCCGTCCTTGAGCAGGTCGGGCCAGTCTTTCAGGGCCTTGGGGTTGCCCTTGCGCACGATGAACACCGTGGCCGAAGTGAACGGGGCGCTGTTGTTCGGCAGACGGGTGACCCAGTTCTCGGGGACCAGCTTGCCGTTGTCCGCCAGGGCATTGATGTCGGTGGCCATGTTCATGGTGATGACATCCGCCGGCAGCCCGTCGATCACCGAGCGCGCCTGCTTGCTGGAGCCGCCGAAGGACATTTGCACCGTGATGCTTTCGTTGTGTTCGGCCTGCCAGTGCTTCTGGAAAGCAGCGTTGTAGTCCTTGTAGAAGTCGCGCATCACGTCGTAGGAAACGTTGAGCAGGGTCGGGGCGGCGTGGGCCAGGCTGCCGAAGGTCAGACCGGCGGCAAGGAGTGAGGCGCCAAAGAGTTTCTTCACTGCGAATTCCTTTTTATTGAAAGGGGTTCCGGACACTAGCTGTAAGCCTAGGGCCCTTCAAGCATCAAAAAGTGCTTTGCTTATTCCAGTTTCTTGAACAGTGCATTACCGCAGCGGGAGCAGAACGCCGCCCCGTGCTCGTGGTTGTTTTTGCTGCACACCGGGCAGTCGTGCTTGAGCTGGTCCCCGCGCATGGCCGAGGCCAGTTCAGCCGTGAAGATACCGGTCGGCACCGCGATGATCGAGTAACCGGTGATCATCACCAGGGATGAGACCACCTGGCCCAGCGGTGTCTTGGGCACGATGTCGCCGAAGCCCACGGTGGTCAATGTCACGATAGCCCAGTAGATGCCCTTGGGGATGCTGGTGAAGCCGTGCTCGGGACCTTCGATGACATACATCAGCGTGCCGAATACGGTCACCAGGGTCGAGACGCTGACCAGGAACACGATGATTTTCTGCTTGCTGCCCCGCAGTGCCGACATCAGGTAATTGGCCTGCTTGAGGTAGGGGCTGAGCTTGAGCACGCGGAAAATGCGCAGCATGCGGATGATCCGGACGATCAGCAGGTACTGGGCATCGCTGTAGTACAACGCCAGGATACCCGGCACGATCGCCAGCAGGTCCACCAGGCCGTAGAAGCTGAAGGCGTAGCGCAGTGGCTGGGGCGAGCAGTACAGGCGCAGGCCATATTCCACCAGGAAGATGAAGGTAAAGCCCCATTCGATGTAGGCCAGCAGGGCCGCGTAGTCCTTGTGCACGCTGTCGATGCTGTCGAGCATCACCGTCACGAGGCTGGCGAGGATGATCAACAGCAATGCGCTGTCGAAGCGTCGGCCGGCCACGGTGTCGGTCTGGAAAATCATGATGTAGAGGCGCTGACGCCAATCGTTGCTGTGGTCCATAACCTTCGCCTGAGTCGGAATCAGCGAAGCCTAGGTCGATTGCGTTGCAGAGCGCAAGGCGTGGCGTCGAGACTGGCCTGGCGCCATGTCCGAACCGTGGCGTGGACCAGCCAGCAGGCGAGGATGAACGGGGCCGTCAGCGGCACCAGGCCGAGGGCGGCGAACCCTGGTGCGAGGATCAACGCCAGCACGATGCCAGTCAGTGGCAGCCATGGCCGGTGATGCTGTTGGCTGAGGGCCAGGGCCACCAGCACCGGGTTGTAGCCGCCCAGCCCGGAAAGGGCGGTTGCGTTTTCATGCTGTAGCAACGTGAAGGCCAGGCCGACGGCGGAAGCGAACAATGCCCAGGCGCCGGCGCGCCGGTTGGCCAGCAGCAGACCGGTGGCAATCAGCGCACCGGCCACCGGATGGCCGAGAAACATGGCCTGGCCCAGTCCGCTCAACTGAGCGGCCAGTAGGTTGGGTAAGGTTATTTCAATCGAGGTGGCGAGAGGCGGCGGCAGGGTGAACCCCATCAGCAGCCAGGCCAACGCGACAAAGGGCGCGGTGTAGGCGGGCAGGCAGCGAGGGTCTCGGGTGCGCTTGAGCCATTGCTGGGTGAGCATCGCGCTGAGGCCACCCGCGGCGATGATCAACGGTGGCAACAGGACGGACCAGGGCAACGTGAGGCTCAGCAGCAAGCCCAGCAGAATGCCGTTGTAGCTGAACAGTCCGGCTTGCCGGTCGGCCTTGGTGTAACCACGTCGCTGGGCCGTCAGCAACCCGGCCACCCCGCCGAGCAACGCGCCGCCGAACAGGGCGGGCGCAGTGAGCAGAATCGCCGACAGGCACAGCAGACCGCACAGCGGATGGCGCTGGAGGAAAACCTGGCTGAAGCCGTTGAGCAGGGCGGTGGCCCAGTCGGGGCAGTGGGTGTTGGGCATGATAGGTATATGTCAGAGGGACGAGTCGACTTCATCGCGAGCAAGCTCGCTCCCACAAGGGCACCGCAGCTCCCTGTGGGAGCGAGCTTGCTCGCGATGAGGCCAGTACCGACGTTCGTGGCCTGTGTGGCTGATTCGTGCGCTCAAATTCGAATCAGCCGTACAGGCCCCTAGATCAACGTCTCGATGCGCAGGGAATTGGTCGACCCCGGTTTCCCGAACGGAACGCCCGCGGTGATCAGCAGCGTATCGCCGCGTTGGGCCATGCCTTGCGCCTGGGCGATTTCCAGGGCGGTGGAGCACACCTCGTCCACCTGCCGCAGTCGATCGTTGACCACCGAGTGCACGCCCCAGGCCACCGTCAGGCGGCGGGCGGCCTGCAGGTTCGGCGTGAGATTGAGGATCGGTACTGTCGGCCGCTCCCGCGCCGCTCGCAGGCTGGAGCTGCCCGACTCGCTGTAGTTCACCAGCACCGCCACCGGCAGGACATTGCTGATCCGGCGGATCGCGCAACTGATGGCGTCCGACACCGTGGCCTCGGCTTTCGGCCGGCTGACATCCAGCTGGGCCTGGTAATCCGGACCGTTTTCCACCTGGCGAATGATCTTGCTCATCATCTGCACGGCTTCCAGGGGGTAATCGCCGGAGGCGGTCTCCGCCGACAGCATCACCGCGTCGGCGCCTTCGGCCACGGCGTTGGCCACATCGGTCACCTCAGCCCGGGTAGGCGCCGGGGAGAAACGCATCGACTCCAGCATCTGGGTCGCCACCACCACCGGTTTGCCGAGGGCGCGACAGGTGCCGATGATGGTCTTCTGGATCTGCGGCACACTCTCGGCAGGCACCTCCACGCCCAGGTCTCCACGAGCGACCATGATCGCGTCGCTCAGTTCGGCGATTTCCCGCAGCCGGGTCACCGCCGATGGCTTTTCGATCTTCGCCATCAGGAAGGCCTTGTCGCCGATCAGAGCGCGAGCTTCGCGGATATCTTCGGGGCGTTGCACGAAGGACAGGGCCACCCAGTCCACACCCAGTGCCAGGCCGAAGCTCAAGTCGCGGCGGTCCTTGGCCGTCAGCGGGCTCAGGTCGAGCAAGGCCTGGGGCACGTTCACGCCTTTGCGGTCCGACAGCTCGCCGCCATTGAGCACTTCGGTGTCGATGGCGTCATCATGCCGGGCCGTCACCCGCAGGCGCAGCTTGCCGTCATCCAGCAACAGGTCCATGCCGGGTTCCAGGGCCGCGATGATTTGCGGGTGGGGCAGGTTGACCCGACGGCGATCGCCCGGTGTCGGGTCCAGATCCAGCCGCAGGGCCTGGCCTCGCTGCAGCGACACTTTTGCTTCGGCGAAGCGGCCGACCCGCAGTTTCGGACCTTGCAAGTCCATCAGGATGCCCAATGGGTAGTTGAGCTGTTGTTCGACCTCACGAATCCACTGGTAACGCTGGGCGTGGTCGGCATGCTCGCCGTGGCTGAAGTTGAGGCGAAAGATATTCACGCCGGCCTCCACCAGTTCACGTACATCGTCGAGGCCACGGGTGGCGGGGCCGAGGGTCGCGAGGATCTTGACCTTTTTATCAGGCGTCATGAGTGGGGGTCTCGAGAATCAGGAGGGCGCGAAAGTCGTTGACGTTGGTGCGGGTCGGCTCGGTGACGATCAATGCGTCCAGCGCGGCGAAATAGCCATGGCCGTTGTTGTTATCCAGTTCATCGCTGGCATTGAGGCCCAGCTCGGCGGCGCGGCGGTAACTGTCCGGGGTCATGATGGCGCCGGCGTTGTCTTCGGAACCGTCGATGCCGTCCGTATCGCCGGCCAGTGCGTAGATGCCAGGGTGGCCCTTGAGGCTGTCGGTCAGGCTCAGCAGGAATTCGGCATTGCGCCCGCCACGGCCCTGGCCACGCACGGTCACGGTGGTTTCGCCGCCGGACAGGATCACGCAGGGTGCCGCCAGAGGCTGGCCATACCGGGCGACTTGCCGGGCAATGCCGGCATGGACCTTGGCCACTTCCCGGGACTCGCCTTCCAGGTCGCCCAGGATCAACGGGCTGAAGCCGGCCTGGCGGGCTTTCACCGCGGCCGCCTCCAGGGATTGCTGGGGCCGGGCGATCAACTGGAAGTGACTGCGGGACAGGCTCGGGTCGCCGGGCTTGACGGTTTCCGATTCCGGGCTCAGCAGCCAGTTGCGCACCGAGGCCGGGACCTCGATGTCGTAGCGCTTGAGGATCGCCAGGGCTTCGGCCGATGTACTGGGGTCGGCCACGGTGGGACCGGACGCGATGACCGTGGCCAGGTCGCCCGGCACATCGGAGATGGCATAGGTGTAGACCGTCGCCGGCCAGCAGGCCTTGCCCAGGCGTCCACCCTTGATGGCCGACAGGTGCTTGCGCACGCAGTTCATCTCGCCGATGGTGGCGCCGGACTTGAGCAGGGCTTTGTTGATCGCCTGTTTGTCCGCCAGGGTGATCCCGGCGGCTGGCAGCGCCAGCAACGCCGAGCCGCCGCCGGACAGCAGGAAGATGACCCGGTCGTCTTCGTTCAGGTGGCTGACCAGCTCCAGCACCCGCCCGGCCACCGCCAGGCCGGCCGCGTCGGGCACGGGATGAGCGGCTTCCACCACCTCGATTTTCTGGCACGGCGCGCCGTGGCCGTAGCGGGTCACCACCAGGCCGGTGACTTCGCCCTGCCAGCAAGCCTCGACCACCTGGGCCATTGCCGCGGCCGCCTTGCCGGCACCGATGACGATCACCCGGCCGCTGCGGTCGCTGGGCAGGTACTGTTCGAGGACATGCTGCGGATGGGCCGCTTCGATGGCTGTGGCAAACAGCTCGCGGAGCAATTGTTGCGGATCGACCGACATGGCGGGCTCCCGGTTTTTTATTATTGGTGTTGAAGCGAGCCTTGTGGGCGCGAGCTTGCTCCCACAAGGGGCAGGGTTTATTTGTCGCGAATCGAGAAATTGGCCATATGCTCCAGGCCCTTGATCAGCGCCGAGTGGTCCCAGTTGCTGCCGCCGATGGCCGCGCAGGTGCTGAACACTTGCTGGGCGTTGGCGGTATTGGGCAGGTTGATGTTCAGTTCCCTGGCGCCTTGCAGGGCCAGGTTCAGGTCCTTCTGGTGCAGGCTGATGCGGAAGCCTGGGTCGAAGGTGCCCTTGATCATGCGCTCGCCATGCACTTCGAGGATCTTCGACGAGGCGAAACCGCCCATCAGGGCTTCGCGGACCTTGGCCGGGTCGGCGCCGTTCTTCGAGGCGAACAGCAAGGCTTCGGCCACGGCCTGGATGTTCAGCGCCACGATGATCTGGTTCGCCACTTTCGCGGTCTGGCCGTCGCCGTTGCCGCCCACCAGGGTGATGTTCTTGCCCATGGCCTGGAACAGCGGCAGGGCGCGCTCGAAGGCCGCACTGTCACCGCCGACCATGATGCTCAAGGTCGCGGCCTTGGCGCCGACTTCGCCGCCGGAAACCGGCGCATCGAGGTACTGCGCGCCCTTTTCGTTGATCTTCGCCGCGAACGCCTTGGTGGCGGTGGGGGAGATCGAACTCATGTCGATGACCACCTTGCCCGCACCCACGCCAGCCGCCACGCCGTCGGTGCGTAACAGCACATCCTCGACCTGCGGAGTGTCCGGGACCATGACGATGATGAACTCGGCTTCCTGGGCGACTTCCTTCGGATTGGCCAGGGCCACCGCGCCGCCATCCAGGAGGTCGGCGGGTGCCGGGTCGTGATGCACGGACAGGAACAGGCTGTGCCCGGCCTTTTGCAGGTTCAGTGCCATGGGGTGGCCCATGATGCCGGTGCCGATGAATCCGATTTTAGCCATGGGAAAATCCTCTTGTGGTTATCGCTGCTTCAAGCAAACGAGGGAGTGCTTTCTGTGGGAGCGAGCTTGCTCGCGATGACGGTGTGTCAGCCAGAAAATGAGTGACCGGACTGACGCCATCGCGAGCAAGCTCGCTCCCACAGGGGGAATTGCGTCAGATCGCGTTATGGCTCTTCAGCCACCCCAGACCTGCTTCGGTGCTGGTCAACGGCTTGTATTCACAGCCGACCCAACCCTGGTAGCCGATGCGGTCCAGGTGTTCGAACAGGAAGCGGTAGTTGATTTCGCCGGTGCCCGGCTCGTTGCGTCCCGGGTTGTCCGCCAGCTGCACATGATTGATCTCGCCCAGGTGCGCCGACAGGGTCCGGGCCAGGTCGCCTTCCATGATTTGCATGTGATAGATGTCGTATTGCAGGAACAGGTTGGTGCTGCCCACCTGCTCGCGGATCGACAGGGCCTGGGCGGTGTTGTTCAAGTAGAAGCCTGGAATGTCGCGGGTGTTGATGGCTTCCATCACCAGCTTGATGCCTTTGGCCTGCAGTTTTTCGGCGGCGTACTTGAGGTTGGCGACGAAGGTTTTCTCCGCCAGGGCTTCGTCGCATTTGTGCGGGCGAATCCCGGCCAGGCAGTTGACCTGGGTATTGCCCAGGACCTGGGCGTAGGCGATTGCCAGGTCGACGCCGGCGCGAAACTCCTCGACCCGGTCCGGCAGGCAGGCGATACCACGTTCGCCTTTGGCCCAGTCGCCGGCCGGCAGGTTGAACAGCACCTGGGTCAGGCCGTTGGCGTCCAGCAGGGCCTTGAGTTCGGCGGAGCTGTAGTCGTAGGGGAACAGGTACTCGACACCGCTGAAGCCGGCCTTGGCGGCCGCCTCGAAACGGGCGAGGAAATCCTGCTCGGTAAACAGCATGGACAGGTTGGCTGCGAAACGCGGCATGGTGGTCTCCTGTGAATATTTATCAGGCCCCCTGTGGGAGCGAGCTTGCTCGCGATAGCGGTGTGTCTGCTTGCATCCAGGTTGAATGTTGCGCCGTCATCGCGAGCAAGCTCGCTCCCACTGGGACGCCGGTCGGTCAGTCCAGCAGCGAAATGGCGGTTGGTGCATCGTTGCCCACCAGCGCCAGGTCTTCGAACTCGTTGACCGCGTTGATCTCGGTACCCATGGAAATATTGGTCACCCGCTCCAGGATGATCTCGACGATCACCGGTACCCTGAATTCCTCGATCATGTCCTGGGCCTTGCGCAGCGCCGGCTGGATGCCGGATGGCTCGAATACCCGCAGCGCCTTGCACCCCAGGCCCTCGGCCACGGCGATGTGGTCCACGCCATAGCCGTTGAGCTCCGGCGCGTTGAGGTTGTCGAAGGACAGCTGCACGCAGTAGTCCATATCGAACCCGCGCTGGGCCTGGCGGATCAGTCCGAGGTAGGAGTTGTTCACCACGACATGGATGTAGGGCAGCTTGAACTGCGCCCCCACCGCCAGTTCTTCGATCATGAACTGGAAGTCGTAGTCCCCCGACAGCGCCACGACCTTGCGGCTCGGATCGGCCTTGACCACCCCCAGTGCCGCCGGAATGGTCCAGCCAAGTGGACCTGCCTGGCCGCAGTTGATCCAGTGACGCGGCTTGTAGACATGCAGGAACTGCGCACCGGCGATCTGGGAAAGGCCGATGGTGCTCACGTAGCAGGTGTCCTTGTCGAACACCTGGTTCATTTCCTCGTACACCCGTTGCGGCTTGACCGGCACGTTGTCGAAGTGAGTCTTGCGCTGCAGGCTGGCCTTGCGCTGGCGGCAGTCCTGCAACCAGGCGCTGCGGTCCTTCAGCTTGCCTGCGGCCTGCCATTCGCGGGCCACTTCGATGAACGCCGTCAGCGCCGAAGCGGCATCGGAGACGATACCCAGGTCGGGTGTGAAGACCCGGCCGATCTGGGTCGGCTCGATATCCACATGAATGAACGTTCGGCCTTCTGTATAGACGTCCACCGAGCCGGTGTGACGGTTGGCCCAGCGGTTGCCGATACCCAGCACCAGGTCCGACTTGAGCAGGGTCGCGTTGCCGTAACGATGGGATGTCTGCAAGCCGACCATGCCGACCATCTGGGGATGATCGTCCGGGATGGTTCCCCAGCCCATCAGCGTAGGGATTACCGGAATGCCGGTCAGCTCGGCGAACTCCACCAGCAGGTCGCTGGCATCGGCGTTGATGATGCCGCCACCGGCCACCAGCAGGGGACGCTCGGCCTGATTGAGCATGGCCAGGGCTTTCTCGATCTGCACGCGGTTGGCGGCGGGTTTGGCCAGGGGCAGCGGCTGGTAGGCATCGATGTCGAATTCGATCTCGGCCATCTGCACATCGAAGGGCAAATCGATCAGCACCGGGCCCGGACGGCCGGAGCGCATCTCGAAGAATGCCTTCTGGAAGGCATACGGCACTTGTCCGGGTTCGAGCACGGTGGTCGCCCACTTGGTCACGGGCTTGACGATGCTGGTGATATCCACCGCCTGGAAGTCTTCCTTGTGCAGGCGAGCGCGGGGGGCTTGCCCGGTAATGCACAGGATGGGAATGGAATCGGCCGAGGCGCTGTAGAGCCCGGTCACCATGTCGGTACCGGCCGGACCCGAGGTACCGATGCATACGCCGATATTGCCGGCCTTGGTGCGGGTGTAACCCTCGGCCATGTGCGAGGCGCCTTCAACGTGGCGAGCGAGGACATGATCGATGCCGCCCACCTTTTGCAGGGCCGAGTACAGCGGGTTGATCGCAGCGCCCGGGATACCGAAGGCGGTGTCCACGCCTTCACGGCGCATCACCAGAACAGCGGCTTCGATTGCTCTCATTTTGCTCATTGTTTTGTGCCTCTTGCGTTTTGTAATTGTATACAAGTTGCTGTGTGGCGGAGTTTATTCACGGCAAGAGGCTCAGGTCAATGCCTTTTCTCAAGCGGCTGTTTCATTGCCTCGTCCCCAGGAATGCGCCGGCCTTTCGTCGATAATGAGACTGTGTAGAGTATTTTTGTATACAAAAAATGTGTTTGTTGTGTTCTATTTGGCTGGTCCGGTTTTGCTGGAAATTTGATCCGGAAGGCTTCTCCATAACAAAAGAAGGACAGCACCCATGAGCGCTTTAACCTTGGAAACAGCCGTAGACCTGGCAAGACAGGCCCTTGCCGCGGGACGGGAAATCAACGCCGCCCCCTTGACCGTGGCGGTCCTGGACGGCGGCGGGCATCTCATCACCCTGCAGCGCGAGGACGGCGCCAGCCTGCTTCGCCCACAGATCGCCATCGGCAAGGCTTGGGGCGCTATCGCCCTGGGCAAAGGCTCCCGCCTGCTCGCCCAGGACGCCCAACAACGCCCGGCGTTCTTTGCGGCTTTGAATGGGTTGGGACAAGGCAACGTCGTACCGGCCCCGGGTGGGGTGTTGATCAGGGATCAGGATGGGAGGGTGCTGGGGGCGATGGGGGTCAGCGGCGATGTTTCGGATGTGGATGAGCAGGTGGCGATCAAGGCTGTGGAGGCGGTGGGGTTGTGGGCGGATGCGGGGATGGTTGTCTGATTTTGTGGTGAGTGGGCCGGCGCCATTGTGAGCGAGCTCGCTCACACAGGGTTTGATGCTGGACACATAGTGTCTAGACACCGCAAACCAGTGTGGGAGGGGGCTTGCTCGCGATGAAGCCTCGGGCTATCGGTCTGGCTCGCATCCCTTCAACACCAACCGGATAATTGTCTGCGCCGCGGCTTCGTAGTCGGTTTCATCCAGCTTCGCCTTGCCGGTCACGGCGGAGATCTGCCAGTCGAAATCGGCGTAGGTCTGGGTAGCCGCCCAGATGCTGAACATCAGGTGGTTGGGGTCGACGGGGGCGATCTGGCCGCGGTCGATCCAGGTCTGGATGCACTCGATGTTGTGCCGGGCCTGGGCGTTGAGCTGTTCCACCAGGTCGGGGCTCAGGTGCGGGGCGCCGTGCATGATTTCGCTGGCGAAGACTTTCGAGGCAAAGGGCAGGTCGCGGGAGATGCGGATCTTGGAGCGGATGTAGTGACTGAGCACCTCGCCCGGCACGCCATCGGCGTTGAACGGCGTCGAGGCCTGGAGGATGGGTTCGATGATGCTTTCCAGGACTTCCCGATACAGGTTTTCCTTGGATTTGAAGTAGTAGTAGACGTTGGGTTTGGGCAGGCCCGCCTTGGCTGCGATGTCGCTGGTCTTGGTCGCCGCGAAGCCCTTGTCGGCAAATTCCTCGCTGGCGGCACGCAGGATCAATTCTTTGTTGCGCTCGCGGATAGTGCTCATAAACCCAGGGGTTCCTTGCCTGTTCTGGCGGTTGCGCATGGTAGCACCGGCCTCGTGAGGCGCTCAAGAATGCCCCGGATTGACGCATGCGCTATGCTGCGCAGCATTTATGATCAAGGAGCCTTTCCATGGCCGGAAGCAGTTTGCTGGTGCTGATCGATGACATCGCCACCGTGCTCGACGATGTTGCATTGATGACCAAGATGGCCGCCAAGAAAACCGCCGGGGTGCTCGGCGATGACCTGGCACTCAATGCCCAGCAGGTCTCCGGCGTCCGTGCCGAGCGAGAGTTGCCCGTGGTCTGGGCGGTGGCGAAGGGGTCCTTCATCAACAAACTGATCCTGGTGCCTTCGGCCCTGGCCATCAGCGCTTTCGTACCCTGGCTGGTGACGCCGTTGTTGATGGTGGGGGGCGCCTACCTGTGCTTCGAAGGCTTCGAAAAGCTCGCCCACAAGTTTCTTCACAGCCCGGCCGAGGACCAGGCCGAGCATGAGCAATTGGTGGAGGCGGTGGCTGACCCGGCGGTCGACCTGGTGGCCTTCGAAAAGGACAAGATCAAGGGCGCGGTGCGCACCGACTTCATCCTGTCGGCGGAAATCATCGCCATTACCCTGGGCACCGTGGCCGATGCACCATTGACCCAGCAGGTGATCGTGCTGTCGGGCATCGCTATCGTCATGACGGTGGGTGTCTACGGCCTGGTGGCCGGGATCGTCAAGCTCGATGACCTGGGCCTGTGGTTGACGCAGAAACCAGGCCAGGCCGCCAAAAGCATCGGCGGTGCGATCCTGAGTGCGGCCCCCTACATGATGAAAAGCCTGTCGGTGATCGGCACGGCGGCGATGTTTCTGGTGGGCGGTGGCATCCTGACCCATGGCGTGCCAGTGGTGCATCACTGGATCGAAGGCGTGGCGACCAGTGCTGGCGGTGCCGGGTTTATCGTGCCGATGCTGCTCAATGCGGTGGCGGGGATCGTGGCAGGGGCGGCGGTGTTGGCGGGGGTGATGGTTGTCGGCAAGGTCTGGAAAGCGCTGAAAGGCTAAGACCTGGCAACCCATGATAACTGTGGGAGCGAGCTCGTTCGCGATAGCGGTCTGTCAGACAACATCAAGGTTGAATGTCAGGCCCTCATCGCGAGCAAGCTCGCTCCCACAGAGGGTTTGGGGCGGCGAAAATTACTCGGCAATCTGCAACTTGCGTGACTCGGTGTACACGTAGCGCACCTTCTCGTATTCGAACGGCGAGTTCAGCTGGCCGTAGCGGAAGCTGGTCTGGTAACGCCGGTCCACGCCACGCAAGAGCAGCAGTTCCGGGTGGTTGGAGCTGACCTCAGAGACGTTCAGGAAGTTGATCGCCGATTCGGCGGTGTAATCCACCAGCAAGCCCGAAGTATCCCGCAGGTTCGAAGGGCCGAAGATCGGCAGTACGAAGTACGCCCCGGCTGGCACGCCATAGAAGCCCAGTGTCTGGCCGAAGTCCTCGCTCTGGCGCGGCAGGCCCATGGCGGTGGCCGGGTCCCACAGGCCGGCGATGCCGACGGTGGTGTTGAGCAGCAGCCGCGCCGTGGTTTCCATCGAACGCTTGCCCTTGAACTGCAGCAGGCTGTTCATCAGGTTCGGCACATCCCCCAGGTTGTTGAAGAAATTGCTGACCCCTGTGCGCACGAAACTCGGGGTGATGTAGCGATAGCCGTCCACCACCGGCAGGAACACCCATTGGTCGAAGCGGTAGTTGAAGTGATAGACGCGACGGTTCCAGGATTCCAGCGGGTCATAGACGTTCAAGGCGCTGAGGGTCGAGCGCTCGAATTCCCGCTGGTCCAGCCCTGGGTTGAACTTGAGCTTGGTCAAGGGCTCCTTGAAGCCGTCGGCGTCCTCTACCACGGGGTCGTTGGCCTTGCTGTTGTCGGCATGAACAAGGCCTGCGCTCATTAAAGCGGCGATAAGCAGGAGATATTTAGCCACGGAAGAACTCCAGCATGGCGTCGCTGTTGACGCGATAGTTAAGGTTGCCGCAGTGGCCGCCCAGTGGATAAACCGTCAGGCGGTCACCAAAGGTCTTGCGCAGGAAGCCCAGGTCGCCAGGGCCGAGAATGACGTCGTCGGCGTTGTGCATGACGGCGATCTTGGGGCTATCGTGCAGGTAGTCCTTCAGTGCATAGAGGCTGACCTGATCGATCAGCTGCAGCAGGCTGCCGCCATCGGTGCGCGCGCGCCACATTGGAATCACCTGTTCGGTGAGGTAGCAGTCGAAATCGCATTGCAGTGCACGCTTGAGGAACGGCGACAGGCTGGTGCTTTCTGAGATCGGGTATTTGGGTGGGGTGATAAGGCCGCGGCGGTTGATCAGGTCCGAAGTGAACGCGATATCGGCCGCCGAAAAGCGGAACGATGTGCCGATCAGCATTGCCATCTGCTCGTTGCTCAGGTGTTGCTTGGATTGCTGGAAGTCATAGAGCAAGGCGTCGTTGAGGTCGATGTAGCCTTTTTGCTGGAAGTAGCGGGTCAGCTTGTTCAGCACCAGTTCATAGAAGGTGGTGGTGCTGTTGATACCTTTCACCTCGGTCTGGACCAGTTTGTCCAGGTTGGTGATCGAGGTGTAGAGGTTCACCGGAGGATTGAGCAGCAGCACTTTCTTGAAATTGAAGCTGCGCCGGGTTTCATCCAGGTGGGCGACAAACGCCGCGTCCAGGGCGCCGAGGCTATAGCCGGTGAGGTAGTACTCGGTCACCGGTACGTTGGGGTTCTGCGCACGCACGGCTTGCATCACCCGGTACATATCCTCGGCGTCTTCCTTGGTGATGCCCGGCGTGGCGAAGCGCGAGGCGGCGCTCATGAAGTCGAAGCTGGTGGGCGAAGACAGCTGCACCACGTGGTACCCGGCCTTGTAGTAGAGGCGCTTGAGGTATTCGTTGAGGGTGCTGTCGTAGCGAGCCCCGGTCCCGGCGATCAGGAAGATCAGCGGCGCCGGCTTGTCCTGGGTGGCCATGCGGTAGGTGAGACTTTTTACCGGCCAGAAATTGTCCGGCAGGATGAACTCGCGTTCCGGGCGCAGAGTGACGCTATGGTCCGCCTGGTTGATGTCTTCGACCAGAGGCAGCTCCGGGCGCAGGTCGGGCGGTGTGGTGGCGATGGTCGCCTCGAACGGGTTGGTCAAAGGGTAGCCATAGCTGGCGGCGTCGATATCCGCCGCCAGCGCGGACGCACTCAGAAGAAGGCCGCCGGCGAGGGCAGCGAAGCGCAAGGAACGGAGCATGACGGTATCCCTTAGAGGAAGGTGCCGAATGAAGGTCGCAGGCTATGACCACCGAAGTGAAGCCTAGTGCCATGACGGACATTAAACAGGTATGAACGTGGCGCAATGGCTACGGGACGATACACGTTGCGGCCGGTTGGTGGCTAGTTGCCTTCGACTTGTCGCTGATGGCGTTCTCATGTCGTTTCCCGCTGTTTCGAGGTCGCTGCCAGAGCAGGTCCCGGATCGGCGCAGGCCGATGATCGACAGGTCAGTACTCCACTGGCGTTCGAGGCAGTTAGGCAGGCGAGCGTGATGGGGGCGCTGGGCACCATAAAAAATACGTTGATGTCGCTCGACATCCGTCGGGCGCAGCACTTTCGGGGAAGTAAACGATGAAGATGCGACGACTCTTGGGCGCAGGTGCCGCACTGGTACTGGCGATCAGCTCCACCCTGGCCAGCGCCGAAACCAAAACCCTGAGCATCGGTTACGTTGACGGCTGGTCCGATAGCGTCGCGACCACTCACGTGGCGGCCGAAGTCATCCAGCAGAAGCTCGGTTATGACGTGAAACTGCAGGCGGTCGCGACCGGGATCATGTGGCAAGGTGTAGCCACCGGCAAGCTCGATGCAATGCTCTCGGCCTGGTTGCCGGTGACCCATGGCGATTACTGGACCAAGAACAAGGATCAGGTCGTCGACTACGGCCCCAACTTCAAGGACGCGAAAATCGGCCTGATCGTGCCTGAGTACGTCAAGGCCCAGACTGTGGCCGACCTCAAGACCGATGACAGCTTCAAGAAACGCATCGTCGGCATCGACGCCGGTTCGGGCGTGATGCTCAAGACGGAACAGGCCATCAAGGATTACGACCTGACCGGCTATCAACTCAAGGCCAGTTCCGGCGCCGGCATGATCGCCGAGCTGACCCGTGCCGAGAAGAAGAACGAATCCATCGCCGTCACCGGTTGGGTGCCGCACTGGATGTTCGCCAAATGGAAACTGCGCTTCCTGGAAGACCCGAAAGGCGTCTATGGCGCGGCTGAAACCGTGAACAGCATCGGCAGCAAGGGCCTGGAGGCCAAGGCACCGGAAGTGGTGGCGTTCCTGAAGAAATTCCAATGGGCTTCGAAGGACGAAATCGGCGAAGTCATGCTGGCGATCCAGGAAGGTGCCAAGCCGGACGCCGCTGCCAAGGATTGGGTTGCCAAGCACCCGGACCGCGTCAAAGAGTGGACCGGCAAATAATTCACCTGGTTCAGCTGTCCCGCAAAACCGCATGACGTTGGGTCATGCGGTTTTTTTGTGCCTGCAGTTTTTCGATTGGCGCCACTCCCCTGTGGGAGCGACTTTGCTCGCGATAGCGATGTGTCTGCTTGCATCCATGTTGAATGTGGCGCCGTCATCGCGAGCAGGCTCGCTCCCGCAGGGGGTAACTGCCGGAATTTGGCTGGAAAATGGCAAAACCGTCATGTCGTTCTAATACTAAGGTCGTCTGGAACCTGGCCTTGAGCCGCATAGAGTAGAGTCGTTCCAATTAAATCTGTGCTGCGAGGATAAAAACAATGAACGACAGCATTTACCTCTCGATTCAAAACAGCCCGCGCTTCAAGGAGCTGGTGAGAAAAAGGGAAAGGTTCGCCTGGATTCTTTCGGCGATCATGCTAGGGCTGTATTCCGGCTTCATTCTTCTGATTGCCTATGGGCCACATATTCTCGGGGCCAAAATCACGCCCGAGTCCACCATCACCTGGGGGATTCCCATCGGTGTCGGCCTGATTCTCTCGGCCTTCGTCCTGACCGGCATCTACGTGCGACGTGCCAACGGCGAGTTCGACGATCTGAACAATGCGATTCTCAAGGAGGCTCAGCAATGATCCGGCGTCTATTGGCTCTCTTGAGCATCGCAGCATTCGCACCGGGCGTCTGGGCGGCTGACGCCGTGGCGGGTGCTGTGCAGAAACAACCCCTCAACATCGCGGCTATCTTGATGTTCGTCGCCTTCGTCGGCGCAACGCTGTACATCACGTACTGGGCTTCCAAGAAAAACAACTCCGCGGCCGACTACTATGCGGCTGGCGGCAAGATCACTGGCTTCCAGAACGGCCTGGCAATCGCTGGCGACTACATGTCGGCGGCGTCTTTCCTGGGTATTTCCGCGCTGGTGTTCGCGTCCGGTTATGACGGCTTGATCTACTCCATCGGCTTCCTGGTGGGCTGGCCGATCATTCTGTTCCTGATCGCCGAGCGCCTGCGTAACCTGGGTAAATACACCTTTGCTGACGTGGCGTCTTATCGCCTCGGGCAGACCCAGATCCGCAGTCTGTCCGCCTGCGGCTCGCTGGTGGTGGTAGCGTTCTACCTGATCGCGCAAATGGTCGGTGCGGGTAAGCTGATCCAGCTGCTGTTCGGCCTGGACTACCACGTTGCGGTGATCCTGGTCGGTATCCTGATGTGCCTCTACGTGTTGTTCGGTGGCATGCTGGCCACCACCTGGGTGCAGATCATCAAGGCGGTGCTGTTGCTGTCGGGTGCTTCGTTCATGGCCCTGATGGTCATGAAACACGTCAACTTCGACTTCAACATGCTGTTTGCCGAAGCGGTCAAGGTTCACCCTAAAGGCGAGGCGATCATGAGTCCCGGCGGCTTGGTGAAGGATCCGGTCTCGGCCTTCTCCCTGGGTCTGGCGCTGATGTTCGGTACCGCTGGCCTGCCGCACATCCTGATGCGCTTCTTCACCGTGAGCGATGCCAAGGAAGCCCGCAAGAGCGTGCTGTATGCCACTGGTTTCATCGGCTACTTCTATATCCTGACCTTCATCATCGGCTTCGGCGCGATCCTGCTGGTCAGCACCAACCCGGCCTTCAAGGACGCGGCAGGTGCCTTGCTGGGCGGCAACAACATGGCGGCGGTGCACCTGTCCAACGCTGTGGGCGGTAGCATCTTCCTGGGCTTCATCTCGGCGGTGGCGTTCGCGACCATCCTGGCGGTGGTGGCGGGCCTGACCCTGGCCGGCGCCTCGGCGGTGTCCCATGACCTGTACGCCAGTGTCATCAAGAAGGGCAAGGCCAACGAGAAGGACGAGATTCGCGTCTCGAAGATCACCACCATCGCCCTGGCGGTTCTGGCGATTGCCTTGGGTATCCTGTTCGAGAAGCAGAACATCGCGTTCATGGTGGGCCTGGCGTTCTCCATCGCGGCGAGCTGCAACTTCCCGGTACTGCTGCTCTCGATGTACTGGAAGAAGCTGACCACCCGTGGCGCCATGATCGGCGGCTGGATGGGGCTGGTCAGCGCCGTGGGCCTGATGGTTCTCGGCCCGACCATCTGGGTACAGATCATGGGGCACGAGAAGCCGATCTACCCGTATGAATATCCGGCGCTGTTCTCGATGATCATCGCGTTCGTCGGCATCTGGTTCTTCTCCATCACTGACAAGTCGGCCGAAGGCGCCAACGAGCGGGCGCTGTTCTTCCCGCAGTTCGTGCGTTCGCAGACTGGCCTGGGGGCGAGCGGGGCGGTCAACCACTGATGCGCTAAGTTGTAAAGGGTGAAGAAGTACCCCGGTCGAGAGACCGGGGTATTTTTTTGTCCCCGTTTCGGGGTGGGCAGGTCTACCGTCATCGCGAGCAAGCTCGCTCCCGCAAAGCAGGCGGGTACACGGATCCACTGTGGAGCGAGCTTGCTCGCGATGACACAGGGTCTGGCACTGAAATGCCGGGAGGTAAAGGAGGAGGGCGTAAACAAAACAGCCCCCGCTCTTATATAAGAAGCGGGGGCCGTTTCAGTGCAGCGTCGGACCTGGCGTAGAGCAGGTCTTACTTGCGGTCTTCCAGCTTGGTGATGTCACGCGACTCGTAGCCGGTGTACAGCTGGCGTGGACGGCCGATCTTGTACGGGCTGGAGAGCATTTCCTTCCAGTGGGAGATCCAGCCCACGGTGCGCGCCAGGGCGAAGATCACGGTGAACATGCTGGTTGGAATGCCGATCGCCTTGAGGATGATCCCCGAGTAGAAGTCGACGTTCGGGTACAGCGAGCGCTCGATGAAGTACGGATCGGTCAGGGCGATCTCTTCCAGGCGCATGGCCAGTTCGAGTTGCGGGTCGTTCTTGATGCCCAGTTCCTTGAGGACTTCGTCGCAGGTCTGCTTCATGACGGTGGCGCGTGGGTCGCGGTTCTTGTAGACCCGGTGACCGAAGCCCATCAACTTGAACGGATCGTTCTTGTCCTTGGCCTTGGCGATGAACTTGTCGATGTTCGAGACATCGCCGATTTCATCGAGCATGGTCAGTACCGCTTCGTTGGCACCGCCGTGGGCTGGGCCCCAGAGTGCCGCGATGCCGGCGGCGATACAGGCGAACGGGTTGGCACCCGACGAGCCGGCCAGGCGCACGGTGGAGGTAGAGGCGTTCTGCTCGTGGTCGGCATGGAGGATGAAGATCCGGTCCATGGCCTTGGCGAGCACCGGGCTGATCGGTTTGATCTCGCACGGTGTGTTGAACATCATGTGCAGGAAGTTCTCTGCATAGTTCAGGTCGTTGCGTGGGTACATCATGGGCTGGCCCATGGAGTACTTGTAGACCATGGCTGCCAGGGTCGGCATCTTCGCCACCAGGCGGATCGCGGAGATTTCGCGGTGCTGGGGGTTATTGATGTCCAGGGAGTCGTGGTAGAAGGCCGAGAGGGCACCGACAACGCCGCACATGACGGCCATCGGGTGGGCGTCGCGACGGAAGCCGTTGAAGAAGGACTTCAACTGCTCGTGAACCATGGTGTGGTTCTTCACGGTGCTGACGAACTGGGCCTTTTGCTCTGCGGTTGGCAGCTCGCCGTTGAGCAGCAGGTAGCAGGTTTCCAGGTAGTCCGATTTTTCAGCCAGCTGCTCGATCGGGTAGCCGCGGTGCAGCAGGATGCCGTTGTCGCCGTCGATGTAGGTGATCTTCGACTCGCACGAAGCGGTCGACATGAACCCCGGGTCGAAGGTGAAACGGCCCGTGGCGGTCAGGCCGCGGACGTCGATTACATCGGGACCAACGGTGCCGGTTAAAATGGGCAGCTCGACGGGGGCTGCGCCCTCGATGATCAACTGCGCTTTTTTGTCAGCCATGTGGCCTCCTATTAATGCTTGGAATCATCAGACAGACCCCCCACGCAGGGCCCGCACCACTATAGTGAGATAAATCCGAATGTCAATTTGCCTAAAGTCTTGCTCCAGAAGGCTTTAACCGGACTTTTTCCTCGAAATTACCTGCCGTTTACGCCTTTTGCCGTTGTTGTGCAATGCGCCATCAGTGGAAGGTGAACGCGTTGTCATTAGTAACCTAACTGTCTATACTCGGCAGCCGACCGCCAGGGGCTTTTGGGCCAGCTTTGCTGGGGGTCGTCACTCCCTGGGTGGTGAGTACCTGACCAGTGCGCGCCGCAACAACTTTGCCCTGATTCTTAGGGGCTCTTCAGTGTGAAAAAAGCCGTGAAAAGCCAACGACCTGTAAACCTAGACCTAAGGACCATCAAACTCCCAGTCACTGCTTACACGTCCATTCTTCACCGTATCTCCGGTGTCATCCTCTTCGTCAGCCTGGCCATCATGCTTTATGCATTGGACAAGTCGCTCGACTCGGAAGAAGGCTTCGGTCAGGTGAAAGCGTGTCTGACCAGTCCGCTAGCCAAGCTAGTGATTTGGGGCATCCTGTCCGCCTTGCTGTATCACCTGGTTGCCGGTGTGCGCCACTTGATCATGGACATGGGCATCGGTGAGACGCTGGAAGGCGGCAAGCTGGGCTCGAAAATCGTTATCGCCGTTTCCGTGGTGGTAATCGTTCTGGCAGGAGTCTGGATATGGTAACCAACGTTACGAACCTCTCTCGTTCGGGCCTCTATGACTGGATGGCGCAGCGTGTGTCTGCGGTCGTTCTCGCGGCTTATTTCATTTTCCTGATCGGATATGTGGTCGCCAACCCTGGCCTTGGCTATGCCCAATGGCATGAACTGTTCGCAAGCAACTGGATGCGTATCTTCAGTCTGCTGGCCCTTGTCGCACTGGGCGCTCATGCCTGGGTCGGCATGTGGACCATCGCGACCGACTACCTGACGCAGATGGCGTTCGGCAAGTCGGCGACTGCCGTACGTTTCCTCTTCCAGGCAGTATGCGGCGTTGCGATGTTCGCTTACTTCGTCTGGGGTGTGCAGATTCTCTGGGGTATCTGATCCATGGCTAACATTCCAACTATTTCCTTCGACGCCATCATCATTGGTGGCGGCGGTGCCGGCATGCGCGCAGCGCTGCAACTGGCACAGGGCGGTCACAAGACTGCCGTGATCACCAAGGTTTTCCCGACCCGTTCGCACACCGTTTCCGCCCAGGGTGGCATTACCTGCGCCATCGCTTCGGCCGACCCGAACGATGACTGGCGCTGGCACATGTACGATACCGTCAAGGGTTCCGACTATATCGGCGACCAGGATGCTATCGAATACATGTGTCAGGAAGGTCCGGCCGCGGTCTTCGAACTCGACCACATGGGCCTGCCGTTCTCGCGCACCGAAACCGGCCGTATCTACCAGCGTCCGTTCGGTGGCCAGTCCAAGGACTACGGCAAGGGCGGCCAGGCTGCGCGTACCTGCGCGGCGTCCGACCGTACCGGTCACGCACTGCTGCACACCCTGTACCAGGGCAACCTGAAGGCTGGTACCACGTTCCTGAACGAGTACTACGCCGTTGACCTGGTGAAGAACCAGGACGGCGCCTTTGTCGGTGTAATCGCCATCTGCATCGAAACCGGCGAAACCACCTACATCCGTTCCAAGGCCACCGTGCTGGCGACCGGCGGTGCCGGCCGTATCTATGCCTCCACCACCAACGCCCTGATCAACACCGGTGACGGCGTCGGCATGGCCCTGCGTGCCGGCGTGCCGGTGCAGGACATCGAAATGTGGCAGTTCCACCCGACCGGCATCGCCGGCGCCGGTGTACTGGTTACCGAAGGTTGCCGCGGTGAAGGCGGTTACCTGATCAACAAGCACGGCGAGCGTTTCATGGAGCGTTACGCTCCGAACGCCAAGGACCTTGCCGGTCGTGACGTCGTGGCTCGTTCGATGGTTAAAGAGATCATCGCCGGCAACGGCTGTGGCCCGAATGGCGACCACGTGATGCTCAAGCTCGACCACCTGGGCGAGGAAGTGCTGCACAGCCGCCTGCCAGGCATCTGCGAGCTGTCCAAGACCTTCGCTCACGTCGACCCGGTCGTCGCGCCAGTTCCGGTCGTTCCAACCTGCCACTACATGATGGGCGGCGTTGCCACCAACATCCATGGCCAGGCCATCACCCAGAACGCCGAAGGCGTGGACGAAATCATCCCTGGCCTGTTCGCAGTGGGTGAAGTGGCGTGCGTATCGGTTCACGGTGCCAACCGCCTGGGCGGCAACTCGCTGCTCGACCTGGTGGTCTTCGGCCGCGCGGCCGGCCTGCACCTGGAAAAGGCGCTGACCGACGGCATCGAATACCGCGATGCCAGCGACACCGACATCGACGTGGCCCTCAAGCGCCTGGCCGGTCTGAACGAGCGTACCGAAGGCGAAGACGTCGCCACCCTGCGTCGCGAGCTGCAAAGCTGCATGCAGAACTACTTCGGTGTGTTCCGTACCGGCGAGTACATGCAGAAGGGTATCGCCCAGCTGGCGCAGCTGCGTGAACGAATTGCCAATGTGAAGATCAACGATAAGTCACAGGCGTTCAACACTGCACGTATCGAAGCGCTGGAACTGCAGAACCTGCTGGAAGTGGCCGAAGCCACCGCCATCGCGGCAGAAACCCGTAAAGAGTCCCGTGGTGCCCATGCCCGCGAAGACTATGAAGACCGTGACGACGAAAACTGGCTGTGCCACACCTTGTACTTCCCGGGTGAGAAACGTGTCGCCAAGCGTGCCGTGAATTTCTCGCCGAAGACTGTTCCGACTTTCGAACCTAAAGTCCGGACTTATTAAGGGTGACCGCTATGTTGCAAGTCAGTGTTTATCGCTACAACCCTGATCAGGACGCTGCGCCGTTCATGCAGGATTTCCAGGTCGATACCGGTGGTAAGGACCTGATGGTGCTGGACGTGCTGGCCCTGATCAAGGAACAGGACGAAGGTTTCTCCTATCGTCGCTCCTGCCGCGAGGGCGTGTGCGGCTCCGACGGCATGAACATCAACGGCAAGAACGGCCTGGCCTGCATCACGCCGCTGTCGGCGGTGGTCAAGGGCAACAAGCTGATCGTGCGTCCGCTGCCAGGTTTGCCGGTGATCCGTGACCTGGTCGTCGATATGAGCATCTTCTACAAGCAATACGAGAAGGTGAAGCCATTCCTGCAGAACGACACGCCGGCTCCGGCCATCGAGCGTCTGCAGTCCCCGGAAGAGCGTGAAAAGCTCGACGGTCTGTACGAGTGCATCCTGTGCGCCTGCTGCTCGACCTCGTGCCCATCCTTCTGGTGGAACCCGGACAAGTTCCTGGGCCCGGCCGCCCTGCTGCAAGCGTACCGCTTCCTGGCAGACAGCCGCGACACCAAGACGTCCGAGCGTCTGGCCGCACTGGATGACCCGTTCAGCGTATTCCGCTGCCGCGGGATCATGAACTGCGTCAACGTCTGCCCGAAAGGCCTGAACCCGACTAAGGCCATCGGTCACGTACGTAACATGCTGCTGCAAAACGGCGTGTGATTCAGCTGCTGTACCCGTAGAACCGCTGTACCCGTAGAGGCTAGGGCGCGGGCTTCAACCCGCGTCGTAGCATAACCAGAACAGCCGCTCACAAAGCGGCGGTTCTTATTTTTGAAGAAATGAGACAAGCAGGGGCATCCGGGCTGGTACCCGGACTATCAGCGTGATCCTAAGTGGCTTGTTTTAGTCGCTGCACTCGGACTTCTGCAAGTTTGCTCGGTGTTTTCGCCGGTGGTGTTCCCCTAATCGAGGGTGACCAAGCATGCAAGAAAGCGTGATGCAGCGCATGTGGAACAGTGCCCACCTCTCCGGTGGTAACGCTGCCTATGTGGAAGAGCTCTACGAGCTCTACCTGCACGACCCTAACGCTGTGCCAGAAGAATGGCGCACCTATTTTCAGAAGTTGCCGGCCGACGGTAACTCTGCCACAGATGTTTCGCACTCTACGATTCGCGATCATTTCGTGCTGCTGGCGAAGAACCAGCGCCGCGCTCAACCGGTATCTGCCGGTAGCGTGAGCAGCGAGCACGAGAAGAAGCAAGTCGAAGTGCTGCGATTGATCCAGGCCTACAGGATGCGAGGCCACCAGGCAGCCCAGCTGGACCCGCTGGGGCTGTGGCAGCGTCCTGCACCTGCAGACCTGTCGATCACTCATTACGGCTTGACCAATGCCGATCTCGATACGACCTTCCGTGCCGGCGACCTGTTCATCGGCAAAGAGGAAGCGAGCCTACGCGAAATTCACGAAGCGTTGCAGCAGACATATTGCCGCACCATCGGCGCCGAGTTCACGCACATCACCGATTCCGAGCAGCGCCAGTGGTTCCAGCAGCGTCTGGAAAGCGTGCGCGGGCGTCCGACGTACTCCGCCGACATCAAGACCCATGTGCTGGAGCGCGTGACAGCCGGTGAAGGCCTGGAGAAATACCTGGGCACCAAGTACCCGGGCACCAAGCGTTTCGGCCTGGAAGGCGGCGAAAGCCTGATCCCGATGCTCGACGAGCTGATCCAGCGTTCCGGTTCCTACGGCACCAAGGAAGTCGTCATCGGCATGGCTCACCGTGGTCGTCTGAACGTGCTGGTCAACACCTTCGGCAAGAACCCGCGTGAGCTGTTCGACGAATTCGAAGGCAAGAAGAAGGTCGAACTGGGTTCCGGTGACGTGAAGTATCACCAGGGCTTCTCGTCCAACGTGATGACCACCGGCGGCGAAGTCCACCTGGCCATGGCGTTCAACCCATCCCACCTGGAAATCGTTTCCCCGGTGGTCGAGGGTTCGGTTCGCGCCCGCCAGGATCGTCGCAACGACCCGACCGGTGAGAAGGTCCTGCCGATTTCCATCCACGGTGATGCGGCATTCGCCGGCCAGGGCGTGGTCATGGAAACCTTCCAGATGTCGCAGACCCGCGGTTTCAAGACCGGCGGCACCGTGCACATCGTGATCAACAACCAGGTCGGCTTCACCATCAGCAACCCGCTGGACTCGCGCTCCACCGAGTACGCCACCGACGTCGCGAAGATGATCCAGGCGCCGATCCTCCATGTGAATGGTGATGATCCGGAAGCCGTGCTGTTCGTGACCCAGCTGGCCATCGACTACCGCATGCAGTTCAAGCGCGACGTGGTGATCGACCTGGTTTGCTACCGTCGTCGTGGCCACAACGAGGCGGACGAGCCAAGCGGTACCCAGCCTCTGATGTACCAGCAGATCACCAAGCAGCGCACCACCCGCGAGCTGTATGCCGATCGCCTGATCCAGGACGGCGTACTGGATGCCGAGCGCGTCCAGGCCAAGGTCGACGAATACCGCAACGCGCTGGACAACGGTCTGCACGTGGTGAAAAGCCTGGTCAAGGAGCCGAACAAAGAGCTGTTCGTGGACTGGCGCCCATACCTGGGTCACGCCTGGACTGCACGTCACGACACGCGTTTCGACCTCAAGACCTTGCAGGAACTGTCCGCCAAGCTGCTGGAGATCCCGGAAGGCTTCGTGGTTCAGCGCCAGGTCGCGAAGATCTACGAAGACCGTCAGAAGATGCAAGCCGGCGGCCTGCCGATCAACTGGGGCTACGCCGAAACCATGGCGTACGCGACCCTGGCGTTCGAAGGTCACCCGATCCGCATGACCGGCCAGGACATCGGCCGCGGTACGTTCTCGCACCGTCATGCCGTCCTGCACAACCAGAAAGATGCCAGCACCTACATTCCGCTCAAGAACCTGTACAAAGGCCAGCCGCTGTTCGACCTGTACGACTCGTTCCTGTCGGAAGAAGCCGTACTGGCGTTCGAATACGGTTACTCGACCACCACGCCGAACGCGCTGGTGATCTGGGAAGCCCAGTTCGGCGACTTCGCCAACGGTGCGCAGGTCGTGATCGACCAGTTCATCACCAGTGGCGAGCACAAGTGGGGTCGTCTCTGCGGCCTGACCATGTTGCTGCCGCACGGCTACGAAGGGCAGGGTCCCGAGCACTCCTCGGCGCGCCTGGAGCGCTACCTGCAACTGTGTGCCGAGCACAACATCCAGGTGTGCATGCCGACTACCCCGGCACAGATCTACCACTTGCTGCGCCGCCAGGTGATTCGTCCGCTGCGCAAGCCCCTGGTGGTCCTGACGCCGAAGTCGCTGCTGCGCCACAAGCTGGCCGTTTCGACGCTCGAAGAACTGGCCGATGGCTCGTTCCAGACCGTTATCCCGGAAATCGATGCCCTGGACCCGAGCAAGGTCGAACGCGTCGTTCTGTGCAGCGGCAAGGTCTACTACGACCTGCTGGAAAAACGCCGTGCCGAAGGCCGCGAAGACATCGCCATCGTGCGTATCGAGCAGCTGTACCCATTCCCTGAGGACGACCTGAAGGAAGTCCTGGCGCCTTACACCAATGCCAAAGCGGCTGTCTGGTGTCAGGAAGAGCCGATGAACCAGGGCGCATGGTACTGCAGCCAACACCACCTGCGTCGCAGCATCAGCTACCTCAACAAGTCTCTCGTACTCGAGTACGCGGGCCGCGAGGCTTCTGCCGCACCTGCATGTGGTTACGCATCGATGCACGCCGAGCAGCAGGAACAACTGCTGCAAGACGCGTTTACTGTTTAACGCCTTCGAGCACCTGAAACCGAATTTAAGGAACCCAAGATAATGGCTATCGAGATCAAAGCCCCCACTTTCCCAGAATCGGTTGCCGATGGCACCGTTGCCACCTGGCACAAGAAACCGGGCGAGGCCGTCAAGCGTGACGAACTGATCGTCGACATCGAGACCGACAAGGTCGTACTGGAAGTCCTGGCCACCGCCGACGGCGTGCTGGGCGCGATCGTCAAGAACGAAGGCGACACCGTCCTGTCCGACGAAGTGCTGGGCTCGATCGTTGAAGGTGGTGCTGCCGCCGCCGCTCCGGCCGCTGCTGCTGCCGCTGCGCCGGCTGCCGCCCAGGCTGCCGCTCCAGCGGCCGATGGCGAAGACGACCCGGTCGCCGCGCCTGCTGCCCGCAAGATCGCTGAAGAAAACGGCATCAACATCGCTTCCATTGCCGGCACCGGCAAGGGTGGTCGTGTGACCAAGGAAGACGTGGTTGCCGCTGTTGCAGCCAAGAAAGCCGCTCCAGCCGCTGCCCCGGCCAAGCCTGCTGCGCCTGCCGCTGCCGCTCCGGTGTTCGCGGCCGGTGATCGCGTTGAAAAACGCGTTCCGATGACCCGCCTGCGGGCCAAGGTTGCCGAGCGCCTGGTCGAAGCCCAGTCGAACATGGCGATGCTGACCACTTTCAACGAAGTGGACATGACCGAAGTCATGGCGCTGCGTTCGAAGTACAAGGACCTGTTCGAGAAGTCCCACAATGGCGTGCGCCTGGGCTTCATGTCGTTCTTCGTCAAGGCTGCCACCGAAGCGCTCAAACGCTTCCCGGCCGTCAACGCGTCGATCGACGGTTCCGACATCGTCTACCACGGCTATGCCGACATCGGTGTTGCTGTTTCCAGCGACCGTGGTCTGGTGGTTCCGGTGCTGCGCAACGCCGAGCTGATGAGCCTGGCCGAAATCGAAAACGGCATCGCCACCTTCGGCAAGAAGGCCCGTGACGGCAAGCTGTCCATCGAAGAGATGACCGGTGGTACGTTCACCATCACCAACGGTGGTACATTCGGTTCGATGATGTCGACCCCGATCGTCAACCCGCCACAAGCAGCGATCCTGGGGATGCACAACATCATCCAGCGTCCGATGGCAATCAACGGTCAAGTCGTGATTCGTCCGATGATGTACCTGGCACTGTCCTACGATCACCGTCTGATCGATGGTAAAGAAGCCGTGACGTTCCTGGTGACCATCAAGAACCTGCTTGAAGATCCGGCTCGCCTGCTGCTGGATATCTGATTTCGCCGCGAGGGCCGGTCGGTTGACCGGCCTCTTGCTGAAACAACCGGTTTCGTCCCACGACGGTCACCACAAGTGGCCGTCCGGTTTGATTCGAAAAGGAATGACTCATGACTCAGAAATTCGACGTGGTAGTGATTGGTGCTGGCCCTGGTGGCTACGTAGCGGCCATCAAGGCTGCACAACTTGGCCTCACCACTGCCTGCATCGAGAAATACACCGACAGCGAGGGCAAGCAAGCCCTGGGCGGTACTTGCCTGAACGTCGGCTGCATTCCTTCCAAGGCGCTGCTGGACAGCTCCTGGAAATACAAGGAAGCGAAAGAAAGCTTCAACGTCCATGGCATCTCCACCGGCGAAGTCAAGATGGACGTCGCCGCGATGGTTGGCCGCAAGGCCGGCATCGTGAAGAACCTGACCAGCGGTGTCGCCACCCTGTTCAAGGCCAACGGCGTGACCTCGATCCAGGGCCACGGCAAGCTGCTGCTGGGCAAGAAGGTCGAAGTGACCAAGCCCGACGGCTCGGTCGAAGTGATCGAAGCCGAGAACGTCATCCTGGCGCCAGGCTCGCGTCCGATCGACATCCCACCGGCTCCAGTCGATCAGAAAGTGATCGTCGACTCCACCGGCGCCCTGGAATTCCAGAGCGTGCCTAAGCGCCTGGGCGTGATCGGCGCCGGCGTAATCGGCCTCGAGCTGGGTTCGGTCTGGTCGCGCCTGGGTGCGCAAGTGACCGTGCTGGAAGCCCTCGACACCTTCCTGATGGCTGCCGATACCGCGGTGTCCAAGGAAGCGTTCAAGACCCTGACCAAGCAGGGCCTGGACATCAAGCTGGGCGCTCGCGTGACCGGCTCCAAGGTCAACGGCGAAGAAGTCGTGGTGAACTACACCGACGCCAACGGCGAACAGACCATCACCTTCGACAAGCTGATCGTCGCGGTGGGCCGTCGTCCGGTGACCACCGACCTGCTGGCTGCCGATAGCGGCGTGAACATTGATGAGCGCGGTTTCATCGCGGTCGATGATCATTGCGCAACCGACGTACCGGGCGTCTTCGCCATCGGTGACGTGGTCCGCGGCATGATGCTGGCCCACAAGGCGTCCGAGGAAGGCATCATGGTCGTCGAGCGCATCAAGGGCCATAAGGCCCAGATGAACTACGACCTGATCCCATCGGTTATCTACACCCACCCGGAAATCGCATGGGTCGGTAAAACCGAGCAGGCCTTGAAAGCCGAAGGCGTTGAAGTTAACGTCGGCACCTTCCCGTTCGCCGCCAGTGGCCGTGCCATGGCAGCCAACGATACCGGCGGTTTCGTGAAAGTCATCGCCGATGCCAAGACGGACCGCGTATTGGGCGTTCACGTCATTGGCCCAAGCGCTGCCGAGCTGGTACAGCAAGGCGCGATCGGTATGGAATTCGGCACCAGCGCTGAAGACCTGGGCATGATGGTCTTCTCCCATCCGACCCTGTCCGAAGCCTTGCACGAAGCGGCCCTGGCCGTAAATGGCGGCGCCATCCACGTGGCCAACCGCAAGAAGCGTTAATAGATAATAAGAAACCACGGCGGTTCGGCCCGTCGTGAGCCTTGCGCGCAAGACTCACCGCGGAATGTCCGCTGGACGCAGTCTTGCGTAGCTCTGCCGGTTCACCGGAAGGCTACGCAAGCAGCAGTCACAGGTGGTGCGGCACTAAACTGGTGCAGCACCGAATGCGCAGTACCTAACGAAGACGGTAATAAGCATGAATCTTCACGAGTATCAGGGTAAGCAGCTGTTCGCTGAATACGGCCTGCCAGTATCCACAGGCTACGCGGTAGACACCCCGGAAGCGGCAGCAGAAGCTTGCGACAAAATCGGCGGCAGCGAGTGGGTTGTCAAAGCCCAGGTTCACGCCGGTGGTCGCGGTAAAGCGGGCGGCGTAAAGCTGGTTCGCAGCAAAGAAGACGCCAAAGCCTTCGCACAGCAGTGGCTGGGCAAGCGTCTGGTGACCTACCAGACTGACGCCAACGGTCAGCCGGTCACCAAAATCCTGGTTGAATCGTGCACTGATATCGCTAAAGAGCTGTACCTGGGCGCTGTCGTCGACCGTTCGAGCCGCCGCATCGTGTTCATGGCTTCCACCGAAGGTGGCGTGGACATCGAGAAGATCGCTCACGATACCCCTGAGAAGATCCTCAAGGCCACCATCGATCCACTGGTTGGCGCCCAGCCATTCCAGGGTCGCGAGCTGGCATTCCAGCTGGGCCTGGAAGGCAAGCAGGTCACTCAGTTCGCCAAGATCTTCGTAGGTCTGGCCAAGCTGTTCCAGGATCATGACCTGGCGCTGCTGGAAGTGAACCCGCTGGTGATCAAGGCCGACGGCGACCTGCACTGCCTCGATGCCAAGATCAACATCGACGCCAACGCCATGTACCGTCAGCCGAAGCTGAAGACTTTCCACGATCCGTCCCAGGACGATCCGCGCGAAGCGCACGCTGCCAAGTTCGAACTGAACTACGTGGCCCTGGAAGGTAACATCGGCTGCATGGTCAACGGTGCCGGCCTTGCCATGGGTACCATGGACATCGTCAACCTGCATGGCGGCAAGCCAGCCAACTTCCTCGACGTGGGCGGCGGCGCTACCAAGGAACGCGTAACCGAAGCGTTCAAGATCATCCTGTCCGACACCAACGTCGCCGCAGTACTGGTCAACATCTTCGGCGGCATCGTTCGTTGCGACATGATTGCCGAAGGCATCATCGGCGCCGTGAAAGAAGTCGGCGTGAAAATCCCGGTTGTTGTTCGCCTCGAAGGCAACAACGCTGAGCTGGGCGCTAAAGTACTGGCAGAAAGCGGTTTGAACATCATCGCTGCTACCAGCCTGACCGACGCTGCTCAACAAGTCGTAAAAGCTGCGGAGGGCAAATAATGAGCGTCCTGATCAATAAAGACACCAAGGTTATCTGCCAGGGTATTACCGGTTCGCAAGGTAGTTTCCACACCCAGCAAGCCATCGAGTACGGCACCCAGATGGTTGGCGGCGTAACTCCGGGCAAGGGCGGCACCGAGCACCTGGGCCTGCCTGTCTTCAACACCGTCAAGGACGCTGTTGCTGCCACTGGCGCCACCGCCAGCGTGATCTACGTTCCGGCTCCTTTCTGCAAGGACTCCATCCTTGAGGCGGCGTTCGGCGGCATCAAGCTGATCGTGTGCATCACCGAAGGCATCCCGACCATCGACATGCTGGAAGCCAAGGTCAAGTGCGACGAGCTGGGTATCACCCTGATCGGCCCTAACTGCCCAGGCGTGATCACTCCAGGCGAATGCAAGATCGGCATCATGCCAGGTCACATTCACTTGCCAGGCAAGGTCGGTATCGTGTCCCGTTCCGGCACCCTGACCTATGAAGCCGTGAAGCAGACCACTGACGCCGGTTTCGGCCAGTCCACCTGCGTCGGCATCGGCGGTGACCCGATCCCAGGCTCCAACTTCATCGACATCCTGAAGCTGTTCCAGGAAGACCCGAAGACCGAAGCGATCGTCATGATCGGTGAGATCGGCGGTTCCGCTGAAGAAGAAGCCGCTGCCTTCATCAAGGCCAACGTGACCAAGCCGGTCGTGTCCTACATCGCTGGTGTGACTGCTCCTCCGGGCAAGCGCATGGGCCATGCTGGCGCAATCATCTCCGGCGGCAAGGGCACTGCGGACGAGAAGTTCGCTGCCCTGCAAGACGCCGGCGTGAAAACCGTGCGTTCGCTGGCAGACATCGGCAAGGCCCTGGCCGAGCTGACTGGCTGGGAAATGAAGAAGTAAGCTTCGGCTGACCTTTTCGTTCCAGCAACAAAGGCCACCTCCGGGTGGCCTTTGTCGTTTCTGGCCTGTTGGATCTACGCATTGTTTCTGCGCAGAGGGCCTTAGTCTGTGGTGGAGGATTTATCTGTGGTGGGAGGATTTATCTGTGGCGAGGGGATTTATCCCCGCTGGGCTGCAAAGCAGCCCCCAAGCAATCGAGCACGGTTTATCTGGAAGAATGCGGCCACCTTGTTGGGGCGCTTTGCAGCCCAGCGGGATGAATCCCCTCGCCACAGGTCATCCCCTGTCCATCAGGAGGTTGATGAGGGAAAAATAGATACGTAAACGCGACATTGAAATGTCGTGTATCGGATAGTGCGCCCCGTAACGGTGCGTTTTCTGCACAGATTCGTTAGGCTAGCAGCCATTTTTGCGGCCGCTCCCCACAAGGAAGCGACGCGCTAAACGGGTCGGTCCCATACGGATCGACAACATTTCCCTCACCCATAAGGGAAATCCCTCTCTAAATTCCGATTCAGCAGTGTGGTTTCCTTAATGAAAGTGTTGAAAGGCCAGGACATCCTGGCACTTGGTTTCATGACATTTGCCCTGTTCGTCGGGGCCGGCAATATCATTTTCCCGCCAATCGTCGGCTTGCAGTCCGGGCCCCATGTCTGGATGGCGGCGCTGGGCTTCCTGATCACCGCGGTCGGCCTTCCGGTTGTCACCGTCGTTGCGCTGGCCAAGGTGGGCGGGGCGATGGATGCCTTGAGCAGCCCCATCGGCAAGGTCGCCAGCGGGTTGCTGGCCGCGGTCTGCTACCTGGCTGTCGGCCCGCTGTTCGCCACGCCGCGCACCGCCACGGTCTCGTTCGAGGTGGGCCTGGCGCCATTGACCGGCGAAAGCCCGCTGGCCCTGTTGATCTACAGTGCCGTGTACTTCCTCCTGGTGTTCTTCATTTCGCTCTACCCGGGCCGTCTGCTGGATACCGTCGGACGGTTCCTCGCACCGCTGAAGATCATTGCCCTGGCCGTGCTGGGGATCGCCGCGTTCGCCCTGCCTGCCGGCGGTATCGGCGTGGCGACACCGGAATACGTGGCGGCGCCGTTTTCCCAGGGCTTCATCAATGGTTACCTGACCATGGACACGTTGGGCGCATTGGTGTTCGGCATCGTCATCGTCAACGCGATCCGTTCCCGGGGTGTCGAATCGCCAGCCTTGATTACCCGCTACGCCATCATCGCCGGGCTGATTGCCGGGGTGGGCCTGGCGCTGGTCTACGTCAGCCTGTTCCGCCTCGGTTCCGGCAGCCATGAAGTGGCCGCAGGGGCGACTAACGGCGCCGCTGTGCTGCATGCCTACGTGCAACACACCTTCGGCAGCCTGGGCAGCGGCTTCCTCGCGGTGCTGATTTCCCTGGCCTGCCTGGTGACCGCCGTTGGCCTGACCTGCGCCTGTGCCGAATACTTCAGCCGTGTCCTGCCGCTGTCCTACAAGACCCTGGTGGTGATCCTGGCAGCGTTTTCACTACTGGTGTCCAACCTGGGCCTGACCAAGCTGATTGCGTTCTCCATCCCGGTCCTGACCGCGATCTACCCGCCATGCATCGCCCTGGTGGCCCTGAGTTTCTGCAAGGACTTCTGGCATGAGCAGAGTCGCATTGTCGGCCCGGTGATGCTGGTGTCGTTCCTGTTTGGCCTGGTCGATGCGCTCAAGGGCGCCGGTCTGGCGGACTGGATGCCGGCGCAACTGGCCCAATTGCCGTTGAGCGAACAAGGCCTGGCCTGGCTGGTGCCTTCGGTGATGACCCTGGTGGTTGCCGTGGTGTGCGATCGGCTGCTGGGCAAACGCAGCGAAGCTCTGGCTTAAGCAGCTTCAGGCCGATTCACCGGCCACAACCGAAATGCCCCGTATCAATCGATACGGGGCATTTTTTTTGGGTGCAGTGTCTTTTTTCGTGCGCTAACGTCGAAGCAGTGTCTGAAAGGCGTACACAGCACCTGTGGAGCGAGCTTGCTCGCGATAGCGCCAGATCAGCAGCATCAACGTGTCTGATAGATCGCAATCGCGAGCAAGCTCGCTCCCACAGGTCGGCATTTCAAGGCGCGTCTGGCTTTAGACGTCATGTTTTTAGATATACAGGAAATCGAATGTCATTCATCCAAGCCAACCTGTCCCATCTGCTTGCCGCTGTCTGGTTCATCGTCTGCTGGGGCGGCTATACCCGCTATGCCACCTGGAAAGCCCGTGACACGGCTTGTCTGGCGAGCGTGATGCACTTGTATCGCGAGGACTGGATGCGTCGCATGCTGCTGCGCGAGAACCGCATCGCCGACGCCAGCGTGATCGGTAACCTGGAGCGCAACGCCTCGTTTTTCGCCTCCAGCACGCTGATTATCCTGGCGGGTATCCTGACCGTGCTCGGGGCGTCCGATCGGGCGGTGTCGCTGCTGGCCGACCTGCCGCTGGTGCAGCAGGCTTCCCAGGGGCTGGCGGAGGTCAAGCTGTTGTGCCTGGCATTGGTGTTCGTCTATGCATTCTTCACGTTCAGCTGGTGCATGCGCCAATACAATTTCGCGGCGGTGCTGGTGGGCTCTGCGCCGATGATCGGCGAGCGGCATGTGTCGGAGCAGGAGCGCAAGGCCTTTGCGCTCAGGGCGGCCCGGGTCATTTCGATGGCGGCCAACCAGTTCAACTTCGGCCTGCGCTCTTATTACTTCGGCATGACCATGCTGGCCTGGTTCGTCAGCCCCTGGTTGTTCATGTTGATGAGCGCCGGCGTGGTGTTTGTGCTGTACCGCCGGGAGTTTCATTCCGACGTGCTGGATGTCATGGTCTACACCCCGACCGAAGCGCCACCCAGCGAAGTGAGCCGGGAAGCGGCCTGATTCATTGGTCCCGCCAGAATGCAGACAAAAGAAAACCCGCACCAGGCGGGTTTTCTTTTGTCACTAAAACCGGATCAGTTGGTTTTAGGCGCGGTTGCAGGGGCTTGTTCCTGCGTTGCTGCTTCGTTCGATTCGGCCTGGGCTTTGGCGGCTTCGGCGTTTTCTTTCGCCGCGTCGTTCACTTTATCCTGTGCTTTGTTCATGTCCTGCTGAGCTTGCTCCGAATGTTGGGCGGCATCTTGAGCTTTGTCTTCGGATTTCTTGTCGCAGGCAGCGAGGCCGAGGGAGGCAGCCAACATCAAGGCAATAGTCAAAGTCTTACGCATGGGGTGTTTCTCCTTATGGAAATAACTACTGGCCTTTTGAGCTATACCCCTTGGCTTAAGTTCCTCTTTTGCTACAGATATATAACTTCGTGTCGGCATGGAACTTTATCGGGTTCGTCTATTATCGGACCTGGCCACTAACAAGAGTTTCTAACCAATGGCTGAAAACCCCGTTTTTGAGCGCGCGACCCGGTTTCTATCGGCACTGCGCCATTGCCAGGTGCTGGGCCTGACGCTGAAAAGCGCCAGCGAGGAAGGACTGACACTGGTGCTGCCTTTCAGTCCCCGGATCGTGGGCAACCCCCTCTCGGGCATCATCCATGGTGGCGCGCTGACGTCATTGATGGACACCGCTTGCGGCATGTCGACCCTCTGTGTACTGCCGCAATTCGAGGTCTGTCCGACCCTCGACCTGCGCATCGACTACATGCACGCCGCCCAACCCCACAAGGACGTCTACGGCTTCGCCCAATGCTACCGGGTCACGCCGGACGTGATCTTCACCCGGGGCTTCGCTTATCAGGACGACCCCGATCAACCCATCGCCCATGTGGTGGGCACTTTCATGCGCCTGGGGCAGCATGCCAGGGGTATGGGCAGGCAGGTACCCAAGGCCGGAGCGGACACGCCATGACGGCCATTACCCAGGAACAACTGCGTCAGGCCTGCGAGCAGGGCGACTATGGACTATTGATGGCGTCGATCCCTTACGCACAGTTGATCGGCGCCGAATGCACTCGTCAGGGCAATGACCTGCTGTTTCGCCTGCCGGCGAGCCCGGACAACATTGGCAACCCTTTATTGCCGGCGATCCATGGTGGGGTGATCGCCGGTTTCATGGAACTGTCGGCCGCCGTTCATCTGCTGATTGCCACCCGTACGCCAGGTGTGCCGAAGATCATCGACTTTTCCCTGGATTACCTGCGCGCCGGGCAGTTCCGTGACACGTACGCTCGTTGCCAGGTCTGGCGCCAGGGGCGGCGGGTGGCCAACGTGGCCATCACGGCCTGGCAGGACGACGAGGCCGAACCCATCGCCACCGCGCGGGCGCATTTCAAGATCCAGGAGCCGACGAAGCCGACCCACCCTTGAAATCATCGGCGCCGCCCCCACCTTGAGGTCATCCCGCCGCCGATCTCAGCGAGGCGGACACCACCATCCACTTGGAGTTTGATGACAATGAGCGTGGAAACTCAAAAGGAAACCCTGGGCTTCCAGACCGAGGTGAAGCAACTGCTGCACCTGATGATTCACTCGCTGTATTCGAACAAGGAAATCTTCCTTCGCGAGCTGATCTCGAACGCCTCCGACGCTGTCGACAAATTACGTTTCGAAGCCCTGTCCAAGCCAGAATTGCTGGAAGGCGGCGCTGAACTGAAGATTCGTGTGAGCTTCGACAAGGACGCGAAGACCATCACCCTGGAAGACAACGGCATCGGCATGAGCCGCGAAGAGGTGATCACTCACCTGGGCACCATCGCCAAGTCCGGCACCGCCGACTTCATGAAGAACCTTTCGGGTGACCAGAAGAAGGATTCCCACCTGATCGGTCAATTCGGCGTCGGTTTCTATTCCGCGTTCATCGTGGCCGATCATGTCGAAGTCTTCAGCCGCCGTGCCGGCCTCGCCGCGAGCGAAGGCGTGCACTGGTCGTCCAGGGGCGAAGGGGAATTCGAAGTCGCCACCCTCGACAAGGCCGATCGCGGTACCCGTATCGTGCTGCATCTCAAGTCCGGTGAAGACGAGTTCGCCGATGGCTGGCGCCTGCGCAACATCATCAAGAAATACTCCGACCATATCGCACTGCCGATCGAGCTGCCCAAGGAAGTCACCGCCGCCGAAGGCGAAGAGAAGCCTGAAGTGCAGTGGGAAACCGTCAACCGCGCCAGTGCCCTGTGGACTCGTCCGCGCACCGAGGTGAAAGACGAGGAATACCAGGAGTTCTACAAGCACATCGCCCACGACTACGAGAACCCGCTGAGCTGGAGCCACAACAAGGTCGAAGGCAAGCTGGAATACAACTCCCTGCTGTACGTGCCGGCCCGCGCGCCGTTCGACCTGTACCAGCGCGAAGCACCACGCGGCCTGAAGCTGTACGTGCAACGGGTATTCGTGATGGACCAGGCCGAATCGTTCCTGCCCCTGTACCTGCGCTTCATCAAGGGTGTAGTGGACTCCAACGACCTGTCCCTGAACGTCTCCCGGGAAATCCTGCAGAAAGACCCGATCATCGACTCCATGAAGTCGGCGCTGACCAAGCGCGTGCTGGACATGCTGGAGAAGCTGGCGAAGAACGAGCCCGAGCAGTACAAGAGCTTCTGGAAGAACTTCGGCCAGGTGATGAAAGAAGGCCCGGCCGAAGACTTCGCCAACAAGGAAAAGATCGCCGGCCTGCTGCGCTTTGCCTCCACCCAGGGTGACGATGGCGAGCAGGTGGTCGGCCTGGCCGATTACCTGGCCCGCGCCAAGGAAGGCCAGGACAAGATCTACTACCTCACTGGCGAAACCTATGCCCAGGTCAAGAACAGCCCGCACCTGGAGGTTTTCCGCAAGAAAGGCATCGAAGTGCTGCTGCTGACCGACCGCATCGACGAGTGGCTGATGAGCTACCTCAACGAGTTCGACGGCAAGAGCTTCGTCGACGTGGCGCGTGGCGACCTGGACCTCGGCAACCTGGATTCGGAAGAAGACAAGAAAGCCGCCGAAGAAATCGCCAAGAGCAAGGAAGGCCTGGTGGAGCGGATCAAGACGGCCCTGGGCGACGCGGTCAGCGAAGTGCGGGTGTCCCATCGCCTGACCGATTCTCCGGCGATCCTGGCCATCGGTGAGCAGGACCTCGGCCTGCAGATGCGCCAGATCCTCGAGGCCAGCGGCCAGAAGGTTCCGGATTCCAAGCCGATTTTCGAGTTCAACCCTTCTCACCCGCTGGTGGAGAAGCTGGACAACGAGCAGAGCGAAGAGCGCTTTGGCGATCTGTCGCACATCCTGTTCGACCAGGCGGCCCTGGCCGCTGGCGATAGCTTGAAGGACCCGGCGGCTTATGTTCGCCGCCTGAACAAGCTGTTGGTGGAACTGTCAGCTTAATCAAGTGCAGGAAAAACCCGCTTCGGCGGGTTTTTTCATTTCGGGATGTTCGATTGAAGAGGAGTCCGTCATGAGTCAGATCACGGTTCGTTCACTGGTCTATCAGATCGAAGGTCAAGCCTATGAAGGCCGTCTGGCCTTCGACATCAACCAGCAGGGCCCGCGCCCGGGCCTGTTGATGGCACCGAATTGGATGGGAGTGGGGGCGGGGGCCGAGGAGATCGCCAAGTCCGTGGCAGCCAATGGCTATGTGGTGTTGATCGCCGACCTGTACGGACAGACGGTGCGTCCGAGCAATGCCGATGAGGCGGGGGCGGCGATGATGCCGCTCAAGAATGATCGGGCCCTGTTGCGCAAGCGCATGCAGGCAGCGTTCGAGCAATTGCAGAGCCAGGGCGAGGCACCGGTCGATGTGTCGAAACTCGCCACATTCGGCTTCTGTTTCGGCGGTTGCTGTGCCTTGGAACTGGCTCGCACCGGCGCGCCGCTGAAGGCCGCCATCTCCTTCCACGGCACCCTGGACACGCCGGATCCGACGGATGCGCGAAATATCCAGGGCTCGGTGCTGGTGATGCACGGTGCGTCCGACCCGCTGGTGCCCAAGGAACAGCTACCGGCATTCGAGGAGGAAATGAATGCCGCCGGGGTGGATTGGCAATTGCTGAGCTACGGTGGAGCGGTGCATTCGTTCACCGATCCGCAGGCCAATGTCCCCGGCAAGATGATGTACAACGCCAAGGTCGCCAATCGCGCGTTCCGGTCGATGCATAACTTGCTGGACGAGGTGTTCAGGGGCTGAAGCCGGGTTCTGGATTTGAATCTCCTGTTGCCTGGTATAAAGCCGTCGCGAGCAAGCTCGCTCTCACAATGATCCGCTGTGAACGCACATTCCGTGATCACTCAAATCCGATGTGAGAGCGAGCTTGCTCGCGATGGTGGCCCGACAAGCAATCCTGGAATCAGGGCAACTCGATCCGCTCGCTTTCCCCTGGCACGCTCGGCCAGTCTCCGGCCGCCCAGCGCCGGCGGGCTTCGTCGATGCGGGCGGGGTCGCTGGAGACGAAATTCCAGTTCATCCGTCGCGGCCCGTCCAGCGGTGCTCCGCCGAACAGCACGGCATGGCAGTCGCTTTCGGCGCACAAAGTCATTTCTTCGCCCGTCGGCAGGATCACCAGGGTGTGCGGCTCTACCGGCTCGCCCTCCAGCATTGCCTCGCCGCTCAATACGTACAACGCCCGTTCTTCATGCTCCGTGGGAATCAGCAAGGTCGTCGCGGTTTGCAGGTTCAATTCGGCGTATAGCGTAGGAGACAGCACCGGCACCGGTGATTCCAGGCAAAAGCCTGACCCGGCAATCATGCGGATACTGACCCCCAGGTTTTCGCTGACCGGTAGGGTGCGGGCCGGATGATGGCTGTAGTGTCCCGGTCCTTGTTCGTGGGGCTGGGGCGAGGCCAGCCAGACTTGCAGCCCGTGCAGGGCGAAGGCTTCCCCCAGCAGCGCCTCTGGGGTGCGCTCCACATGGGCAATGGCGCTGCCGGCGGTCATCCAGCTCACATCGCCGGCCTCCACCACCTGATCGGAACCGAGGCTGTCCTTGTGCTGGAGCGTGCCCTCGAACAGGTAGGTGAGGGTGGACAGCCCGATGTGGGGGTGCTGACGGATATTCATCCCCTGGCCGGCCGGGTAGGTGGTTTGCAGCATATGGTCGAAAAACACGAAAGGGCCGACGCTGCGGCACTTGGCGCAGGGCAGTGGACGAAGGATCGGCTGGCCTTCGACATCTTCTGCGCGGGGGCGGACGGTCAGGGGCGTGGGCATGGTGTCTTCCTGGTCGGTAACGGATGTGGCGAGCATAACCCGGCACGGGTACTTGAACCCAGGTGGCAAGGCCAGGGTCTATGTTGCTCACGTTCCCGGGAAGTTATCCGTTGACCCGTCTGATCCTTACCTGGTTGCTGGTCGTTTCGAGCAGCGCGACCATGGCTCGCGAATACACCTACAGCGATGCGCACCTGCATTACGTCGACTTCTTCCAGGAAACCGCCGGGATGCCCAAGCTGCTCAAGGCCATGGACGACAATCGCATCGAGCACGTCATGATCTCCGGTATCCCGGTGGCCAAGAAATGGCATGAAGACGAGCCCAAGCGCCCACGTTACTACGCCGGTGACGATGCCGATGCCTATTGGTACAGCGCCACCGATGTGATCGTCGCGGCGGCGGTGAACAAGCTGACGACCGAGCAGCGCCAGCGTTTCCATCCGTTCCTGTCCGGCTTCAACCCCAATGACAAGAACTCCGCCGCCCACATCCAGCGCATGCTCGATCTGTATCCGGGGCTATGGCAGGGCATCGGCGAAGTCTTCACGCGCCACGATGACCTGACGGCGCTGACCTCGGGTGATACGCCGCGGGCCAACAACGAGGCCATGACGCGGATCTATCACCTGGCGGCGGAGAACGACCTGCCGGTGATGCTGCATTCCAACATCACCTCCAAGCGCGAAAGGAACCCGTTGTACCTGGCGGAAATCGAAGAGCCGCTGCGCAATCATCCCCACACCCGATTCATCTGGGCCCACGCCGGTACCAGCATGGAGATCCATCGGCACCAGACCCAGCTGGATTTCCTCTTGCCGACGCTGAGCCGGATGCTCGAAGCCTATCCCAACCTGTACATCGACCTGTCCTGGAGCCTGCTGACGCCCTACCTGCTGGACGAGGCAGGCAAGCCTCGACCGGAGTGGGTCGAGTTGGTGAAGCGCTTCCCCGACCGCTTCATGGTGGGCTCGGATGTGGTCGGACGGTTCAAGAAGCTCGGTCACGAGCTGCACGGCTTCGATCCGTTCCTGGATGCCTTGCCCGAGGAGGTGGCCAGGAAAGTGGCGCGGGATAATTTCCTGGCGGTGCTGCCTCGTTCGGTCCCACGATAAGGAAAGTGCTTTGTGACGAGGGGATTTATCCCCGCTGACTGTGCAACAGGCCCGAAGCTTCGATGGTGATCGGTCCAGCCACCGAGACATCGGGCTTGAGCCCGCTTCGCGAGCCAATGGGATAAATCCTTTCGCCACAGAGGCTGCTCGGTGATGCTGGTTTGTCATCAACCTGTCACTGCCGCGTCATACCCTCGCGCTCATCTCAATCCAAGGAGCGCACCATGCAATTCACCCGTTCAAGCGCACTGTTCGCGCTGCTGTTGACCTGTGGCCTGGCTCAGGCGCAGGTCCGTGTCGAAGGTCCGGTGGAGTACGGCGTCTTCGAAGGCCCGCAAGCCGAGCTGCAATCGGGGGAGCGGGTCCTGCGTCGCAGTAACGAGCAAATCCGCCAGACCCAGGAGGTTCCTGCGAAGCTGGGCACCAAGTTCGGCATGCGCTACCAGCTGGCGGGCAAGGTCGCCGATGACCAGCCGTTGACCCTGCTGTATTTCACGCCTGGCATCCAGACCCCCGATGGCCTGCGCCACGATAAACTCGAAGTCGTCCAGAAACTGGTACCCGGTGCGCCCCAGGACGTCATGGCCTACGAATTCACCGAGAGCCACGAAGTGGTACCGGGTGAGTGGCGGTTCATGGTGTTCCAGGGGGATCGGCTGCTGGCCCAGCAGCGGTTTGTAGTGCGCTGAGTTCCAATTCACCACAGACCCCATGTGGGATCGAGCTTGCTCGCGATTGCGTCAGGCCAGTCAACTTATCGGGTGCATGACACGCTGCAGTCGCGAGCACGCTCGCTTCCACAAAGGGGACTACGGTGTGTTGAGCCGGCGCAAAAAAACGCCCCGAACCAGTCGGGGCGTTTTCGCGTGCGGCGTGACGGCGAGGCTTACTTGCCTTGCCAGCGCTTCAGGACCAGGGTGGCGTTGGTGCCACCGAAGCCGAAGCTGTTGCTCATCACGGTGTCGATGGTGGCGTTTTCGCGAGTCTTGGTCAGGATCGGCAGGTCGGCCACTTCCGGATCCAGCTCGTCGATGTTGGCCGAACCGGCAATGAAGTTGCCTTCCATCATCAGCATGCAGTAGATCGCTTCGTGGACGCCGGCGGCACCCAGGGAGTGCCCCGACAGGCTCTTGGTGGAGCTGATGGCCGGGGCCTTGTCGCCGAACACTTCACGCACGCCCTTCATTTCCGCGACGTCGCCGACCGGAGTGGAAGTGCCGTGGGTGTTCAGGTAGTCGATCGGCGTGTCGACGGTGGACATTGCCATCTGCATGCAGCGGATAGCACCTTCACCACTCGGGGCCACCATGTCGTAGCCGTCGGAGGTGGCGCCGTAGCCAACGATTTCGGCATAGATCTTCGCGCCACGGGCCAGGGCGTGTTCCAGTTCCTCGACCACCACCATGCCACCGCCACCGGCAATGACGAAACCGTCACGGTCGGCATCGTAGGCGCGAGAGGCTTTTTCGGGGGTGTCGTTGCGCTTGCTGGACAGGGCGCCCATGGCGTCGAACAGGAACGACTGGCTCCAGTGTTCCTCTTCACCGCCGCCGGCGAACACGATGTCCTGCTTGCCCATCTGGATCTGTTCCATGGCGGTACCGATGCAGTGGGCACTGGTGGCGCAGGCGGAGGCGATGGAGTAGTTCAGGCCCTTGATCTTGAAAGGCGTGGCCAGGCAGGCGGAAACGGTGCTGCTCATGGTCCGGGTGACGCGATACGGGCCGACGCGCTTGACGCCTTTTTCCCGCAGGATGTCCAGCGCTTCCATCTGGTTCAGTGTGGAGGCACCACCGGAGCCGGCGATCAGGCCGGTGCGCGGGTTGGAAACCTGCTCTTCGGTGAGTCCGGAATCGGCGATGGCATCTTTCATGGCCAGGTAGGCGTAGGCCGCCGCGTGGCCGACGAAACGGTAGATCTTGCGGTCGATCAGCTCTTCGAGATTGAGGTCAATGGAGCCGGAAACCTGGCTACGCAGACCCATTTCGGCGTATTCCGGGTTGAACCGGATGCCAGGGCGGCTTGCACGCAGGTTAGCGGAGACGGTCTCTTTGTCATTGCCCAGGCAAGAAACGATGCCCAGACCAGTGATAACGACGCGGCGCATGCGGATAACCCTTAGAAGTTGTCAGTGGAGGTGAAAACGCCGACCCGGAGGCCTTCGGCGGTGTAGATCTCGCGTCCGTCGACAGCCACCGAACCATCGGCAATGGCCATGTTCAGCTTGCCCTTGAGGACACGTTTGATATGAATGTTATAGGTAATCTTGCTGGCGGTCGGCAGTACCTGACCGAAGAACTTCACCTCGCCCGAACCCAGGGCGCGACCACGGCCCGGCAGGCCTTGCCAGCCGAGGAAGAAACCGACCAGCTGCCACATGGCATCCAGGCCCAGGCAGCCCGGCATCACCGGATCGCCTTCGAAGTGGCAAGCGAAGAACCACAGGTCCGGCTTGATATCCAGCTCGGCGACCAATTCACCTTTGCCGTACTTGCCACCCTCGTCGCTGATATGGGTGATGCGGTCCACCATCAGCATGTTCGGGGCGGGCAGTTGCGCGTTACCTGGGCCGAACAGCTCACCGCGACTGCAGCGCAGCAGGTCTTCCCGGGTAAAGGCGTTTTGTTTGGTCATGCGAGCTCCTCAATAATCCCATGCGGCAGGGTGGGGCGAATCTTCCCGACCGATCGAAGCGTTCATGCCTCGCATCGGCAGCCTACCCATAGACTATTGCGTTGTAGTGAAAGTCACAGCGCACAGGAAAATGAATGAACAACTGTGCACTGAAATATTAATTCAAGCCCCCAGTCGAGGCTCGTCGGGTGCCTAAGACTGCCGCACTTTCGCTTTTCACGCCAGCCACACAGGCTACTAATGCACCCATCGCTGCAGAATCTGCTGCAGATCAACTCTTTTGAACGGTTTTGCCAGGTAATCGTTCATGCCCGCCGCCAGGCAGGCTTCGCGGTCGCCTTGCAGGGCGTTGGCCGTCAACGCGACGATCGGCAATTGGTCGCACCCCGGCAGCTGGCGAATCTGCCGAGTGGCCTCGTAACCGTCGACGATGGGCAGCCGGCAGTCCATGAGGATCAGGTCGAACTTCAGGCTTTCGGCGCTGCGTATGGCTTGTGCGCCGTCGGAGGCGATGCTGATGGCGAACCCCAGGCTGCGCAACATGGCTTCGATCACGGTCTGGTTCACCGGATTGTCCTCCACCAGCAGCACGTGCCGGCCCTCACCATGCCCGTTGCCGCCGGGCAGGCGAGGTGCCAGGGCAGCCGGGACCTGGGTGGACAGCGCCAGCGGGATTTCCAGGGTGAACACCGACCCCTGGCCTTCCTCGCTCTGGGCCCGCAACGTTCCGCCCATGCGTTCGGCCAGGGTCCTTGCGATCGGCAGGCCCAGGCCGGTGCCGCCGTAGCGTCGGGAGATGGAGCTGTCCGCTTGCTGGAAGGCGTCGAACATGCGCTCCAGGCTCTCGGCCGGGATGCCGATGCCGCTGTCGCGTACCGTGCAGGTGAACCACAGCAGTTCGTGGTCCAGGGCCTGCCACTGGCACTGCACGGTGACGCGGCCCTGCTCGGTGAATTTCAGCGCATTGCCGATCAGGTTCACCAGGATCTGCCGGATCCGTGTCGGATCGCCTTGTACCTGCAGGGCGTGCATGTCGTCCGGGATCTGCAGGTCCAGGCCGAGCCTGCGTTGCGCGGCGCTGTGCTGGAAGGATTGGGCGCAGCTGCCCACCAGTTCCGCCAGGTTGAACGGGATGTGCTCCAGCTCCAGGGCCGAGCGTTCGATGCGCGAGAAGTCGAGGATGTCGTTGATCACCTTCAGCAGGTGCTCGGTGGATTCCGAAGCCAGCGCCGTGTACTCGTGCTGCTCGTCGGTCATCCGGGTGGTTTCCAGCAACTGCAGCATGCCCAGCACACCGTTCATGGGGGTGCGCAGCTCGTGGCTCATCATTGCCAGGAACTCGGATTTGGCACTGTTGGCCTTTTCCGCCTCTTCCCGGGTCTTGATCAACTGGGTCATGGCCTGGTGCTGCTCGCGGCTGGCTTGTTCCAGGCCGTCGGCGAGGTTGTTGATGTGCCGCGACAAGGCCCCCAGCTCGGCATCGTCGACGATGGGCAGGGGCTTGCTGTAGTCACCCTGCTGGATGGCCTTGACCGCATCGCCGATGTCCCGGATCGGCCGGGACAGGTTGGCGGCCAGGCGGCGCGCCACCAGGAAGGTGAACAGCAAGGCGAACAGCGCCAGGATCGCGGCCTTGAACAGGATCTCCTGTTGCCGCTGGCTGAAGGCGTCGTTGGACATGCCGACGATCACCCGGCCCAGGTAGTCTTCGCCGGGCGTCTCGATGGTGGTGCTGTTGCCTTGCAGGAAGTCATTGTTCAGGGCAATGCGTTGCAGGCGCACCGGTGCTTGGAAAACCTCGATCTGTTGGGAGTGGCTGCGGGCCTGGGCGGGTTGTTCGACGTACACCAGGACGCGGTCCGCGCTGTCCTGGACTTCCAGGAAACGCACATGGGGCGTGGCCAGGGTGGCGGTGAGCAGGCTTTCCAGCACTTCGTTGTTACCGGAAATCACCCCGTACTCGGTGGCCGGCGCCAGTTGGTTGGCGATCAGTTGCCCGGTGTGATTGAGTTCCTGGCGCAGGTCCTGGATCCGCACGAAGGTAAAGAAACTGATCAACAGCACGGTCAGCAGCAACGCCGGGCCGAGGGCGATGAGCTGGGTGCGGGTATTGATATCCCAACGGCGACGCAAGGTCATGGGCGTGATTCTCCTTCGGCCAACTGCGCGGCGACGGATTCGGTGTCGATCGGTTCGATCCCCAGGGAGCGTGCGACCTGTTGATTGCTCAAGACCTTGAAGCGGGCCGGATACAAGGTGCGCGGCCAGCTGGAAGCGGGGCGGTCGAGCAGCTCGTCGAGGATCGCCAGCCAGTCTTCCTGGTCACTGTAGGTACTGGCCAGGCTGCCGGCCTTGACGAAAGCCGCGCTGGGCCCGATCAACGCACGTTGCCGGGCATAGCTGCTGAGCAGCAGGTTTTTCACGGTCTTGGGGTTGTACAGGTCGGGGTCATCGAGGCCCAGTAGCACATCGCTGCGACCCAGCAGATTCTGCAGGGGGCGACTGTCGCTGGTGTCGTCCCAGCGTTCGGTCACGATCTCGAGACCCAGCGGCGCGGCGGCCTGGCGGATTTCCCTAAGCAAGAACTCGCTGTGCCCATCGAACAGCACACCGATGCGTCGCACCTGCGGAAGGATCATGCGGATCAAGCGCAATTGCCGCGCCACTGGCGGATCGCTCCACAGCAGGCTCAGATGAGCGGGTGTCGTCTCGCCCAGGCGTTCCATGGCTTGCTGGCGGCTGATGCGCAACACCAGCGTGGCCGGGCCCTGGGAGGCTTGCAGGCGCCAGTCGAGGCTGGGCAGGTCGAGCAGGACCAACCGGGTCGTGGCCGGCAGCTTGTCCGGTGCCGGCAGGCTCGCCACGGGGATGAATCGCACGCTGTCTTCGGGGCGCAGGGCCTTCAGGGCCTGGGTGAAGGACTGCACGCCGGGGCTGTCCTGGGCGCCGGTCAGGAGAATATCGGCGGCCCTGGCCTCGATCACGGACAACCAACCGGCGACCACCAGGCACAGCGCCAGTGGCAGGCGCCAGGCAAAGGGCCTTTTGCGCGATCGGTCCCGGACCATCTAGAAGGACAGCTCCGCGCTGAAGTACAGGACATGACGGGAGTCGTAGCGGTTGTCGACGAAGGTGGTGGGCTGGTTGTCGAGACGTTCCTGCAGGACGCCCGCCAGTTCGAGGTTGGCCTTGCCCAGCGGGATGCGCCGGGCCAGGCGGGTATCGACCCGTTCGAAGCGGTAGCCATTGAGGGCGTCGGCGGCATAGTAGAACACCGAGCTGTTCCAGCCCTGGCCCCAGTCCCGCAGCCACCCGGCCGAACCGCTGTTGCGAGCGGTCAGCGCTTCGTCCAGGGCGTTGCTGGCCAGGGCGTCGACGTAGGCATAGGTCACCCGCAGGCGGTCGGCGCTGGTCATGCGCCAGTCCAGCTGGGTCTCGGCGCCGGAGAACTGCGATTCGTTGGAGTTGCTGGCGATGTACTGGTTGTTGCGCAGCGGTTCGCTGATCATGCCGGTGATTTCGTCATGGAACACCCGCACATCCACCGACAGGCCCAGGTCCATGAAATAACCGTTGTAGCCCAGTTCCCGGGAACGCATGTGTTCCTGGTCGAGGTTCCCCGGGCCACGGGTCTGGACAAAGTAGCGGGCGCTGCTGCGGCCGAAGGCGTTGGGTTGCAGGTTGGTGACCTGGTAGCTCCAGTTGACGTTGTTCTCGAACATGTCCGGTGAGCGCACTGCTTCGGAGTACACGGCCCGCAATCCATGGCGCGGCGTGATCAGGTAGTTCAGTGCCACCCGTGGCGTCAGCGAACTGCCGATCAGGCGGGTGTCCTCGAACATGGCGCCGCCCTGCAATAGCCAATGTTCGGTGGCTCGCCATTCGAACTGGCCGAACAGTCGCCAGGTGGTGTCGTCCAGGGTGCCGTTGAAGTACGTCTCGGAGTCGGCGCGGTCATAGCGATAGTTCGCCCCGGTCACCAGTCGCAGGCTGTCGGACAGGCTCAGGGTGTCCTGGATTTCCAGGTCATAACGCGATTCCCGGGCACTCTGGTCGATGTCGCCGCAGACGGTCCGCGAAGCGCCGTTGCGCCACTGGTCCAGCACCTGGTTGGCCAGCGCCTGCTCCTGGGCCGTTCCGGGGGGCGCGCCGGTGTTGGTGAAGGTGGGCATGTTGCGCGCCAGCTTCTCGGCGTAATTGGGGTTGAGCAGCCAAAGATCGGTCAACTGTGGGCTGAAGGACACCTCGGCATCGCAGGCCCGCCAGGTCTGCTGGCGGTCCCAATGCTGGACCGAGCCTTGTACGTAGAGGCTGTGGTCGGGGTCCAGGTCCAGGTTCCAGCGCAACGAACCGGCATAGTCCTTGGCAATGACGTCGGAGTTATCCCCTGCCGCGGTGATCCCGGCGAAGACTGGCTTGTAGGTGTAGGGCCGCTGGTTGGTGCCATCCTTGGCGTTCAACTGCCAGTCGATGCTCTGTCGTTCGTCCAGGGTCTGGCTGACCGACAGGTTGAAGCGGTTCAAGCGTCGGCCGTCGCGGTAGTCGGCGCCGTTGCGGTTGCTGTCGAAGCCGTCGTCTTCCTGGCCGGACAGGGAAAGCCGCATGTCGCCGCTGTCCCAGGCAGTGCCCTGGCTGGCGTACCAGTCGCTGATGCCGCGTTGGCCGCGGGTCATTTTCAGGCGGGTGCCGTGGCTGTCGGCCGGGGCGCGGGTAATGATGTTGACCACCGCCATCAGGGCGTTGGCGCCGTAGCTGACGGTGTTGGGGCCGCGGAAGACTTCGATCCGTTCGATGTCCTCCATGGCGACCGGAATGTCGCTCCAGTCCACCGTGGCCAGGCCGGCGCGGTACACCGAGCGGCCGTCGATCAGCACCTGCATGCGGCGTGCTTCGCTGGCGTTGGTGCCGTGGTAGTTCACGGTGGGTTGGTTGCCGGTGAGGTTGCCGACCATCATGCCGGGCACCAGGCGCAGCAATTCGCTGATGTCCCGGGCGCCACTGGCCTTGATCAGCTCGCTGTCCAGCACGGTCATGCTGCCGGGCACCGCTGCGGGCGACTGCTTCAATCGCGTGGCGGTCAGGACCTGCGGCAGGGGCTGGCTGTCCACGAACAAGTCGTCAGCCCACACTGGCGAACTGATGAACAGTGCCAATAGCAGCGACGAACCTGAGCGGGAAGAGCCTACGGACACGGCATAGCCTTTAGGTAGCAGAAGGATGGCAGGCATGTTAACTGAGCTGAGAGACTTTTCCAGTTGAGTTGACGGCATTTTCCTGGCAATTGATGGTCAGCTTCCTACGGTTGCGGGTAATTGATGCTGACACTAGTCGCGATCCGGCCGCTCCGTATAATGCCCGGCATCGCCACTTGGTATGGATGAACGGATTGCATATGACTGAACAGCGCCCGATTGCGGTCCTGGGGGGCGGAAGTTTCGGTACCGCCGTGGCTAACCTGCTGGCCGAGAATGGCCATTCGGTGCGTCAATGGATGCGTGACCCGGAGCAGGCGGAGGCCATTCGGGTCAACCGCGAGAATCCGCGCTACCTCAAGGGCATCAAGATCCGCCCGGAAGTGGAACCGGTGACCGACCTGCAGGCGACCCTCGAGGGCTGCGACCTGTTTTTCGTCGCCTTGCCCTCCAGCGCCTTGCGCTCGGTGCTGGCGCCTCACGCCGAACGCTTGAGCGGCAAGCTGCTGGTGAGCCTGACCAAGGGCATCGAGGCCCAGACCTTCAAGCTCATGAGCGAGATTCTCGAGGAGATCGCGCCCAAAGCGCGGATCGGTGTGATTTCCGGGCCGAACCTGGCGCGGGAAATCGCCGAGCACGCCCTCACCGCCACGGTGGTGGCCAGTGAAGACGAGGCGTTGTGCCAGCGGGTCCAGGCTGCACTTCACGGCCGGACTTTCCGGGTCTACGCCAGTGCCGACCGTTTCGGCGTGGAACTGGGCGGGGCGCTGAAGAATGTCTACGCGATCATCGCCGGCATGGCCGTGGCGCTGGGCATGGGCGAGAACACCAAGAGCATGCTGATCACCCGTGCGCTGGCGGAAATGACGCGCTTTGCCGTCAGCCAGGGCGCCAATCCGATGACCTTCCTCGGACTGGCTGGAGTGGGCGACCTGATCGTCACCTGTTCCTCGCCCAAGAGCCGAAACTACCAGGTCGGTTTCGCCCTCGGCCAGGGCCTGAGCCTGGACGAGGCCGTATCGCGCCTGGGAGAAGTGGCCGAAGGGGTGAACACCCTGAAGGTCCTCAAGGCCAAGTCCCAGGAGACCGGGGTCTACATGCCGCTGGTCGCCGGGCTGCACGCGATCCTGTTCGAAGGGCGCACCCTTGAACAGGTCATCGAACTGTTGATGCGTGGCGAACCCAAGACCGATGTCGATTTCATTTCCACCAGTGGCTTCAACTGAGCCTCTGGCGATAGAGAAACAGGAGCGAACCATGAACGATCCGAAAGGGCAGCCCCAATACGAGTCCATTCTGTTGCGTGTGTTGTGGATGGTGATCTACCTGCTGGTCTGGCAGGTGGCGCAATTCATTCTCGGCGCGGTGGTGCTGGTGCAACTGATCTATCGGCTGATCTATGGCGCCCCCAGTGCCAGCTTGATGAATTTCGGCGATAGCCTGAGCCAGTTCCTGGCCCAGATCGGCCGTTTCGGCACCTTCCACAGCGACCAGAAGCCCTGGCCGTTCGCGGACTGGCCAACGCCGCGTGCGCCGGAAGGCGAGGCGCCGCATGCCGTGGCACCCGCCCCACATCCTGTCCGTGATGAGGAGCCCAAACTATGAAAGTATGGGTATTGCGCCATGGCGAGGCCGAGCCTCACGGTGCTCGTCCCGATCCCGAGCGGGCCCTGACCGCTCACGGTCGCGAAGAAGTATTGCGCAGCGCCGCCGAGCTGATGGGGCGGCCGCTGACCGCCATCTATGCCAGCCCCTACGTGCGTGCCCAGCAAACCGCGCAGCTGGTGCGCGAAGCGCTGGGGTTCGAGCCGGAGCTGATCACCGTCGACTGGCTCAAGCCGGAAACCCGGCCGCAGAAAGTCCTGGAGCACCTGGACGACCGGGACCATGTCCTGCTGGTCAGCCATAACCCGCTGGTGGGCAGCCTGCTCGGTCTTGCACAGCACGGCCATCTGCAGCAACCCGAACAGGTGCAAACCGCCGGCCTGGCGGAGCTCGAAGGTGACCTGCCCCTGGCCGGGGCGATGAAGCTCAACGGCATCAAGCACCCATAAGCCGCAAACGGCGCGGCTTGGGCAGGATTGAATGCAACGACAAGCAGAAGGAAAGGGCAACGATGAGTCTGTGGCGCAATACACCCAATATCGAGCAACTGAACGCCGCTGGTAAAAATACCATCAGCGAAATGCTGGACATCCGTTTCGAGTCGTTCGACGACGAGTCCCTGACCGCCAGCATGGTCGTCGATCACCGCACTCACCAGCCGTTCGGCCTGCTGCATGGGGGCGCTTCGGTGGTGCTGGCCGAAACGGTCGGCTCCATGGCGGCCTACCTGTGCGTGGACACGAGCAAATTCTATTGCGTGGGCCTGGAGATCAACGCCAACCATTTGCGTGGCGTGCGCAGCGGGCGTGTGACGGCCACGGCCCGGATGATTCACCTGGGTCGTACCACCCAGGTCTGGGATATTCGCCTGACCGACGATAACGGCAAGCTCAACTGCGTGTCGCGCCTGACCATGGCGGTCGTTCCGTTGGGAGAGCAACCGCCATCGCGCTGATGGCGGCAGGCCGTTTCGTTCACATATGTCCGATGTTCAATTGGCTCCGTGAGTATTTGCGCCGGCCTTCGGGCAATTCGCTGACCATATAGAAATAGGGGGCGACCTGCGATGGGGGAACGGTGCCGATGCTCACTGGCACGTTTTCGCGGGTGATCGCGGTACCCACGGTGCCCTTTTCCACATCCCAGGTGGTCTGCCCCAGCTCCGCGCTCAACCCCGGAGTGGCGGTGGTCACGAACGTCGAGCGCAGGTCACCGATGGCGCTGCTGATCGCTCGGCTTACCAGGGCCCGGGTATTGGCGTCCAGGTCACCGTATCCGGGAATCTGCACGACCGCCAGATTGGCGGCCTGGCCCAGGGAGGCGAAGAAGTGCCGGCTGCTGGCACCCACCACAGCCTTGGCCTTGTCGAATGCAGGGCCTGTTCCTTTCGAGGGCTTGGTGGGGGTGCCCCTCAGTCCCCTGACCCCCGAGGCAGCGGCGGCGCCGAGACCTGTCGCCGCGGCACCGGCGACGATCGATTGCAGGGCACTCCCCGCCGGCCCGGAGCCGAACAGGGCCGCTCCACCATAGCCTGCCGCCGCGCCGGCAAGGCCCACGGCGCCCATGCTGGCCGAGCCTGTGATCAGGTCCGTGCGCCCGACGCTGGGATTGCTCGGGCCGACATCCGCCAAGTATTGGGCGCTCATTTCGCGATATACCGTTGCGAAAACCCCGGCGATCTGCGCAACAGCCGCGGAATTGCCCCGGGGGTCGAGGGAACCCAGCAGGGACGGCGCAGCGCCCACCGCGGCTCCCAGGGCGGCGCCACCGATTTTGGCGATCAGGGGAGCCCAACTGGAAGGATCGTCGACCGAGAGCCTGGACTGGGCCCAATTGGCGCTTGCGTACCCGCTGATGCCGCCGGAAATGGCGCCTGCGGTGGCACCGGCAATGGTCACTCCCAGGCTCGCAGGTGCCATGAGCGCCGCGAGCGGGTATTGCATGAACGAGGCGAGCAGGGCGCTGGTGAATTCCCGGGCGCCCGTGGCGCCGACGGCCGAGAGTGTGTCGACGCCCACCAGGCCCTGGAAATCGACGAACCGGACCGGATTGCCATGGACCATGGCGAACAGGTTCAAGCCATCGCCGATCCCGGTCGGATCGGCACTCAGCCAGCGTCCGAGCCAGGGGGCGTAGTAGCGCTTGCCGAAATAATACAGGCCGGTGGCATCGCGCTCCTGGTTCGAATAACGCCGTGTCCTGTAGCTCGCCTGCGTCTTGTCCGGGCCGGCCCACCATGACGTACCGCCATAGGGGTAGTACATTTCCTCGCTGATCATATCGGCATGGGCGTCAAGCTCCAGCGTGCTGGAGCCCAGGTGGTTGGTCAGGGAGTAGCGGTACTGGTCGGCCCGGACACTGCCCGATTGCCAATGCAGCACCTGCACCGAGCAGCGCCCGGCCTGTATCGAGATGACCTGCAGGACTTCTTCGGCCCAGGTGCGGATTTCCAGGTCGGGCAGATACCTCACCTCTCGCGTTCGACTGTTGCGCGCGTCATGGGTCACGCGAACCTTGCGTTTGCGCTGGCCTGATTCGTCATAGACATAGATTTCGCTGTCGTTCGCCGCATCTTCGCGCACGACCTGATGAACCTGTCGCAGCAGGTTGCCCTGGCCCCAGGTCAGGTCCTGACCGGCCAATAATTGTTTCCTGTTGCCATTGGCATCGAACCCGGCAGCGATCTCCTCCTCGCCGGGCAAGCTGCCGTCGGGCTTTTGCGGCAGTCCCCGGTTGCTGTACCTGGAAATCGCCATCTGGTGTGTCCAGCTGCGGCTGGCGGCGCTGTGGATCAGTGTCGTGAGGTTGCCGCTGTGATCGTAATGGTAGGCCTGGCGGTAGTTTTCCAGTTGCCCGGGGTCGGGAGGGGAAACGAAAACCGGTTCCTGGGGGCCGTGCTGGCTGTCGAGCCGTTGCCAGCCGCTTGCCTCGATCAGTTGATAAAGGCTGTCGTAGCTAAAGGTGCGAGTCGGTTCGATTCTCTGGTTGCGGAAATAACGGGTCTGTGCGGTCCCATCCTGAAGGCTGAGAATATTGCCGGCCCGGTCATAGCCATAAATCAGGTGCTGCAGCGGTGGATGACCGGGAACGCCGGCCTTGATGCACAGCAACCGGCCATCCTGTGGGTCGTACCGGGTCTCGCTTACCACGCCGTTGCCGGCGGTCTGGCGCTCGACGTTGCCCGAGGCGTTGTAGTCCATGTCCTTGATCAGCGCCGTGGCCTGTGGCTGCCCGGCGAGCTGCAGGCGGACCTGGTGCAGTTGTCCGGCGACATCCAGCTCCATGAACTGGACGTTGCCCTGCGCATCCTGCTGGCGGACCGGCTCCCCCAGCGCGTCATGGACGGTGTGAGTGACGGCGCCATTCCCTGCTTCGTTCAACCGGTCCCTTTCTGCTTCATCGGCGGGCCAGTCAGGCTCTTGCAGGTCCTTGAGAAAATGCCGGGTCTGGGAGCTGACGCCGCCTGTCAGGGCAAACTCAGTGAAAAGCTGTGTGCCAGCGTTGTCGTCGTGGCGGATCAAGCGGCCGCATCGGTTATGCGAAGCCGATGCCGGGGTGCTGTCGCCGTAGGCATAGAAGGCACGGTTCCTGGCCGGAGCACCTGGCGCCTGCTCGACGATCCTGACGGTGCGCAACCGTGAGTCGTAGTCGTTTCGCACTTGCCCGTACAAGCTGTCCCAGCCGATGAGGTGTTGGCCGGCCACGCCGAACAAGGCCAGGCGGCTTCCCGCGTCGACGCTATCGCTGTAGAGGGGAAGTCCTGAGAGGCTGAAAAGCGTTTTCAGATTGGGACGGGCATCCGGCTCGGTCTCGAGCAGCTTGAACAGACGCGGATCGCGACTGGTCACGGGGCGGTCCGCGACATCGTAGGACTGGCGATGAACCCGCGGCTCAGCGGCCTGGCCGGGGGTATTGCGATAGTAGGACACCGAGGCGACCTCAAGTTTTCGCGGGTCCTTTATGGTGACCGTGGGGGTTCTGGCGTGCATGAAGGTCGACCTCACCAGGGAGCGACGAATCTGTTGCCAGTTATTCGTGGTTAACCGGTGGCGTCAACTGTCAGAAGTAACAGGTGGGCAACCCTGAAGGCTGTTGAAGAGGGCGGGTTTTCATTGGCGAAACGCCGCCGTCATCATTCCTGGCAGTTACGGTCATTGCTGCAAGAGCGCGTCTTGCGGACAATCAGGGCCTGTTTCCCCGTCCATGGATCTGCCGCAATGCCGCAACCGATCTTTTTCGCCCACGCCAACGGATTCCCCTCGGGCACCTATGGCAAGTTATTCGCGGCGCTGGCTCCGCAATATCAGGTTGCGCATCTGGAGCAGCACGCCCACGACCCGAGTTTCCCGGCGGATGACAACTGGCACAACCTGGTGGACGAGCTTATCCATCACCTGGAACAACAACCGCAGCCTGTGTGGGGTGTCGGGCATTCCCTCGGCGGGGTGCTGCACCTGCATGCCGCGTTGCGCTGCCCCCGGCTGTATCGCGGGGTCGTCATGCTCGATTCGCCGGTGCTGACCCGCGCCGATCAATGGGTGATCCTGGCGGCCAAGCGCCTGGGCTTCATCGATCGCCTGACGCCGGCCGGCCGCACCCTGGGGCGGCGCGAGGAGTTCGAAGACCTGGAGTCGGCCCGGCAGTATTTTTCCGGCAAGACGCTGTTTCGCGGTTTCGACCCGGATTGCTTCGATGCCTACCTGCAACATGGCTTGCAACAGGTGGGCGATCGCTGGCGACTGCGCTTCGACCCGGCCACGGAAATCAGCATCTACCGCGGCGTGCCTCATACCAGCCCCGGTCGGCCCCGCAAGCTCCAGGTGCCGCTGGCCGTGGTACGCGGTCGCCAGAGTCGTGTGGTGATGCGTCATCACACCCGCACGGTGGGGCGCATGCCCCGGGGCGAGGCCTTGAGCATGCCCGGTGGGCATATGTTTCCACTGGAACGCCCCCTGGACACCGCCAACCTGCTCAAGGACCTGTTCCAGCGCTGGGAAGGACGCTGCGCATGAGCCAGGTCGAGGAAGTCCGCCTGAGCCTGCCCCATATCGAACTGGCGGCGCACCTGTTCGGGCCGGAGGACGGGCGCCCGGTGATCGCCTTGCATGGCTGGCTGGACAACGCCAACAGCTTTGCCCGCCTGGCTCCCCGGCTCGAAGGGTTGCGCATCATCGCCCTGGACATGGCCGGCCACGGTCATTCCGGACATCGGCCGCCCGGCGCCGGCTACGCCCTGTGGGACTATGCCCATGATGTGCTGCAGGTCGCCGAGCAGCTGGGGTTGCAGCGTTTTGCGCTGTTGGGGCATTCCCTGGGCGCCATCGTGTCCCTGGTGCTGGCTGGCTCATTGCCGGAACGGGTGACGCACCTGGGGCTGATCGATGGTGTGATCCCGCCCACCGCCCAGGGCGACGACGCCGCCGAACGCATGGGCATGGCCCTGCAGGCGCAACTGGATCTGCGGAAAAAAAGCAAACCGGTCTACAAGACCCTCGACCGGGCTATCGAAGCCCGCATGAAAGGGGTGGTGGCGGTCAGCCGAGAGGCCGCCGGCCTGCTGGCCCAGCGCGGGCTGATGCCGGTGCCGGGCGGTTACACCTGGCGCACCGACAATCGCCTGACCCTGCCATCGCCGCTGCGCCTGACCGAGGAACAGGCTATGGCGTTCGTGGCACGGGTCGGTTGCCCCGCGCATCTGGTGGTGGCGGCCGATGGCATGCTTGCCCGCCACCCGCAGTTGCTGGAGCGTCTACCCTTCAGCCATGAGCTGTTGCCCGGCGGCCACCATCTGCACCTGAACGATGAGTCCGGGGCGACGCTTGTAGCAGACTGTTTCAATCGGTTCTTCAGCCTTTCTTGACTTGCGTCGGGCAACTGTCGAGGCTGGGCGGGTTGAAAGGGAGACAAGCATGACCGATATCCGTGTACCCGCCTTGCGGTCCATGATCGACGCCGGTTTCGTCCAGGAACAGCAGGCCCGGTCGATCCGATGAAATTACCTATCCCATCATTCGCATTACTGGCGCTGGGCTGTTTCGCCACGGCGTCCTTCGCCGCCGACGTAGCCGGCAGTCGAGACCTGGAGCGCGTGCCGCGCATGCCCGATGCGCAGATCGTCGACTACCGGCAGGTCAGGGACGCGGAGCGGATCTACCCGTTGGGCGCGATCCGCAAGATCAGTGGCCAGTTGCGCTTCGACGGTCAGGTCGATGCCCGTGGCGACACCACCTCGGTGACCTATGAGCTGCCACCGGAGCATTCGGCGACCCAGGGTTTCACCGCCGCCCGCGAAGCGTTGCAGAAACAGGGCGCCGAACTGCTTTTCTGGTGCCAGGCCCGCGATTGCGGTGAAAGCAGCCTCTGGGCCAACGACGTCTTTGGCAATGCCAAGCTCTACGGCGCGGACAGCGGCCAGGCCTATCTGCTGCTGCGCCTGGCGCCGCCTGTGGATAACACCCTGATCGCGCTGTATGCCATCACTCGCGGCAATCGCAAGGCCTATCTGCACGTCGAGCAATTCGAGGCGAAAGCGCCCCTGGGCGATCTGCTGCCGACATCCGCCACGCTGCTGCGCCAGCTCAAGGACACCGGCGTGCTGGACTTGCCCCGCCTGAGCGGCGAGCCGGACGAAACCTGGTTGCGCCTGCTGGCCCGGGCGCTGAACCTGGATACCGGCCTGCGGGTCAGCCTCGCGGGGCCCCGGGCCGAGGCCTGGCGCCAGGCGCTGACGGGGCAGGGCGTGCGGGCGGCACGAATGGAGGCCGCCGATGGCGACACGACGGGCCTGCACCTTGAATTGTTGCGATAAGCTGTCCCGGGCGACGGGTTTCACGCCGTTGCCCAGGTCCTGTTCTTTTTTCGAGACCCTACATGCTCAATAACGATCGGCTGTTGGTGCAGATCCTGCTCCTGGTGTTGTTCGGCGCAAGCCTCTGGGTGATGGCGCCGTTCTGGTCGGCGCTGTTCTGGGGCGCGGTGCTGGCCTTTGCCAGTTGGCCGCTGATGCGCCTGTTGACTCGCTGGGTCAACGGGCGCGAATCCCTGGCGGCGGGCCTGCTGACGGTCGGCTGGATGTTGCTGGTGGCGGTGCCGCTGGTGTGGCTGGGTTCCAACCTGGCCGATCATGTGCGTGATGCCACGACATTCATCAGGGACGTGCAGGTCGACGGCTTGCCGGATGCCCCGCAATGGCTGGCCGGCTTGCCCCTGGTGGGCGGGCGGCTGGTGGCGATCTGGAACAGCATCGACCAGCAGGGCGCCGCGATGATGGGAGCCGTCAAGCCTTACCTGGGGCAGGTGGGCAACTGGCTGCTGGCACGCAGCAAGCAGATTGGCGGCGGCATCCTCGAACTGACCCTGAGCATCGTATTCGTCTTCTTTTTCTACCGCGACGGCCCGCGCCTGGCTGCGTTCGTCCATGGCTTGCTGGAACGCCTGATCGGCGACCGTGCCGGCTACTACATCGAACTGGTGGCCGGTACGGTGCAACGGGTGGTCAATGGGGTGATCGGTACCGCCGCGGCCCAGGCCGTGCTGGCACTGATCGGCTTCCTGATCGCCGGTGTGCCGGGTGCGCTGGTGCTGGGCATTGTCACCTTCCTGCTCAGCCTGATTCCCATGGGGCCGCCCCTGGTCTGGATCCCCGCCACGGCCTGGCTGGTGTGGCAGGGCGAATACGGCATGGCGGTGTTCCTCGGGATCTGGGGCACGTTCGTCATCAGCGGCGTGGACAACGTGCTCAAGCCATACCTGATCAGCCGGGGTGGCAACCTGCCGTTGGTCATCGTGTTGCTGGGGGTGTTCGGCGGATTGATCGCCTTCGGATTCATCGGCTTGTTCATCGGCCCGACCCTTTTGGCCGTGGCGTACAGCCTGTTGACGGACTGGAGCAAGAGCCAGGCGCGTTGACGGCGGCCCTGGGGCCGGCAAGGTTGGCTCGGTGGGCCGTGAACCTGCTGCAAGGCCAGGTTCACGGCAGGAGTCAGGCCGCCACGTTCAGGTGTTTACCCACGCTGGCGGCGTTATCCAGCGAGTATTGACGGTTGAGGTTGGCGATCATCCTGTTCAACGCTTCGTTGGCGTTGGCGTTGGCGTTGGCGTTGGCGTTGGCCTGACCGGCGGGGCGGCCATTGTCGCGGCTGGCCTGCAGGGCGCTGTCGAGTTCGTCGCTGCTGACGCCACCGCTGCTGTCGCTGTCCAGTGCCGCCATCAGCGTAGCGCTGGTTTCGGCGCCGGACGTCGCGTCGCCGGCCTGCAAGGCGCTGGTCAGTTCGGCGGCAGTGACGGTGCCGTCGCCATCGCTGTCGAGCTGGCCGAACAATGTTTCACCGGACGCGTCCTGTGCCGGTGGAGGCGGTGGCGTGAGGGTGGCGGCGAGTTCGTCGCGGCTGACGGTGCCATCTTCATCCTTGTCCAGTGCCGAGAATACCTGCGTGCTGTCGGCGCTGCTGCCGGCGCTGGCCAGGCCGTTGCTCAACTCGTCGCTGCTGACCTTGCCGTCACCGTCTGCATCCAGGACGCTGAGCAGCGCGTCGGCCAGCTCGGTGCCTGGCGCCTGGTCCCGTGGCGGCGGGGGCGGTGGCGCCAAGGCGGCCATTTCCTCGCTGCTCAGGTCACCGCTGCCGTCGCTGTCCAGATCGCCGAACTGCTTGCTCAGGCTGACCAGCAGGCCATCGTCGCTGTGCTGGGACAGGGCCGTGCTCAATTCGTCCTGGTCCACCGTTGCGTTGCCGTCGCTGTCGAGCCGGGTGAGCAGCTCCTTTTGAAACTGCTGGCTGCGGGCACTGCTGGTGGCCGTGCTGCTGGTGTACGTCGAGTAACCGCTACTGCTGACGCTGCCGATCATGGGCATTCTCCTTGGGATGGAATTGCCGGCGGGTGCACCGGCTTATGCAGCCTCGGCGGGGCAGTTGTCGTGGGTATGTGGAATTTGTACCGGGGGACGTACAAATCGTCACGTGGGGGGCGCTCCGGGCGGCGGCCCGACGAAGACGGCAGGAATGACTCAGGTCCGGGGGAGGCGGATGACGGCAGTCAGGCCGCCCCCTGGGGTTTGCTCCAGGTCCAGATGGCCGCCCAGGCGTTCGGCGGCTTCCCTGGCGATGGTCATGCCCAGGCCGACGCCGCCGGAGTTGCGGTTGCGCGAGCCCTCCAGGCGATAAAAGGGTTCGAATACCGCTTCGCGCTTGTCTTGGGCGATACCGGGGCCATGGTCGATGACCCGTATCAGCAACTGGCAGTCCTGGTCTTCGAGGGCGATCAGGGCATGACCGGCATAGCGCAAGGCATTGTCCATGAGGTTGGCGATGCAGGAGCGCAATGCCATTGGCTGCACCTGCAGCGGCGCGCAGGAACCCTCGACCTGGACATCGGCGCCATGGTCCTGGGCGTTTTCGCTCAGGGATTCCGCCAGGGCTTGCACATCCATCCATTGCAGCGCCTCGCTGGTGCGCTGTTCGTGCAGGTAGGTCAGCGTGGCGTCGAGCATGCCGATCATGTCGTCCAGGTCCTGGCGCATCTGGCCTTGCAACCTGGCGTCATCGATCTGCTCCAGGCGCAACTTGAGGCGCGAGAGCGGGGTGCGCAGGTCGTGGGACACCGCCCCAAGCATGCGTGAGCGTTGCTGGACCTGTTCGCGGATCCGCTGCTGCATCAGGTTGAACGTGTGGGCCGCCTGCCGGGCTTCCCGGGGGCCGGTTTCGTCCAGCGGCGGGCTGTCGAGGTCCTCGCTCAGGCGTTCAGCCGCATCGCTCAAGCGCTGGATCGGTCGGGTCAGCAACTTGGCGCCATACCAGGCTGCGATGATCAGGCACACGAACTGGAACGTCAGCGGTACCACCGGGCCGCCGAACCACGGGCGCTGACGGCGTTGGGGCGGCGGGGCAAAAGGGGACGGGGTCAAAGGTGACAGACCCGCGGGCGGTGTTCCTTCGCTCTGCCGGGAAAATTCCGGCGGCGGCCCGGGCGGAGGCGGCTGGTCGTAATGGAAAAACCAGGCGAAGGCCAGCAGATGCGCCAGGACGATCGCCAGCAACAGCATGCCGAACAGGCGACCGAACAGGGAGTCGAGGCGCAATCGCATCAGCCGATGTCCCGGGCGTCGAACAGGTAGCCTTCACCGCGGACGGTCTTGATCAACTGCGGGGCCTTGGGGTCGTCGCCCAGCTTCTGGCGCAGTCGTGACACCAGCAGGTCGATGCTGCGGTCGAAGGCCTCGATGGAGCGTCCACGGGCGGCATCGAGCAGTTGCTCGCGACTGAGTACCCGGCGCGGTCGTTCGATGAAGACCCACAGCAGCCGGAATTCAGCATTGGACAGCGGCACCACCAGCCCATTGGCGGAGATAAGTTGGCGCAGCACGCTGTTGAGCCGCCAGTTGTCGAAACGGATATTGGCCCGTTGCTCGGTGCGGTCGTCACGCACCCGGCGCAGGATCGTCTGGATCCGTGCCACCAGTTCCCTGGGTTCGAACGGCTTGGCCATGTAGTCGTCGGCACCCAGTTCCAGGCCGATGATGCGATCGGTAGGTTCGCAACGGGCGGTGAGCATCAGGATCGGGATGTCCGATTCGGCGCGCAGCCAGCGGCACAGTTGCAGGCCGTCTTCGCCCGGCAGCATCAGGTCGAGCACGATTACATCGAAATGTTCGGATTGCATTGCCTGGCGCATGGCCGCGCCGTCGCTCACGCCACTGGCGCGGATGTTGAAACGGGCCAGGTAATCGATCAGCAGCTCGCGGATCGGCACATCGTCATCGACGATCAGTGCGCGGATGCTCCAGCGCTTGTCATCGCTGGAGGCTTTTTGATCGTCAGAATTGGCAACGGGGGTGTTCTGCATGGATGCTTCATCTGCCTGGTAGGCTGCCAGCCGCAAGGAGCGACGGCAAGGTGGTGGCTTCAGCATAAGCTCCGTGCCGCAAGGCGTGAAGCGCTGAAAGGGCGGGGTGCGGCGTCGAACGGTAGCCTGCGGGCGTGTTGTGCGCATGTCATGAATGTATCGGCTTGGACACAAAGCGTCCTGTCGGCCATGCTGGTTGGGGCACCATGAGGATTTACCGATCATCGGGTCCCGCAGCGCCGCTGGTTCCGCTACAATGCGCGCCGATTTCGACTTGCCTGAGAGCCCGCTCATGTCCGCCTGCCAGACGCCTATCATCGTCGCCCTGGATTTTCCTACCCGTGACGCCGCCCTGAAGCTGGCCGACCAGCTGGACCCCAGCCTTTGCCGGGTCAAGGTTGGCAAGGAGCTGTTCACCAGCTGCGCTTCGGAGATTGTCGGCACCCTGCGCGACAAGGGGTTCGAAGTATTCCTGGACCTGAAATTCCATGACATTCCCAATACCACCGCCATGGCCGTCAAGGCCGCCGCGGAGATGGGCGTGTGGATGGTCAACGTGCACTGCTCCGGCGGTCTGCGCATGATGGCGGCCTGCCGTGAGGTACTGGACCAGCGCAGCGGGCCGAAACCGCTGCTGATCGGCGTGACCGTGCTGACCAGCATGGAGCGTGAGGATCTGGCGGGGATCGGCCTGGACATCGAGCCTCAGGAGCAGGTGCTGCGCCTGGCGGCCCTGGCCCAGAAGGCGGGCATGGACGGCCTGGTATGTTCAGCGCTGGAAGCCAGTGCGTTGAAGTCGGCACACCCGTCGTTGCAACTGGTGACACCGGGGATTCGTCCGGCGGGCAGCGCCCAGGACGACCAGCGCCGCATCCTGACTCCGCGCCAGGCATTGGACGCCGGTTCCGATTACCTGGTGATCGGCCGCCCGATCAGCCAGGCGGCGGACCCGGCCAAGGCGCTGGCGGCGGTGGTGGCCGAGCTGGCCTGATTCGACACGCATGGGCCGTGGTGGGCGCGAGCAAGCTCGCGCCCACCATTATTTCGCTCAGACCTTGAGCACGAGCTTTCCGAAATTCTCCCCGCTGAACAGTTTGGTCAGCGTCTCGGGGAATGTCTCCAGCCCTTCGACGATGTCTTCCTTGCTCTTGAGCTGCCCCTTGGCCATCCAGCCGGCCATTTCCTGCCCGGCGGCGGCGAACTGCGCGGCGTAGTCCATCACCACGAAGCCTTCCATGCGTGCCCGGTTCACCAGCAGCGACAGGTAGTTGGCCGGTCCCTTCACGGCTTCCTTGTTGTTGTACTGGCTGATGGCGCCGCAGATCACGACGCGAGCCTTGAGATTCAGGCGGCTGAGCACCGCATCCAGGATGTCGCCCCCGACATTGTCGAAATACACATCCACTCCCTTGGGGCATTCACGCTTGAGACCGGCGTGGACGTCTTCATTCTTGTAGTCGATGGCGCCATCGAAGCCCAGTTCATCGATCAGGAACCTGCATTTGTCGGCTCCGCCGGCGATGCCCACCACGCGGCAGCCCTTGATCTTGGCGATTTGCCCGGCAATGCTGCCCACGGCGCCGGCTGCGCCCGACAGCACCACGGTTTCACCGGCCTTGGGGGCGCCGACGTCGAGCAAGGCAAAGTAGGCGGTCATGCCGGTCATGCCCAGCGCGGACAGATAACGGGGCAGTGGCGCCAGTTTCGGATCGACCTTGTAGAAACCTCTCGGCTCGCCCAGGAAATAATCCTGCACACCCAAGGCGCCATTGACGTAGTCCCCGACCGCGAATCCAGGATTGTTCGAGGCAATCACCTGGCCCACGCCCAAGGCTCGCATCACCTCACCGATACCCACCGGGGCGATGTAGGACTTGCCTTCGTTCATCCAGCCGCGCATGGCCGGGTCCAGGGACAGATATTCGTTCTTCACCAGAATCTGGCCAGGCCCCGGTTCGCCGACCGGTACTTGCTGATAAGTGAACGTCTCGCGGGTGGCGGCGCCCACCGGGCGTCTGGCGAGCAGGAACTGGCGATTGGTCTGGGCAGTCATGGCTGGCACTCAAGGTAAATGAAGCTTTGTTGATAGACCGTCGAGGCATTTGCCGCAAGGTTTTGCCGACACAGCGAATGCACCTTGATCCAACGCAGTGATAGTGGCTACCGCTGCGTCATCACTGGCACCCATGAATGCCCAACCGGCATCTGGATAGTGCTGCCGTGCCACGGGGGGCTGTGGCTACACTGGCACGACCCCGCATTCTTCGAGGAACAGGACAATGAGCATGACGTTTTCCGGGCAGGTGGCAGTGGTTACGGGCGGCGCCGCAGGCATCGGCCGCGCTACCGCCCAGGCGTTCGCGGCGCAAGGGCTGAAAGTGGTCGTGGCGGATCTGGACGCGGCCGGCGGCGAAGACACGGTGCGCTCGATCCTGGACGCCGGCGGCGAGGCGGTGTTCGTGCGCTGCGACGTGACGCTGGAACCTGACGTGCAGAGCCTGATGAACGCGGTGATCGATACGTATGGCCGCCTCGACTACGCCTTCAACAACGCCGGGATCGAAATCGAGAAGGGCAAGCTGGCCGACGGCACCCTCGATGAGTTCGACGCGATCATGGGCGTCAATGTGAAGGGCGTCTGGCTGTGCATGAAGTATCAGTTGCCGCTGCTGCTGGCCCAGGGCGGTGGCGCCATTGTCAATACTGCCTCGGTGGCCGGCCTTGGGGCGGCGCCGAAGATGAGCATTTATGCGGCCTCCAAGCATGCCGTGATCGGCCTGACCAAGTCCGCCGCCATCGAGTACGCCAAAAAGAAGATCCGCGTGAATGCGGTCTGCCCGGCGGTGATCGATACCGACATGTTCCGCCGTGCCTATGAAGCGGATCCGAAAAAGGACGAGTTCGCCAACGCCATGCACCCGGTGGGGCGTATCGGCAAAGTGGAAGAGATCGCCAGCGCCGTGTTGTATCTGTGCAGTGACGGCGCGGCATTCACCACCGGCCATTCCCTGGCGGTTGACGGTGGCGTCACTGCTTTTTGAAGAAGCTTGTAGGAAGAAGCCCGCACTGGTTGCGGGCTTTTTCTTTGATGGTAGGAAATTTCTTGAATGAATCCGCCAATGTGTTTCAAAGGGTGAGAATCGGCGGTTTTGGCGCCGTTGTCGTACCTCGTTCCTGGACACCCTGTGCTTAACTGTTTTCCTAAAAACAAACTGTTTCCAGAAATAAAACAAACGCTTAGGAGCTTGGTTACTCATGGAATTGAGAATCGACCGACAGGCCCTGGTGCCTGTCGTGCAGCAAATTGTCGACGCGCTGGCCGGCTGGATTCGACAGGATGCGGTGCAACCGGGAACTCGCCTGCCATCCATCCGGCAACTGGCGCGGGATAACCTGCTGAGCCAGTCCAGTGTCAGTGAAGCGTGCGAGCGCCTGGTCGCCCAAGGCATACTGGCGTCCCGTCACGGCTCGAGCTTCTTCGTGGCGCCACCAGCCTTGGCCAGGTGTACGCCCGGCGACTGGCCGGATGACGCGTCCCTCACCCAGGCTGGCCTGGTCGATGATGCCCAATGGGAACTGCACCTGGGCTGCGGCGGGCTGCCTGAGCGCTGGCGCGAGAGCGATGACCTGGGTTATGCGATCCGCCAGGTGACCCGCACCGACATGGCGGGGTTGTTCAATTACAGCACGCTGTTGGGGCTGCCTGCGCTGCGGGAGCAATTGTCCAGGCGTCTGAAGCAGCTCAATATCAATGCCGGCGCGGACCGGATCCTGACCACGACGGGAGCCACCCATGGGCTGGACCTGATCGTGCGGACCCTGCTTCGGCCGGGGTGTTGCGTGGTGGTGGAGAGCCCCGGCTATCCAAGCCTTTTCGAATTGCTCAGGCTTCACCGGATCGACATGATCGAATTGCCCAGGACTCCACGGGGCCCGGACGTGGAGGCATTGCAGGCGCTATTGGCCAGTCACCGGCCCAGCGCCCTATTCATCAACAGTGCCTGCCATAACCCGACCGGAAGCAGCCTGGCGCCCGCCGTGGCCCAGCAGTTGCTGCAACTGGCAAAAAAACACGCCCTGCTGGTGGTCGAGGACGATGTCTATGCTGACTTCCAGGGCGCCACACGGACCCGGCTGGCGGCGCTGGATGCCGATGTCCTCTATGTGGGCAGTTTCTCGAAAACCCTCAGCAGCTCGTTACGAGTCGGTTTCGTGGCGGCCGGACCTGGCATCGTCGAGCGGTTGAGCGCGGTCAAGGGGATCACCAGCATGGGCGGTTCGCGGTTCTGTGAGTCAGTGGTGGCCAGCCTGTTGGCCAACGGCGCCTATCGCAAACTGGCCCAGCGTCAGCGACAGCGATTGGGTGTCGATATGGCGGCGGTGCTGCAGGTGCTGGAGGATGCCGACTGGACGGTCTTCGGCAAGCCGGCCGGCGGGCTGTTCATCTGGGCCCGCCCGCCCCGGTGCGATCACGCTGGGCTGCAGCGCCTGGCCAAGCGGTTCGGCGTGCTGCTGTCCTCACGCACGGCATTCAGTCCTTCAGGCACCGAAAGCGACTGGCTACGGATCAATGTGGCTTATGCACGGGACCCCAGGGCGCTGGCGTTTTTCCGGGCCAGCGCTTTGGATCGACCTCAAGTGTTCTGAAAACGACGGAGCTGTAGCTTTTTGCCATTATTCCGACGCCAGCATCTTGTGTTGGAGGGCATCTCGTTGCGAATCTGCGGATACACAAACTGGCAGAGGACTGAGCGCAATGATTTCGGCCGTGCAAGGACGTTTTGCCAACCTCGGTATGGCGAAGAAATTGGGGATCGGGTTTGTCCTGGTGCTGCTGCTCACCGCTGTGGTGGCAGCCATCGGTGTCTGGTCCCTGCAAACCATCAGCCAGCGCTTCGGTGATCTGAAGCAGATGTCGTCCCTTAACAGCGAGCTGCTCAAGGTCCGGCTGCTGGAGCAGGAATATGCCCTGCGCTCCGATCCCAAGACGGTCGACGCCCTGCGCCAGGGCGTCGACGGGCTGATTGTCCTGGCCAACGACCTCAAGGCGAAATCGACGGCCAACGTGCCGGTGATGAATGACGTCGAACAGGCCCTGTCGGCGTATCGCAAGGCGTTCGATGAATTTGTCGAGTTGAACCAGAGCAAGGAGCTGGCGCTGGAAATGGCCAGTTGGTCGGTCTCCAGCGTTGCCAATAACCTGGATGTGCTGCAGGCGGGGCTGGCGGATGACGGCGCCTATAACCTGAAAGACTCCGAAGGCAAGGAGGGCGCTGAATTCATCGAGCAGGCCAACCAGGTCAGCGAGGTGTCGCGCCTGATGCTGCAGGCCATGAACGAAGCGCGGGTCCGTCTCGACCAGAGCCGCAAGGGCAATGAAGAAGCGGCACAAGGCGACATCGAACAGGCCGAGCAGGCCATGAAACAGGCCGAGGCGCTCAAGACCGCCGTCAAGGACGCAGGTTACCAGACCGTGCTCAACGAAGTGGCCGGGCACATCGCCGGATTCAAACAGCAGCTTGCCGACTACACCGGCCTGCTGGCCAAGGAAAAGATTGTCTACCGACAATTGCACGAACGCGCGGCCCAGGTCGTGGAACGGGTCAACCAGGCCTATAGCGCCGAAGACGGCGCCATGCAGGCGGAGTTGAAGAAGAACTCGCTGTTGATCATCGGTTCGTCGGCCCTGGCCTTGCTGGTGGGCCTGGTTGCGGCCTGGATCATTACCCGGTTGATCGTTGCACCGTTGCGCACGGTCATCCGCGTGGCCCAGCAGATAGCATCGGGCGATCTGAGGGCCACGGTGGAGGTGACGCGCCGGGATGAGATCGGCCAACTGATGCTTGCGATGCAGCAGATGGGGGCCGGCCTGAGCAGTATCGTCAGCGGTTTGCAGGCCGGTATCGAACAGTTGGCCAATTCTGCCCAGTCCCTGTCGGCCGTGACCGAACAGACCAACCTGGAAGTCAGCAGCCAGAAAGAGGAAACCGAGCAGGTCGCCACGGCCATGAACCAGATGACCGCCACCGTGCACGATGTGGCACGCAATGCCGAAGAAGCGGCCCAGGCGGCCCAGACCGCCGACGACAAGGTCGAAAGCGGCCAGCAGGTGGTGCGCCAGAGCATGGTGCGCATTGAACAGTTGGCCGATTCGGCTACATCGGCCAGCTCCAGCATCGAAAGCCTCAGCGCCGAAATCCAGAACATCGGCACCGTACTGAGTGTGATCAAGAGCGTCGCCGAGCAGACCAACCTGCTGGCGCTCAATGCCGCCATCGAGGCGGCACGGGCCGGCGAGCAGGGCAGGGGCTTCGCGGTGGTGGCCGATGAAGTGCGGGCCCTGGCCCGGCGCACGCAGCAGTCCACCGAGGAAATCGAGCGGCTGGTCAGCGCGTTGCGTTCAGCTGCCCAGACCTCCGTACAGCAGATCCAGAGCAGCGGCGAATTGGTGAAGATGGCGGTCAGCGATGCGCTACAGACCGAAAGCGCCCTGGGCAGCATTGCCGCGGCGGTGTCCCTGATACAGCAGATGAACCAGCAGATCGCCGCGGCGGCGGAGCAGCAGAGCTCCGTCGCCGAGGAGATCAATCGCAGCGTCACCAGCATCCGCGCCAGTGCCGATCAATCTTCCCTGGCGATGCAGGGCAACGCGACGTCCAGCGTCGAGCTGGCGCAGTTGGGCGTTGAGCTGAAGGGGATGGTGGGGCATTTCAGGTTGTGATGCGCTGAGGGGATACTGGCAAGAGGGATATTCCCGTCGGGCTGCCAGGTGCCCTGTCATCGATACCGCATCGGGATCGCAAAAGGCTGGGGCTGCCATGCAGCCCCGCAGAGGGTGAGCCCCCCTTGTCCTCGATGATGGTGTCGGGACCTCAGTCGTAGACTTTCTTTTTCTTCCAGTCCGATTCCGCTTCGACTTCCTTGAGCCCTTCGGTCAACTGGTTGACCTCGCCCTCGACGGGCTGGGTGCTGGCCAGGACCATGGCGTTGGCGCGGGCCAGGAGTTTTTCCAGGTAATCCAGCTGTTCGGCGTAGACCTGGGGATCCTGCTGCTTGCGCAGGTATTGCACGCCGCGCTCGAAGGCCAGGCGTGCCTGCCCGGGTTGTTCCTGCTGCAAGGCCTGTTGACCGAGGTTGTTGAAGAATTCGATGTGCAGCAGGACCAGGATATGGCGCACCTCACGAATCCAGCGCTTGGCTTCGTTGGGCGGCAGGAAACCGTCCTGGGCGGCACGGGTGATCTGGCCATGCAAGGCCTCGAGCAGGAAGCGCACGTCCTTGGCCTTGGCTTCGGTCTGGATCGGTGCCGGAGGATTGTTCACCGGGATCGATTCGCCCTGAGCGGCCAATGCATTCAGTTCGTCCAGGCGAGCCTTGACCGCGGCGTTACCCTTGTCGAGATTCAGCAAGCGCTGGCAGACATTGATCTCGAGGCGAGTGATCAACAGCTTCAGGGCCGGTGTCATCAGCTGGCCGGGGAAGGTTTCGGTCAGCTCGCCGCAGCGACGCAGGCGGTCGTTGAGTTCAACCTTGGTACGGGCCTTTTCCAACTTGTTGTTTTCCGCCACATGATTCATGTAGCCAATGGCGATCAACAGTGCGATCCCGGCTACGACGAGCAGGGTGATCATGAGTGGTGTCACCGGTAAGACCTCTTTTATGGGGTTCGCATACTTCAGTGTAGTGGCTTGGCTTTTAAGCGCATAGGCCCGTGCGGCGTCATTAGACGGGCGTCGTACTGTTCGTGGGGCTTGCAGCGGCCTAGATGCACATTGCCACTATTTGCCGAGCGCGACTATAGCGTCTTGGCGGACGACAGAATATAGGCGCCAGAGACCGGACGGGAAAAATCTGCGGATCCGTTCCAAACCGGGGGAAGTCATTGATTTAAATAAATTTATACGTGGGGGTTGACGACCTACCAATCCATCCATAGAATGCGCGCCACTTACAGCGTAAAGCACTCAGCCAAGCGCCATAAGCAGTGAATGTTGTACGTGTGTCCCCTTCGTCTAGTGGCCTAGGACACCGCCCTTTCACGGCGGTAACAGGGGTTCGAGTCCCCTAGGGGACGCCAATGCGGGAATAGCTCAGTTGGTAGAGCACGACCTTGCCAAGGTCGGGGTCGCGAGTTCGAGTCTCGTTTCCCGCTCCAATTTTAAACAGTCTTGCTTCAAGGCAAGATTGAGTGAAACCAGAACCGATACCTTCGGGTCAGGATCTGGGCACTGGAACACACACCATGTGTTCCGGGCAGCGTGTCCCCTTCGTCTAGTGGCCTAGGACACCGCCCTTTCACGGCGGTAACAGGGGTTCGAGTCCCCTAGGGGACGCCATTTGCGGGAATAGCTCAGTTGGTAGAGCACGACCTTGCCAAGGTCGGGGTCGCGAGTTCGAGTCTCGTTTCCCGCTCCAAATTCAAGAAAACGCCGCTCATCGAGCGGCGTTTTTTTATGTCCGCAGAATACCTCAACCCTCCAGGCTATGGACCAGGTTCTCAAGCGCCTCCACGCTGGCGTCGTCCGGCGAAGGCTGGATGACGATCGTCGCGCGCATCTGGCGAGCCAGGCGATATTCGCTGGGTGTGCAGCTAGCGTACTGCTTGAAGGCACGGGCGAAGTAGGACGGGTCCTTGAAACCGGCTTCGTAGCCAATGCTGGTGATGGGCATCTCGCTGTTGTCCAGCAGTTCCTTGGCGAAGCTCATGCGTTTGTTCAGCACGTAGTCGGTGAAGCCCAACCCGTTGGCTTCCTTGAACAGGCGACTGAAGCGAAACGTCGTCATGCCGCAGCGTTTGGCCAGGTCCCGTTGGTCGATGCTGTCGCGAAAGTGCTGGTCGATGTACAGCATGATATGGCTCAAGGCCTGGTGCTTCTGATGCCCCGACGTCAGGCGGATGCTGTCCGGCAGGGTAGGGGCATGGTCGATCTGCGAGGCTTTACCCCGGCCAAGGGCGTTGCGCCGCAGCTCGCATAATTGCACCAGGGCCGCCAGGTAGCGTTTCCTTTCGGTGGCCGACAGGGGCAGCACCATGTATTCCCAGACGCTGGAGCGCATCGCCCAGACCGCCAGCTCTTCGGAATGCTGCACCGTGAACATGGTAATGGGGATGGCGGGTACCGTGCGCTTGATCTCCAGCAGGCGCCTCAGGCCGGGGGTGTCCGGCCGGTCGAAATGGATGCAGATCATGTCCACCTGCTCTGCGCCGGGCAACATGGCATGTTTGCCCAGTGTGCAGATGCAGGATTCCTCGAACTGAGTGATGAGTTCATTCGTGGACCGATCATGGGTCAGATCGAACCACAACAACTTTGGCTTTCCGGTCAGATTCGACGTCATGTGCCTGTCCAGGTGGTTCTTCCTGCCCTTTAGCCGGAAGTATCGTCAATGTGCCATCATCTCGCCGAATAAATTCTTCTAAGAAATCGATCCCTTATCTCCATCCCCCCTCAGTGTCGGCTGCGGCGCGGGGTGATGTCCTCTGCGCGAACCTGCGCAAAAAAGTCCTAGGGATGTGCAAAATCCTCCTAACGGCTCTCCCGCCCCCCTGACTAGGGTTGCATCAGGCAGTTCGCAATGTACTGCCTTTAAAACAACCCCGATGAGGTGTGCGAAATGACTCTTCAAACAATCAAGGCTTCGGTAGTGAAGTTCGCCAAAGATGAAGACGGCCTGACCATTGTGGAATACGCAGTGGCCGGCGGGTTGATCACGGTACTGGTGGCCGCTGCCTTCGTTCTCCTGGGCGGTGCCGTGAATACCAAGATCCGTGCCCTGTGCCAGGCCGTCAACGGCAACGTTGCCTGCTGATCGTAACCATTACGGCAGGGGACGCGGCAACTTTCATGGAATAGCGCTTGCGACTCTTTAGCAGTGAGTACAACCAACTGATTCGAATGGATCTCGCGCTGTCCCCCGACCCCAGCTTCTTTCCGAAGACGAGGTAAATGAAATGACTCTGCACACAATCAGAACTTCGATCGGCAAGTTCGCCAGAGATGAAGACGGCTTGACCATCGTCGAGTACGCAGTGGCGGGAGGCTTGATCACGGTCGCGGTGGCCGCGGCGTTCGTCCTGTTGGGTGGCGCCGTGGATACCAAGATCCGTGCCCTGTGCCAGGCCGTCAATGGCAACGTTGCCTGCTAACGATCACTGCAACCGGGAGACGCGTCATGTCCATGGAATTGCTGGTATCGACAGTACTGCTGGTGGGACTGCTGGGTGTGGCGGTGGTGAGCGATCTGCTTCGCCACCGCATTCCCAACACGCTGGTCCTGCTGGGGCTCGCCCTGGGAGTGGCCGGTCAGGTCTATGCAGCTGGCATCGCCGGGCTGGGTGACAGCCTGTTGGGCATGCTGATTTGCTTCGGGCTGTTCCTGCCCATGTATGCGGTGGGCGGCATGGCGGCGGGAGACGTCAAGTTGATGGCCATGGTGGGCAGTTTCCTGCCGTTCCATTATGCGTTGTGGGCGGCGCTGTTCAGCCTGATCGCAGGCGGGGTGTGCGGTTTCCTGATTGTCCTGGCCCGCGGTCAACTGCTCCAGACCCTTGGCCGCTACTGGCTGATCCTCAGAGCCCAGGCTTACCTGGCGCCCACGACGGATGAAGTGGCCGGCAAACCTTTTCCTTATTCGATTGCCATCCTGATCGGCACCTTGAACAGCGTCTATTGGCAGCTGGTTGCCGACGGCTGGGGAGTCTAGTCATGCACGTCATCAACGATAGTGATGCCTACCCCAGCGAACGGGAGGCGGTACAGCGCCTGGCACCCCAGCCCTGCACCATTCGCGACACCGGCCTGTCCGACAGCTTCCTGGGCGAACTGGTGTGCAAGCATCTGCATGATGCCGGCGTGCTGGACATGCCGCGGCTGGTGGAGCGCCTGGCGCTGACCGGCGCGGTACTGGAGGAAGTCCTCGCGTTCCTGCGCAAGGACGGGCGTGTCGAAGTGCTTGGCCAGATCGGCCAGGCGAGTGTCCAGGGGCTGCGCTATGGCCTGACCGAGCGCGGTCGCAGCTCGGCCCGTGACGCCTTGTCCCGCAGTGGCTACATCGGTGCGGCCCCGTTCCCGGTGAGCACTTACCGGTCGCTGATCAAGATCCAGACCATTCACCATGGCCGAATCACCGCCAACGACATGCAACGGGCCCTGTCCGGGATCGTGTTGACCCAAAGCATGCTCGACCAGTTGGGTGTAGCGCTGAACTCCGGTCGGGCCATCATGATCTACGGCCCTGCGGGCACCGGCAAGACGTATGTCAGTAGCCGCCTGATCCGTCTGTTCGCCGAGGCCATCTGGGTTCCCCACGCCATTGTCATCAACGAGTCGGTGATCGAAATCTACGACCCGCAGGTCCACCAGCGCCTGGACGACAACAGCCAATCGAACAACCTGATGCTTAACGAGGGCATCGACCGCCGTTTGCTGTGCTGCAAGCGCCCCATCGTGATCACTGGCGGCGAGTTGAGCATGGAGCAACTGGATGTGCGCTACGACCCGTTCACCCGCCAATACCAGGCCGCGTTGCAGCTCAAGGCCAGTAACGGCCTGTTCATCATCGACGACATGGGCCGCCAGCGCATGGCGCCGGCCGAGCTGCTCAACCGCTGGATCGTGCCCATGGAAGAGAAGCGCGACTTCATCAACCTGGGCGGCGGTCGTCACTGTGAGCTGCCGTTCGACCTGATCCTGGTGTTTTCCACCAACCTCAACCCCCTGGAACTGGCCGACGAGGCCTTCCTGCGGCGCATTGGCTACAAGGTGCAATTCGGCTACCTCAAGCCTGAGGAATACGAGCGCATCTGGCGCCAGGAATGCGAACGCCTGGGCATTCCCTACGACCCGTTGCTGGTGCGCTACGTGCTGCAGCGGCTCTATGCGGGCGAAGGCATGCCCCTGGTGCCTTGCCATCCACGTGATCTGTTGAACATGGCGCTGGACCGCCAGCGTTACCTGGGCGGCTCCGGGCCGCTGGCGCCCCAGGAGCTGGAATGGGCGTGGCACAACTATTTCGTTCAGCTCGACTTCCTTTGATTCGGAGATACCGACATGAGCTCTCGTACGCTTTCGCTGATAGGCGTTTCCCTGGTAATGGGCCTCGGTGCCGCATGGATGGCCGACTCCTGGCTGAGCGCACGACTCAATGCCACGCCTGACGATCACCTTCGAAGCGTGGTGGTCGCCACGGTGGAGATCCCGTTCGGGCAGATGGTCGAGGCCCAGCAGGTCACGACCGTGCGCATGCCCATGGACACGATTCCGGAAGACGCTTTCGATTCCAGCGAAAAGGCCGTGGGCAAGATCGCCACGTTCGACATCCTGCGCGGTGACATCGTGCGGGGGGCGCGCCTGAGCGAGCATCTGGGAGGCAGCACCCTGGCCTCGCTGATCGCCCCGGACAAGCGCGCCATTTCGGTACGGGTGGACGATGTGGTCGGCGTGGGCGGCTTCCTGTTGCCGGGTAACCGGGTCGATGTGCTGGCGACCAAGACCACCAGTGCCGGCAGCAACAACGCGGTGTCCCGGACCATCCTGGAAAACCTGCGGGTGCTGGCGGTCGACCAGACGGCGGGCACCGACAAGACCCAGCCAGTGGTAGTGCGGGCCGTGACGCTGGAGATGACCGCCGCGGAGGCGGAGGCCCTGGTTACCGCACAGACCGAAGGCAAGTTGCAACTGGCCCTGCGAAATCCGCTGAACCTGGAGAAAAAAGCCGCGGCCGTCGCGCCACCCGCTCCCGCGCCGGTCATAGCGGTGGCGGCTGCCCCGGTACCAAGGCCCGTGGTGCAACGCCGCGCCAAGGCGCCGGACGGCGGGGCGGTCACGGTGATCCGAGGGGTTGAAAGCAGCGTGATCAACGTCCGCTGATTCGCGCGGACGAAACGGCCTGGCTCCCAGGCGATGACGATCCTCAAGCAGTCAGCGAGGGCGTGATGATGAGTTCCAATATTCGGCAGCGCCAGGGAGGGGCAGTGAGTGTACTGATGGTGATCGCCTTGGTGGCGATCTCCATGATGGCGGCATTGGCCCTGGATGGCGGTCACATGCTGCTCAACAAGACCCGCCTGCAGAATGCCGTGGATGCCGCGGCGCTGAGCGGCGCCAAGACCCTCAGCCAGGTCGTGGGCGGCCTGAACATGGCCAGCACGACGCGTGCCGCAGCCCTCGATACCCTGACGAAAAATGCCGATGCCTTGGGTAACGCCGAACTGGCGAGCGCAGTGGCCGGTAACCCGGGGGCATTCGCCGTGGTGGAGTTGGCCAGCAGTGTCTATGGCCCTTTCTCTTACCCGGGGCCGACGGATGCCAAGTATGTACGGGTGTCGGTGTCCAGTTATCAATTGAACGGGTTCTTCTGGAGTTTCGTCCAGACCATGGGCAGCGCCGGTCTCGGCGGCAAGGCCGTGGCGGCGATCGCTACCGCGGGCCCCAGCCCGACTTCGCCCTGTGACCTGGCACCGCTGATGGTCTGCGGCGATCCCAACCAGTACGACCCCTCCGCCGGCAATTTCTGGGGTTACCACTTCGGTGACCTGGAGGTGCTGAAGACGGCGGCGGGCAATACGTCGCCCATCGGTCCCGGCAACTTCCAATTGCTGGATTTCGGCTCCGGCGGCAGTGCGGTCCGGGAAGACCTGGCCGGTGGAGGCTCGGTCTGCCGCAGCGTGGGCGACAACGTCCAGACCGCTCCCGGCAACAAGGCCGGTCCCACCTCCCAGGGCTTGAATACACGCTTCGGCATCTACAACGGCCCCGTCAGTTCGTCCGACTATCCGCCGGACCTGGTGACCTCGTCGAGCAATCCGGCGATGACCTATGACGATGCGCTTGCCCAGGCGAAATACAAGAACCAACCCGTGACCGCGAGCAACGGCGATCTCACGGCGGGTGGCGAGGCGATCCAGGACTATAACGACTGGCGAACCCAGGTCGCCGCCTGTGTGGCCGGCAGCGGCAGTGGCTGTGAAAGCAACGGGGTGTTCGAGCGCCGGATGCTGAAGATCGTGATCGGCAACTGCACCGGCAAGCAGGGCGGCTCCACCTCGATTCCGGTCCTGGGCTTTGGCTGCTACTTCGTCGTGCAACCGGTGGACGGCGGCGGCTCGGACTCCCTGGTCTTCGGCCAGTTCGTGCAGGAGTGCGAAGGGGACGGGGTACCGGGCCCTACGCCATCCACCGATGTCGGCCCGCAGATCATCCAGCTCTACAAGACCTATCTCAACGGCAGCGGCACTCCGAGCACCGACTCGTAGGAGGCTTCATGAGACTTGCCCCGTTCGATCCACCCCAGGCCCAGCGAGGCGTGGCGCTGGTGGAGTTCACCCTGGTGCTGCCGCTGTTGCTGCTGTTGCTGCTGGCCTTCGGCGAATTCGGCCGCATGCTCTTGCAGTACAACGTGCTGCTGCAGGCCAGCCGCGAAGCCGATCGTTTCGTCGCCAGCCAGGCCTGGAACGCCACCCTGGGAGGGGTCGCCCTGACCAGTACATTGCAGACCCAGACCAAGAACGTCGCGGTGTACGGCGTGCCCAACGCGGTCGGCAGCCCTGTGGTGTCGGGTTTGACGACGGCCCATGTGGAAGTCGCCGTCGTGGGCAGCGATCACGTGCGCGTCACCATTACCTACCCCTTCTGCCCGGTGATTGGCGCAGGCAACTGCAGCGGATCGATTCCGGCGTTCTTTGGCAACGCCATGCCGCTGGGCATACCGCTGGTCGCGACAACGGTCATGAGGGTGCTGTGATGAACAGGCAGATAAACATGAAGCACATGCGCGGCACGTACATCGTGGAGTTTTCCTTCGTTGGCCTGCTGGTGTTCATCCTGCTGTTCGGCGTGGTGGAAATGGGCCGGCTGTACTTCGTCGCCCATGCACTGGACGAAGCCGCACGCCGGGGCGCGCGCCTGGCGGCGGTGTGCAACATCAGCGATCCGGTGGTGCTGCGCCGGGCCATCTTCAATGCCGCGACCGATGCCGGGACCAGCCAACTGATCAGCAGCCTGGCCACCTCGAACCTGGCGCTGACCTATCTGGACGCCAATGGCGCGGTGGTGGCGAACCCCGCCGACACGGTCAGTGCCAGTGGCTTCCGGGCCATCCGCTATGTCCGCCTGAGCGTGCAGAACTACGTTTTCAATCTGTTCATTCCCGGCTTGGGCGTGCCCATTACGTTGCCCCCGTTCCGGGCAACCTTGCCACGCGAAAGCCTTGGGCGTCATTCCGATTCCGGGGAGATCACACCATGCTGAATACCAGGGAAACTCCGCTCTCGTCCGCCACCGGCAAAGCCGGGCTGCGGCTGCTGATCAGCAGTCGCGACGCCACATCCTTGCGCGACCTGCAATGCGTCTGCCAGCGTATGCCGAGCCTGGAGGTGAGCACGCGCCTGGTGAGCAACGGCCATGTCGATCCCCTTTATGGGCTGGACCGCATGCCCGACCTGCTGCTGTTGCGGGTCAGCCATCTGTGGCGCGAGGAATTGGCCGCACTGTTGCAACGTCCGGCCCATGAGCGCCCGCCGATGCTGGTGTGTGGCTTGCTCGGCGACCAGGAAGGCATGCGCCTGGCGATGCAGGCCGGTGCACGGGATGTGTTGCCCGAGCCGTTCGCCGAGACGGAACTGGTGGCAGCCTTGAATCGGTTGGTGGCGGAGGTACGCCTGGGCAATGGCGCCGAGGGCAAGCTGGTGGCCGTTATCAGTGCCAAGGGCGGCTCCGGCGGGACCCTGGTGGCCTGCAATCTGGCCCAACAGCTCAGCATGCGGGCCGGCAACACACTGCTGCTGGACATGGACCTGCAATTCGGCAGCGTGACCCACTACCTCGATGTGGCCCAGTCCCACAGTCATCTGGAGGTGCTGCAGCAGGTCGATGACCTGGACGGTATGGCGTTGCGCGGCTTCTGCAGCCATTTCAGCCCGACCCTTCATGTCCTGGGTGGCCGGGCCGGCGAATTGTGCCTGCCCCAGGATGCCCAGCCCGAACAGCTCGATGCCTTGTTGCAACTGGCCCGTACCAGCTACGACTGGGTGGTGGTGGACCTGCCGCGGCAGATCGACCACCTCACCGGCGCGGTGCTGGAACAGGTGGACCGGGTCTACGTGGTGGTGCAGCAGAGCGTCAGTCACCTGCGCGACGCCTGCGCCCTGGTGCGGATCCTGCGCGAAGACCTGGGCATGCGCGGGGACCAGTTGCAGATCGTGGTCAACCGCTACGACAAAGCCGCCGCCATCAGCCTCAAGGATATCGGCGAGGCCTTGCGCTGCGCGAACCTGTCCAGATTACCCAATGACTTCAACCTGGTCAGCCAGAGTCAGAACACTGGCGTGCCGTTGGGGCTGCATGCGCCGAGGGCGGCTATCACCGTGGCCCTGCGCGATTTGACCGAAGACCTGGTCGGTCACCAGATGGCGGCAGACAAAGGCCTGCTCAAACGTGCCTTCAACCGTTTTTTCGGGGGATGACCCATGATCAGCGATTTCCGCAACCGCTTGCGCAAACAATCCGCCAAGCCCGGTGCCTCGATGGCGGCCCAGAACGGCGACAGCCTGCCGGACCCGACCGATGAACTGATGGCCTGGGAACAGGCTGTCCCGGATGTCATCTATGAAACCCGCAGCCAGGTCTCCCCGGTGGAAGCCGAATGGCGGGAACGGATCTACCAGCAGTTGCTCAAGGTCATGGACCTGTCCTTGCTCGACGCCCTGGAGCAGGCCGAGGCGACGCGGCAGATCCGTGATATCTGCCAGCGCCTGCTGGACGAGCATTCGGCGCCGGTGAGTTCCGCCGGTCGCCAGTTGATCATCAAGCAGATCACCGACGAGGTGCTTGGCCTGGGGCCGCTGGAACCCTTGCTGGCCGACCATAGCGTGTCCGACATCCTGGTCAATGGGCATGCCTCGGTCTATGTCGAGCGCTTCGGCAAGTTGCAACGCACTGACGTTCGCTTCCGTGACGACCAGCACCTGCTCAATATCATCGACCGCATCGTCTCCGGCCTGGGACGGCGTATCGACGAGTCGTCGCCCCTGGTGGACGCCCGGCTCAAGGACGGCTCGCGGGTCAACGCGATCATCCCGCCCCTGGCCATCGACGGTCCGAGCATGTCGATCCGGCGCTTTGCCGTGGACCTTCTCAACACCGACAGCCTGATCCAGGTGGGCAGCATGACCCCGGCCATTGCCCTGTTGCTCAAGGCCATCGTGCGCGGACGCCTGAATGTGCTGATTTCCGGCGGGACCGGCAGCGGCAAGACCACCATGCTCAACGTGCTGTCCAGCTTCATCCCGCATAACGAACGCATTGTCACCATCGAGGACTCGGCCGAACTGCAGCTGCAGCAGCCCCACGTGGTCCGTCTGGAAACCCGGCCTTCGAACATCGAGGGACGCGGCGAGGTGAGCCAGCGCGAACTGGTACGCAACAGCCTGCGGATGCGCCCGGACCGCATCGTCATCGGCGAAGTGCGCGGCGCCGAGGCGCTGGACATGCTGACGGCCATGAACACCGGCCACGATGGCTCCCTGACCACGATCCACGCCAACACCGCCCGCGATGCCCTGGGACGAATCGAGAACATGGTATCGATGACTGGCGCGACTTTTCCTATCAAGGCGATGCGTCAACAAATTGCCTCGGCCATCGATGTGGTGATCCAGCTGGAGCGTCAAGAAGACGGCAAGCGCCGCGTGGTGAGCATGCAGGAGATCAACGGCATGGAAGGAGAGATCATCACCATGACCGAAATCTTCTCTTTCGTGCGCCAGGGTATCGGCGAAAACGGCGAGGTGCTCGGGGAGTATCGACCCAGCGGCATGATCCCGGCCTTTCGCGACGTGCTGGCCAAGCGCGGCATCGAGTTGCCATTGACCATGTTCCGCCCTGAATGGATGGAGGCCCGTTCGTCATGAACAATATCCCTGCTGAGTTCATTCTGATTTTCCTGGGCATGGTGTTCATCGCGGTCTTCCTCTTGTCCCAGGGCGTGGTGGTGCCGGTGTTCGGCGAGGCCGGCAAGATGCGCAAGCGCATTCGCGGACGCTTGCACGTATTGGAAAAAGCCAATCACCTGCCCAACATGCAGACGGTGTTGCGGCAGAAATACCTGACGCGCCTGTCCCCCCTGGAAGCCAGCCTGGAGCAGTTGCCATTGATGGCCAACCTGACCCAGTTGATCGAGCAGTCCGGTCACGAATATCGCGCCTACCGGGTGATGCTGCTGGGCCTGGCCCTGGGAATGGGAGGCGGGGCCGTGGTCCTGATGATTTCGCAGGTGTGGTGGATGGCCCTGCTGGCGTTGTCGGGATTGTTCTGGTTGCCGGTACTCAAGATCATGCGCGACCGCAGCAAGCGGTTCGCCACGTTCGAGGAAGGCCTGCCGGATGCACTGGACGCCATGTGCCGGGCGTTGCGCGCCGGTCATCCGTTCAACGAAACCCTGCGCCTGGTGGCCGATGAGCACAAGGGCCCGGTCGCCCAGGAGTTCGGCATGACCTTTTCCGACATCAACTACGGTAACGACGTGCGCCGGGCCATGCTGGGCCTGCTGGAGCGCATGCCCAGCATGACCGTGATGATGCTGGTGACCTCGATCCTGATCCACCGCGAGACCGGCGGCAACCTGACCGAAGTGCTGGAACGCCTCAGCCGGCTGATCCGTGGGCGATTCCGGTTTCACCGCAAGATCCGGACCCTCTCGGCGGAAGGACGGATGTCGGCCTGGGTGCTGGTGGCGATCCCCTTCGTGCTGGCGATCGCCATCGTGCTCACCAGCCCCAGCTATATGCCGGTGCTGATCAACGACCCCATCGGCCACAAGCTGATCATCGGTGCGTTCTGCGCCATGTTGATCGGGATTTTCTGGATTCGAAAAATCATTCGGATCCAGGTTTAAGCGCCGTCCTGCCGCGAGGTATCAGTCATGGATTTTTTGCTCGGGTTGTTCAGTCGGTTTACAGGAAGCGAGGAGGTGGCACGGCTGCTGTTCATTGCCGTGATCGGTGTCAGTACGGTACTGGCGGTGGTCGCTGTGCTCTTGCTGCTGCTGGGCCTGCAGGACCCGGTGCAGAGACGCCTGGCCTTGATCAAGCGCGGCTATGGCGGCACGTCGGCGGGACAGCAGGCCCCCGGTAACCTGCAACTGCTGCTGGAGCGGGTAGGCCAGCGCTTTGCCTCGACCGACCAGGCCCAGGCATCCGCCACCCAGACCTTGCTGACCCATGCCGGTTACCGGTCCGCATCGGCGGTGCAGATGTACTGGGCCGTGCGCTTGATGCTGCCGTTGCTGCTGCTCGGTATCGCGTTGGTGTTGCTGCCGCTGATCAAGGTGTCGGTGATCGTCGGGCTGCTGATCGTGACTGTGGTGGCGGGGGTCGGCTGGTTGCTGCCGGCGATCTATGTCGGCAAGCGCAAGCAGGCGCGACAAGGCCGGTTGCGTGCGGCATTTCCGGATGCGTTGGACTTGATGGTGGTGTGTGTCGAATCGGGCCTGGCCCTGCCTACCACCATCGAACGGGTGGCGGAAGAAATGTCGGTCAGCCAGGTCGAGCTGGCCGAAGAGCTGGCCCTGGTCAATGCGCAGATCCGTGCCGGCATCACCAGCACCGAGGCGCTCAGGCAACTGGCCGTGCGCACCGGGCTGGAGGACATCCAGGGCCTGGTCAGCCTGTTGGCGCAGAGCATCCGTTTCGGCACGAGCGTGGCCGATACCCTGCGTATCTATGCCGATGAATTTCGCGACCGGCGGACCCAGGCCGCCGAGGAGATGGGGGCGAAGATCGGCACCAAGCTGATCTTTCCTTTGATCTTCTGCCTCTGGCCAAGCTTCTTCCTGGTCGCCATCGGGCCCGCCATGATTGGCGTGTTCAGGGCCTTCGGCAATATGTAGCCGCGCCTGCGAACGTTGGCTCGCGCTGACGAGAAAGCTTGCTCCCCTCCGGGCCGCCTCGCGGCCCTTGTTGTTTGCGGCGGTTGGGCCCAGGGGCACAACCGCCCTCGCCAGGGTTGTTCCAGCCTATTCTTAAGTCTCGCCTCAGTACCCTGTGACGGGATGCGTGCGCTCTTCGGGTCGCATGGAGGCCTTGGAGTCCACCTTCGTGCTGCATCAGCCGGGGTGGAGTTGTGCCGCTGTCGGGGCGCAGCCCTGCGATGCGCCACAAGGGTGTGTGATTCTGAATGTGACGAGGGCGCGTGCCCCGTTGGGTCGTCTGGCGTCCTACGCGCTGGCTTCGTGATGCATCAGCCAGCTCCGGCAAAGGAATCGAGCCTTGCCAACGGTATAAAAAAGCCCCAGGGCGGTGGGGCCTCGGGGCGATCTGTATTGTTGCCGGATTTCATTTGCTGCTGGTGATCTCTCCACCCGAGTCCTGGTCGAAGTACTCCGGGATCGGATAGTTGAAACTATTGAGCCAGCGCTGCATGGCCAGTTCGCGTTCGGTGGCCGAGGCGGTTTGCAGGTGGGTGGAGGCAACCACTCCGCGAATCTGTAGCTGCATCCAGCTCTCGGTGCCTTGTTGGGCGGCGGAAGAAGGACCGGGCTCGATTGCCCAGGCGGTGGTGCAAAGGCAGGCCATGCACACGATCGACAGTTGTTTGGTTTTCATCTCTTGAACTCCTCGCAATGCTTACTTGACCGTGCCGGATGAGACATCGGCTACCTCGGTCAGACGGTCGGCCTGTGTGATCCCCACCTTGTTGGTCATGCCCCTGATTTTTTCCGCGCGGGCCTGGGCGTCTGCCACCTGGCTGGGACTCAGCCTGGCCATGCTTGCCAGTTCGGCGGCCTGTTTCCAGTTGTCCTGGTAGATCAGCAGCGTCACCATGTTGAGCGCCGCCAGGGAATCCGACTGGCGCAGTTCCATGGCGGTCATGAACTCGAAGCGTGCTTCAGGGATCCGGCGCTGGTTCAGATAGACAACGCCCAGGTCGTTGCGGATCTTTCCTTCGGTGGGAGCCATTTTCACCGCACGTTCGAGGTGTTCGATGGCGGTGGCATTGTCGTTCCTGGCGGCGGCCAGTTGGCCGAGGCCATGTTCGCCATCGGCGGCCAGGCAGGTCCCGAGCAGGCTCTGGTACAACGGCTCCGCTTCGTTACGCCCCATCAGGCGCAGGACCCGGGCCTTGCGCAAGCGGACCTGGACCAGGTCCTCGGGCAGCCCCTCGAGGTTGGCGAGGCTGGCGTACAAGCGACCGTCATTGGCCATGTCGTCGGCCAGGTTCAGGGCCAGCTCCTGGTCGGATCCGGGCTTGACGCAACTGGTCGGGCGAGACGCCACGCCGTTACTGGCACAGCCGGCGAGCACCAGGCTGGCCGTCAACGCGATGATTGCTTTCATTGAATGTCCCCTGGTTACAGGCTCGATCCCTGGACGCCGGCACAGCAGGCGCCGGCTCATTGGGAAAGACCCGTGCGGTTGTCGAACTCGCCGTTTTCGAGAAAGTACATCCGGTAGAAATTAGGGTCGTAGTTGCGCAGCTGTTCGCCCGGCAACGTCGGCAGTTGCGCGTTGGCAGCCAGGGGTTGGACCAGGTGCGGCGTGACGATCATCAACAGTTCCCGTTCTTCGCGGTTGATGGAGTTGTCGCGAAAGAACGCGCCGAGAATCGGAACATCGCCCAATCCCGGAAACTTGTTCACCTGGGAAGCGTTGCGGGTGCTGATCAGGCCGCTGATGACGAAACTTTCGCCGTCGGCCAGGGCAATGCTGGTATCGGTACGGCGCACGGTAAGCGCCGGAACCAGCGTGCCGGCGATGTTCACGGCGTTGGTGAAATCCAGCTCACTGACTTCCGGAGCCACCTTCAAGGCAATGCGGTTTTTCCCGATGACGGTTGGCGTCAGGGTCAGGCGGATACCGAACTCCTTGTATTCGATGGAGACGTTGTCGCTGCCGGCGCTGGGCACCGGGATTGGCACCTCGCCACCGGCCAGGAAGCTCGCGCTCTGGCCACTGAGGGCTACCAGGCTCGGCCGCGCCAGGGTGTAGGCAAAGCCGCTGCCTTCCAGTGCGTTGATCATCAGCAGGGTTTGCCCGGTGGCGAATGACAGGTTGAACATGTCGTTGTTGACCGGCAGCGACGGCCGGACCACGCCACCGATGGTGGGCAAGGTCCGAGGGGAGCCGAACAGGAAGTTGCCACGGCTGCCGAAGATCGAGGTCGAGGCTTCCTTGAGCTTGGTCCGGCTGACCTCGACGAAACGGATATCGGTCTGCACCTGGGCCAGCAGCATCGGATCCTCGGTAGGCACGCTGGCCGCGCTGGTCAACGCCGCGGTGGCCCGGCCTTCGACGAAAATCATGCTTTGGCGGGGCGTTTTCGAGCATTCCGTCCAGACCATCAGGCTGGTGGCGCCCGGCGCGATGCCCGTAAGAATGAAAGCGTCGCTGCCACTGGGCTGGACGTCGGCAATTTTCGGGTCGCCCACTGCCAGCTTGGTCACGGGCGCCAGGATACGCAATTCGTCCTGGAGGCCCTGGCCAACCACGAAGGTGGCCGGCAACTTGTCCAGTTGCGCACAGCTGGCAGGTGCGGCCTGCGCCGCATCCAGGCCAAGGCCCATCCAGAACAAGCCATGGATAAGGTGTTTTATAGCGGGCACGGTACGGTAGCTCATAAGATGATCCTCGACAGACTGGCCGTCCATAGGCTTGAACGATGCCTCGGATCATTTATGGGGCCCGGGCAACCCCCTCACTCACCACGCGACTCAATGAGCCGGTACGGAATTCGCCGCTGAACGCCAGCGACGATCACCGGCCCGACTGAACGGCGGGCGGCTTTCGAAAACATCCTCAAGACCCGGAAAGCTCCGGTCGTCGAGCCAATGGCGGATATCCACAGCTCACCCGCAAGGGCGCTCTGCCTGCCATCGTTCTCGCTTCTGTTTGAAGGTAGTCGACCTATGGCAAAGCGCCACGCCTGAAATGAAAAAAACGCCTAAAAAGTGACGGTCGGCGAAATGATGGCAAAACACGTGTCAATAAAATGTCTTTTGCCCTGAGTAGCCCTTGGTCTGCATTCCTTCCAGGAATGCTCCAAGGCCTGGCGCCTGTTTCGGTTTCCCAATAAAAAGGCCCGCAGGATCAACCGTGCGGGCCTTTGGCGTGACTGGATCGAGATCAGTGCTTGCTGTCCTGGTCCGACATCGCCAGCAATTGTTTTTCCTGGTTCCAGTCGAACGGCTCGTCGTTCTGTTCGGCTTCGAAACGGCGCTCCTCCAGCGCCTGGTACAGGCTGATTTCTTCATCGGGCATGTAGTGCAGGCAGTCACCGCCGAAGTACCACAACAGGTCGCGAGGTACGAGATGGGCGACCTGTGGGTAACGTACGATCACCTGGCACAGCAGATCCTGGCCCAGGTACTGGCTTTCGATCGGGTCGATGGGCAATTGCGCACGCAACTCGTCGAAGCGCTCCAGGAACAAGGCATGGCTTTCTTCGGGAACCTGTTCGGCCTCACCCACGGCGACCAGGATGCTGCGCAAGTGGTCAAGCAGGAGAAGGTGATCGGCAACGACGTTGGACACGAGATAAGTCCTCAAGAGCAAAACGGGCGCGGGAGTATAAAGCCACCGCGCCCGTTTTTACATGGTGGAACCGGTCGGCGGGATCAGCGGACCCTGCCTTCGGCGAGTGTCAGCGCCTCCTTGTCGAAATCATCCACGTCGATGACCTTGCGTCGCGCCGCTTCGGCCTCGCGCAGGGCCTGGGCTTCGCCGGCCTGCAGCACTCCCGCTTCGAGGGCGGCGTCGATGAGGTGTTCCCCCGGGGCCGGGTTGAGCTGGCCTTGCTTGAGTGCCGTATGCAACTTGCGTTGCGTGGGATGCGCAGCGGCCAGCAGGTCGGCGGCGTGCTGCAGGGCGCCCACGGGGTCGTCGACCGATTGTGGGCGATAGCAGCCCTGCAACAACTCCTCGAGGGTCGGATCGCCCTTGGCTCGGCCGATCACCGCGGCCACTTCGGCATCCAGGCGGTCGCTCGGCCCCTTGTGGCGGCGGCCGAAGGGGAATACCACGCAGCGCAGCAGGCCACCCAGCAACCGGTTGGGGAAATTTTCCAGCAGTTCGTCCAGCGCACGCTCCGACTGACCGAGGCTTTCTTCCATGGCCCAGGTGAACAGCGGCGCCATATGGTCCGGTGAATCCAGGTCGTGGTATCGCTTGAGGGCCGCACTGGCCAGGTACAGGTGGCTGAGCACATCGCCCAGGCGTGCCGACAGGCGTTCGCGACGTTTGAGCTCGCCGCCCAGCAACATCATGCTCAGGTCGGCCAGCAGGGCGAATGCCGCTGCCTGTCGGTTGAGCGCTCGGAAATAACCCTGGCTCAAGGTGTCGCCCGGAGCTCTTTCGAAATGCCCCAGCCCCAGGTTCAGCACCAGGGTGCTGGCGGCATTGCTGACGGCGAAGCCGATGTGCTTGAGCAGCAGCCGATCGAATTCCAGCAGCGCCTGGTCCTTGTCCTCGCGAGTGGCCAGGGCCATTTCCTTGAGTACGAAAGGATGGCAGCGGATCGCCCCCTGGCCGAAGATCATCAGGTTGCGCGACAGGATGTTCGCGCCTTCCACGGTGATGAAGATCGGCGCGCCTTGCCAGCTGCGCCCCAGGTAGTTGTTCGGGCCCATGATGATGCCCTTGCCCCCATGCACGTCCATGGCGTGGCTGATGCACTCGCGGCCGCGTTCGGTCAGGTGGTACTTGAGGATCGCCGACAGCACCGAGGGTTTTTCACCCAGGTCCACCGCGTTGGCGGTGAGCATGCGCGCGGCATCCATCAGCCAGGCATTGCCACCGATTCGAGCCATGGCCTCCTGGATGCCTTCGAAGGCCGACAACGGTACGTTGAACTGCTCCCGCACCTGGGCGTACTGGCCGGTTACCAGGCTGGTGAATTTCGCCGCCCCGGTTCCCACCGCCGGCAGGGAGATCGAGCGCCCCACCGACAGGCAGTTCATCAGCATCATCCAGCCCTTGCCGAGCATGGCCTGGCCGCCGATGAGGAAGTCCAGGGGGATGAACACGTCCTTGCCCCAGTTCGGTCCGTTCATGAACGCCGCGCCGAGGGGCAGGTGACGGCGACCGATATTGACCCCGGGTGTATCGGTGGGAATCAGCGCAAGGCTGATGCCCAGGTCTTCTTCGTCGCCCAGCAGGTGGTCGGGGTCGTACGCCTTGAACGCCAGGCCGAGGAGGGTCGCCACCGGGCCGAGGGTGATGTAGCGTTTTTCCCAGTTCAGGCGCAGGCCGAGGGTTTCCTGGCCCTGCCACTCTCCCTTGCAGACGATGCCGGTGTCGGGCATCGCTCCGGCGTCGGAGCCGGCCAGTGGCCCGGTCAGGGCGAAACAGGGGATATCGTCGCCACGTGCCAGCCGTGGCAGGTAATGGTCGCGTTGTTCCTCGGTGCCGTAGTGCAGCAGCAGTTCCGCCGGACCCAGGGAGTTGGGGACCATCACGGTCGACGCCAGGTCGCCGCTGCGGGTCGCCAGTTTCATGGCCACCTGGGAGTGGGCATAGGCGGAGAAACCCTTGCCGCCGTAGACTTTGGGAATGATCAGCGCGAAGAACCCGTGCTCCTTGATGTGCGCCCAGGCTTCGGGCGGCAGGTCCATGGCCTGGCCGATCTGCCAGTCGCTGACCATGGCGCAGAGTGCTTCGGTGGGCCCGTCGAGGAAGGCCTGTTCTTCTTCGGTCAGTTGCACCTTGGGGTAGGCCAGCAGCGTGTCCCAGTCGGGCCGACCGCTGAACAGCTCGCCGTCCCACCACACCGTGCCGGCGTCGATGGCGTCACGCTCGGTCTCCGACATGGGCGGCAGGGTTTTCTGAAACCACTCGAACATCGGCGCGCTGAAGTATCTGCGGCGCAGGTCCGGCAGCAGCAGGGGGGCCGCGATGGCGGCCAGCACCACCCAGAGGATCGCCATCAGCCAGCCGGGGGCGGGGCTGAAGATGCCCATGGCCAGCAGGTAGACCGCGACGACACCCAGCACGGGTAGCGGGGCGATGCGCCGATGCGCCAGCCAGGCGATCCCGACGACCAGGACCAGTATCCACAACAACAGCATATGTAATCCTCCGTGAACCAAGGCAAGACCGACCCCCAGAGCTTAGACGGCATCGGTCAATCCGGCGGTCAGCGCGATGTGATGGGTTTCGTGGGAAATCTCGCATGCTTTACGCCAGTCTGGTTGGCAACAGCCGTGGGAAATCGTTCGCCGAAAAGGAGAGAAAACGCCATTGTTTGGCCGAAACGCCGTTATCGCTGCATCAGGGCTGTGGATAGACTCAGCGTTTCCCTGATGCCGTAGGCGTTGCGCCGGTGCAGGAGCAAGTTCTGACCCTGCCAGCGGCGTTGCAGTGCGAGAGGTTTCCCCATGCAGCAATACCTGAACCCCGGCCGCTTCATCGACAGCGATCATCCTGCGGTCATCGCGTTCGCCGAAACCCACCGCGGCACCGACCGCGATCCGACGGCGCAGGCGATCAGCCTGTATTACGCCGTGCGCGAAGCAGTGCGCTACAACCCTTATACCTTCAGCCGCGACCCGGCGACTCTGCGTGGCAGTCATGCATTGGCCCTGGGTGAAAGCTATTGCGTGCCCAAGGCAACGTTGCTGGCCGCCTGCGCCCGTCACTGTGCTGTCCCGGCCCGGATCGGCCTGGCGGATGTGCGCAATCACTTGTCCACGCCGCGCCTGCTGGAGCTGCTCAGGAGCGATGTGTTCGCCATGCACGGTTACACCGAGCTGTACCTGAACGACCGCTGGGTCAAGGCCACGCCGGCCTTCAACCAGGGTTTGTGTGAGTTGTTCGACGTCGCGCCCCTGGAGTTCGATGGTCGTCATGACAGCATCTTCCATCCGTTCAATCGCCAGGGTGCCCGGTCGATGGAATACGTCACTGACCACGGTCCTTTCCCCGACGTACCGGAAGGGTTCTTTTTCCAACACCTGGAAAAATGCTATCCGCACCTGTTCGAGGATCGGCTGGCGCCGGTGCTGGGCGACATGCAGGGCGATTTGAGTCATGGCTGATCCGGCGTATGCTGCTGCGGCACTTATTCATCGAGGATGCCGTGATGCTGAAGATCTGGGGCCGGAAAAACTCATCGAATGTCCGTAAGGCGCTGTGGTGCGCCGAGGAGTTGGGATTGGCCTTCGAGGCCATCGACGCCGGTGGCGCATTTGGCGTGGTGGACACGCCCGAATACCGCGCGAAGAATCCCAATGGCCGGGTTCCGATGCTCGAGGACGATGGTTTCGTGCTCTGGGAGTCCAACACCATCGTGCGTTACCTTATGGCCCGTCACGCATCCGGTTCGGCCTGGTACCCCACCGACCTTCAGGCTCGGGCCCAGGCTGAAAAATGGATGGACTGGACCACTTCCACCTTCGCCGATCCGTTTCGCACCGTGTTCTGGGGTGTCCTGCGCACGCCCGCCGAACAGCAGGATTGGGCTGCCATCAAGTCGGCGATCCAGGTCTGCGACGCGGTGCTGGCAGTGGCGGACCAGGCGCTGGGCGAGCAACCTTTCCTGTCGGGCGATGAAATCGGCATGGGGGACATTCCCCTGGGCAGTTTCATTTATGCCTGGTTCGAGATGCCCATCGAGCGTGCCCCATTGCCTCACCTGCAGGCCTGGTATGCGCGATTGCAGCAGCGTCCGGCTTATCGCAAGGCGGTCATGACCGCGTTGACTTAATACCTACTATCGACACGCTTGACTGTACTTGTTTGGCGACGCCAAGCACCATGGCACCTCCTGCGCCAGTGGTTGCATTGTTCGCCACTCGCCCTTATCTAGGGTTTGTGCGAAAGGTCGCGCAGGCACTTTTCGTACAAAACCTAATGTTTTTCTCTCCTCTTGGTGCGTAGATCCGATATGAGTTCCGCTCTGTCCATCCGGCAGCTAACCAAAACCTACGGCAACGGTTTCCAGGCCTTGAGTGGTATCGATCTGGACGTCGCCGAAGGTGATTTCTTCGCCTTGCTCGGCCCCAACGGCGCGGGCAAATCCACCACCATCGGCATCCTGTCCACGCTGGTGAACAAGACCAGCGGCACCGTGAGTGTCTTCGGCCATGACCTGGACCGCGAACCCGCCGCGCTCAAGCGCTCCATCGGCGTGGTCCCCCAGGAATTCAATTTCAACCAGTTCGAAAAGACCTTCGACATCGTCGTGACCCAGGCGGGTTACTACGGCATCCCGCCGAAGATCGCCAACGAGCGCGCCGAGCGCTACCTGACCCAACTGGGGTTGTGGGACAAGCGCGACGTGCCGTCCCGTTCGTTGTCCGGTGGCATGAAGCGGCGATTGATGATTGCCCGGGCCCTGGTGCACGAGCCACGCCTGTTGATCCTCGACGAACCGACCGCGGGCGTGGACATCGAGCTGCGTCGTTCGATGTGGACCTTCCTGACCGAGCTGAACCAGAAAGGCATCACCATCATTCTTACCACCCATTACCTGGAAGAGGCCGAGCAGTTGTGCCGCAACATCGGCATCATTGACCACGGCACCATCGTCGAGAACACCAGCATGCGGCAACTGCTCAGCCAACTGCATGTGGAAACCTTCCTGCTGGACCTCAAGGGCGATCTCGATAGCGCGCCGCAGTTGGTCGGTTATCCGGCCCGGCTGCTGGATCATCGCACCCTGGAAGTGCAGGTGGACAAGTCCGTCGGCATTACCGGACTGTTCACCCAGCTGGCCCTGCAGAACATCGAAGTGCAGAGCCTGCGCAACAAGACCAATCGCCTCGAGGAGCTGTTCGTGTCCCTGGTGGAAAAAAACCTGGCGAAGGTGGCGGTATGAGTTCCGAGTTCCGTCCCAATCTCATTGCCCTCAACACCATCGTTTACCGTGAGGTCCGCCGCTTCATGCGGATCTGGCCACAGACCTTGCTGCCGCCGGCCATCACCATGGTTCTGTACTTCGTGATCTTCGGCAACCTGATCGGTCGGCAGATCGGTGACATGGGTGGCTTCACGTACATGGACTACATCGTGCCCGGGCTGATCATGATGTCGGTGATCACCAACTCCTACGGCAACGTGGTGTCGAGTTTCTTCGGCAGCAAGTTCCAGCGCTCCATCGAAGAACTGATGGTCTCGCCGGTTTCGCCCCATACGATCCTGATCGGCTTTACCCTGGGCGGTGTCTTGCGCGGCCTGGCGGTGGGCTTGATCGTGACCCTGCTGTCGTTGTTCTTCACCGATCTGCAGGTGCACCACCTGGGAGTGACGATACTGGTGGTGGTGCTCACCGCGACGATCTTTTCGCTGCTGGGCTTCATCAATGCCGTGTTCGCGCGCAACTTCGATGACATCTCCATCATTCCCACGTTCGTGCTCACGCCGCTGACTTACCTGGGCGGGGTGTTCTACTCCATCTCGCTGCTGCCACCGTTCTGGCAGACCGTGTCCCTGGCCAACCCGGTGCTGCACATGGTCAACGCCTTCCGCTACGGGATCCTCGGGGTTTCGGACATCAGGATCAGCATCGCGATCACCTTCATGCTGGTGGCGACGGTGGTGCTCTATATCGGTTGCGCCCGGTTGCTGGTGAGCGGACGCGGGATGCGGACATAACGGGCTGCGCATTTACCTTGCACCACTGAAAAGGCCTCCGATCAGGGAGGCCTTTTTGCATTTCACTGCCGTCTTTTCTTGCGCTTTTTCCATTGCCGCGCCACCCACCAGCGCCAGTAGCTCATGGTCACGAAATACGCCAGGACGCCGAGCACCAGGCCAGTCACCACCGAGCCCAGCAGGAACGGTCGCCACAAAGTGGACAGCTGGTCGGTGATCCATGCCCAGGTCAGTTCATCGGGCAGGGTCCGGGCAGGAACGTCCATCAGCCACGCCCCGGTCTGGTAGGTGCAGAAAAACACCGCCGGCATGGTGATGGGATTGGTCAGCCAGACCAGGCTCACCGCAATGGGGATGTTGCCGCGGACCGTGACGGCCAGCGCGGCGGCCAGCAGCATCTGCAGGGGGATGGGGAGAAAGGCGGCGAACAGGCCGACGGCCATTGCCCGGGCCACGGAGTGGCGATTGAGGTGCCAAAGGTTGGGATCGTGCAGCAGGGCGCCGAGAAAGCGTAAGGATTTGTGTTCCCGAATGATCGCTGGGTCTGGCATGTAACGTTTGAATAGGCGCCGGGGCATAAGGCTTCTCGGTCGGTTCAAAGCAATAAAGCCGCAAGTATGTCCGGATTCTAGGAGCGGCAGATTCAGACTTTGTGACAATTGATAACGGCCACGGTGCCGCAGACCGACTATGCCTGAGTGAGGAACTCTCAAGGATGGGGTTATGCGCAGGGGAATGGTCGCGCTTGCACTGGGTCTGTCGGCCCCGGTTTTCTTGTCGGCGCTGCCGTCGCCATGGCTGATGGCGGCCATGCCGGTACTGGCTTTGATGCTGCTACCGTTTCGAGCCTACCCGCTGGGTTTTTTCCTGCTGGGGTTGGCCTGGGCCTGCCTGGGGGCGCAGTGGGCACTGGACGACCGGTTGCCCTTGGCGCTGGACGGCGAGACCCGCTGGGTCGAAGGGCGGGTCGTGGGGTTGCCGCAACAAGGTGATGGCGTGGTGCGCTTCGAGCTGGCCGATGCCCGTTCGCGGCGCACCCGGTTGCCGTCATCGATGCGCCTGGCCTGGTTTGGCGGGCCGCCGGTCAGTAGCGGCGAACGTTGGCGGTTGGCGGTGAAACTCAAGCGGCCCACGGGTCTGCTGAACCCTCATGGTTTCGACTACGACGCCTGGCTGCTGAGCCGGGGGATTGGCGCGACCGGTACGGTCAAGGACGGTCATCGCCTGGCTTCGGCCCAGGGAGCGTGGCGCGATGGGGTCCGCCAGTCGCTGGCACGGGTCGACGTCCAAGGCCGCTCGGGCGCGCTGATCGCCTTGGTCCTGGGCGATGGGGCAGGGTTGAGCCGCGATGAATGGCAGGTGCTGCAAGACACCGGCACGGTTCACTTGCTGGTGATTTCCGGGCAGCACATTGGCCTGCTCGCCGGCCTGATGTACCTGTCAGTGGCCGGGGCGGCGCGTTACGGTTTATGGCCGGCGCACCTGCCATGGCTGCCCTGGGCCTGTTTCCTGGCTTTTGTCGCGGCGTTGGGCTACGGCTTGCTCGCCGGTTTCGAAGTGCCGGTGCAAAGGGCCTGCGCGATGATCGGGCTGGTGTTGCTGTGGCGCCTGCGCTTCCGTCATCCGGACCCGTGGCGGGCGTGGCTGCTGGCGCTGGTCGGGGTGCTGGTGTTCGACCCGCTGGCAAGCCTGAGGCCTGGGTTCTGGCTGTCGTTCGCCGCAGTCGCCATACTGATTTTCATCTTCGGCGGGCGCCTGGGTCCCTGGCGCTGGTGGCAAACCTGGACCCGCCCCCAGTGGCTGGTCGCGGTGGGGCTGTGTCCGCTGCTGCTGATACTGGGTTTGCCGGTCAGCCTCAGCGGGCCGTTGGTGAACCTGGTGGCGGTGCCCTGGATCAGCCTGTTGGTGTTGCCGTCGGCATTGCTCGGAACGGCCTTGCTGCCGGTGCCATACATCGGTGAAGGATTGCTGTGGATCGCCGGTGGGCTGCTCGACCTGCTGTTCAGGGGATTGGCCCTGGTCGGCGCAATATGGCCAGCCTGGGTTCCGGTTGCGCTACCGGTGTGGGCCTGGTGCATTGCAGCGCTTGGCGCTGTCATCATATTGCTGCCGCAAGGCGTGCCGCTGCGCGTGCTGGGCTGGCCGATGCTGTTGCTGTTGGTTTTTCCGCCGCGGGACGAGGTGCCGGCGGGGCACGCCGAGATCTGGCAGCTGGATGTGGGCCAGGGGCTGGCGGTGCTGGTGCGTACCCGACGGCATAACCTTCTATATGACGCTGGGCCGCGTTTCGGCGACGCCGATGCAGGCGAGCGTGTGGTGCTGCCCACCTTGCGCAAACTGGGTGTGGGCGGGTTGGACCTGATGCTGCTCAGCCATGCCGACGCCGATCACGCCGGTGGTGCCAGGGCGGTGCACAACGGCTTGCCCACCGCCCTGGTCATCAGCGGTGATCCGGCCGCCTTACCCGCTGCACTGAAGGCCGATCCTTGCCACAGCGGTATGCAGTGGGAGTGGGACGGCGTCAGGTTTGAGCTGTGGCGATGGGCAGCGGCTCTTGAAAGCAACCAGAAGTCCTGTGTCTTGCTGGTCGAGGCCGGCGGCGAGCGGCTGCTGCTGACCGGCGACATCGATAGCCACGCCGAGCGCGCCTTGCTCGACGGCCCCTTGGCGGTCCCCATCCAGTGGCTGGCGGCGCCTCATCACGGCAGCCGCAGCTCGTCGTCGATGGCACTGCTCTCGCGTCTCACTCCTCATTCGGTCCTGATCTCGAGAGGGCGAGGCAATGCGTTCGGCCACCCTCATCCTCGAGTGATGGCCCGCTATCGACGGTTGGGCATGGCGGTCTACGACAGTGCCGAACACGGTGCCATTCGTCTGCAACTTGGAGCCTTCGCTGCGCCGACGACCCAGGCCGGGCAGCGGCGTTATTGGCGCGACCCGCCGTCCTCCGGGCCATGAATCCGCTTGGCACAGGGGCTGACGCGGGGGGAGGCGGACCTGTCTCCCGAGGCCCGATGCACGGGCTTTTGGCGGGGCGGGCCTGCACGGCCGATTCTGTATGATAAAGTGGCGCACTTTTTCCGAGGGGGCTGTCACTGTGTGGGAATTGGTCAAATCCGGCGGCTGGATGATGTTGCCGATCATTCTGAGTTCCATCGCGGCACTGGGTATCGTTGCCGAACGCCTGTGGACCCTGCGGGCCAGCCGTGTGACCCCGGAGCATCTGCTCGGGCAGGTCTGGGTCTGGATCAAGGACAAGCAACTGAACAAGGACAAGCTCAAGGAGCTGCGGGCCAGTTCACCGTTGGGGGAAATCCTGGCGGCAGGCCTGGCGAACTCCAAGCACGGTCGCGAGATCATGAAGGAGTGCATCGAGGAAGCTGCCGCCCGGGTCATCCATGAGCTGGAGCGCTACATCAATGCCCTGGGCACCATCGCCGCCATGGCTCCTCTTCTGGGGCTGCTGGGTACCGTACTGGGCATGATCGATATTTTCAGCGCCTTTACCGGTTCGGGCATGAGCACCAATGCTTCGGTGCTGGCGGGCGGGATTTCCAAAGCCCTGATCACGACGGCCGCGGGCCTGATGGTGGGTATTCCGTCGGTATTCTTCCATCGATTCCTGCAACGCCGTGTCGATGAGCTGGTGGTGGGCATGGAGCAGGAAGCCATCAAGCTGGTCGAGGTGGTGCAGGGCGACCGAGACGTGGACCTGGCCGGGGGCAAGAAGTGAGATTTCGCCGTAAACCACGGGAGAACATCGAGATCAACCTCGCGTCGCTGATCGACGTGGTGTTCATCCTGCTGCTGTTCTTCGTCGTGACCACGACCTTTACCCGGGAAACCCAGCTCAAGGTCGAACTGCCGCAAGCCGTCAGCGGCTCGCCGGCCGAAGACCAGCAGGTCAAGAACCTGGAAGTCACCATCAACGCGGAGGGGGCCATTTCGGTGAACAACCAATTGCTGCCCAAGAGCGACCTGGCGACACTGATCGAGGTGTTGCAGAAGGAGTCCGGTGGTGACACCAGCCTGCCGTTGTCCATCAGCGCCGACGGCAAGACGCCTCATCAATCGGTCATCACCGCCATGGACGCTGCCGGCAAGCTCGGTTTCAGTCACCTGCGCATGACCACGGTCGAGGCGGCGCCGGCACCCTGATGGCCATGTCCGATCGATTGCTCGCCGCGTGGTACGAAGGTCACCCGGCCTTGTCGCTGTTGCGCCCGCTGGAGTGGCTCTACCGGCGCGTGGTGGTGGGCAAGCGCGAGCGCTTCCTGGCAGGCGAGGGCAACATCTACCAGCCTCCGGTACCGCTGATGGTGGTGGGTAATATCACAGTGGGTGGCACCGGCAAGACACCGATGATCCTGTGGATGATCCAGCATTGCCAGCGCAGCGGCCTGCGTGTTGGCGTGGTCAGCCGTGGCTACGGGGCCAAGCCCCCGCAACTGCCGTGGCGGGTACGGGCCGACCAGCAAGCCGGTGTTGCGGGTGACGAGCCGCTGCTGATCGTCCAGCGCACTGGCGTGCCGTTGATGATCGACCCGGATCGCAGCCGCGCGGTCCGGGCGCTGCTGGCCAGCGAACCGCTGGATCTGATCCTGTCCGACGATGGCCTGCAGCATTACCGGCTGGCCCGGGACCTTGAACTGGTATTGATCGACAACGCCCGTGGCCTGGGCAACCGGCGCTGCTTGCCTGCCGGGCCGCTGCGTGAGCCGGTCGAACGCCTGCAATCGGTCGACGCGGTGCTCTACAACGGCGCCAGCGCCGACCGCGAGGACGGTTTCGCCTTCGAACTGCAGCCCACCGCCCTGGTGAACGTGGCCAGCGGCGAACGACGCTCGCTCGACCATTTTCCGCACGGCCAGGCACTGCATGCCGTGGCCGGGATCGGCAATCCCCAGCGTTTCTTCAAGACCCTCGAAACGCTACACTGGCGTCCTATACCGCACGGGTTTGCCGACCATGCCGAATACAGTGCCCAGGCCTTGAGCTTCACACCGTCGTTGCCGGTGGTCATGACGGAAAAGGACGCGGTCAAGTGCCGTGCCTTTGCCGCTTCCGACTGGTGGTACCTGACGGTGGACGCCGCGCCGTCACCGGCCTTCGCGGCCTGGTTCGATACGCAGTTGATGCGCCTGTTGCCGGATCGTCTGTTGCCTTAAAAACCTTTATCCAGGGGAATCTCATGGACACCAAACTGCTCGATATCCTGGCCTGCCCGGTCTGCAAGGGGCCGCTCAAGCTCAGCGCCGACAAGACCGAGCTGATCAGCAAGGGCGCCGGCCTTGCGTATCCGATCCGCGACGGTATTCCGGTGATGCTCGAAAGCGAAGCGCGTACCTTGAGCACCGACGAGCGCCTGGACAAATGACAGTTGCCTTTACCGTCGTCATCCCGTCGCGCTTCGCCTCGACGCGCCTGCCCGGCAAACCGTTGCTGACGATCGCCGGCAAGCCCATGATCCAGCACGTCTGGGAACAGGCCTGCAAGAGCAGCGCCCAGCGCGTGGTCGTGGCGACGGACGATGTGCGAATCGTCGAGGCCTGCAACGGTTTCGGCGCCGAAGTGGTCATGACCCGTGAAGACCACAATTCCGGCACCGATCGCCTGGCGGAGGTGGCGCAGAAACTGGGCCTGGAGCCCGACGCCATCGTCGTCAATGTGCAAGGCGACGAGCCGCTGATCCCCTCCAGCGTGATCGACCAGGTGGCGAACAACCTGGCGGCACACCCCCAGGCGCGCATGGCCACCCTGGCCGAGCCGATCGAGGACGTGAAGACGCTGTTCAACCCGAACGTGGTCAAGGTGGTCAGCGACCTTGATGGCCTGGCGCTGACCTTCAGCCGTGCCACGTTGCCCTGGGCCCGGGATGCGTTCGCTCAAGACCGCGACGTCATGCCCGCCGGCGTGCCGTATCGCCGCCATATCGGCATCTATGCCTACCGCGCCGGCTTCCTCCAGGATTTCGTGAGCTGGGGCCCATGCTGGCTGGAAAACACCGAAGCCCTGGAGCAATTGCGCGCCCTCTGGCATGGCGTGCGGATCCACGTCGCCGATGCGCTGATCGCACCGCCGACCGGCGTCGACACTGTCGAAGACCTCGAGCGCGTTCGTCGCCTGCTGGAGGCTTGATGCGGGTTCTGTTCGTTTGCCTCGGCAACATCTGCCGGTCCCCCACCGCCGAGGGCATCCTGCGGCATAAGCTGCGGGAGGCCGGGTTGGCCGGGCAGGTGGAAGTGGCTTCCGCCGGTACCGGGGACTGGCACGTGGGCAAGGCCCCGGACAAGCGCAGCCAGGCTGCCGCCCTGCGGCGCGGCTATGACCTGTCGGCCCAGCGTGCCCGGCAGGTCAGCCGCGCCGACTTTGCCGCCTACGATCTGATCCTGGCGATGGACAGCAGCAACCTGCGCAATCTCAAGGCCCTGCAACCGGCCAATGCCAGGGCCGAACTGGACCTGTTCCTGCGCCGCTACGAAGCCGGGCTCGACGATGTACCGGATCCCTACTATGACGGTGAACAAGGCTTCGAGCAGGTGCTTGACCTGATCGAGCACGCCACGGATCGCCTGGTGATCGAACTGAAGGGGCGCTTATGAGCCTGCAAGTACGCAGCGGCGTCAGCCTCAAGCCATTCAACAGCTTCGGGGTGGACGTCACGGCCCGACTGTTCGCCGAAGCCCATTGCGACGAGGATGTTCGCGAGGCGCTGGCGTATGTCGCCGGACATCAGGTGCCATTGTTGGTGATCGGTGGCGGCAGCAATCTGCTGCTGACCGGCGATATCGACGCGCTGGTGCTGCGCATGGCCAGCCAGGGAATCCGCTTGCTCGGTGATGACGGCGAGCGGGTCGTGGTCGAGGCCGAAGCGGGGGAGCCGTGGCACCCTTTCGTCCAGTACACGCTGGCGCAAGGCTGGTCAGGCTTGGAAAACCTCAGCCTGATTCCCGGTACGGTGGGGGCGGCGCCGATGCAGAACATCGGTGCCTATGGCGTCGAGATAAAGGATGTCTTCGCCGGTCTCACTGCCCTGGATCGCCAGACAGGCGAGCTGCGCGATTTCACCCTTGAGCAATGCCAGTTTGCCTACCGCGACAGCCTGTTCAAGCAGCAAGCGGGGCGCTGGTTGATTCTGCGGGTGCGTTTTGCCCTCAGTCGCGCCGCGCACTTGCATCTGGAATACGGCCCGGTTCGCCAGCGGCTGACCGAGCAAGGCGTCGACCGCCCGACGCCCCTCGATGTCAGCCGGGCCATTTGCAGTATCCGCAGTGAAAAGCTTCCGGACCCGGCGGTGCTGGGCAATGCCGGCAGCTTCTTCAAGAACCCGTTGGTACCGGCCGCTCACGTGGCGCGTCTCAAGGCACAATACCCCGACCTGGTGGCTTATCCACAGCCTGAGGGGTACATGAAACTGGCGGCAGGCTGGTTGATCGAGCGAGCCGGCTGGAAGGGCTTTCGCGAAGGCGACGCCGGGGTGCACAAGTTGCAGGCCCTGGTGCTGGTCAACTACGGCGAGGCCACGGGCTCGCAGCTACTGGAACTGGCGTTGCGCATCCAGAAAGACATTGCCGAACGTTTCCAGGTCGAACTGGAAATGGAGCCCAACCGCTACTGAACCCTGCCCGTTGCCGTCATCGCGGATTTTCCGGGGCTGGCGATCCCTGCCGGGCATAGCGCCCCGTGGCGCAATCGCCTGCTTATGGCGAGGGTAAACCAAACGCCCTGCATGATCCTCGCAAGCTTCATTTGTGCAGGATTGTGCAGGGCTTTTTTTCGGGTCCTGGGTTAATTTAGTCCGCTGACGATGCGCCATAGCATCTGTAAAGGCCCGGTGCAGACACCTGCGTGTGCGCATAAGAGAGCCTGATTAGCCTGAGCCAGTCTGCGATAACCAAACCGCTACCCAAGCGGCAGATTGCTCGACCCCATAACTCGATAACTATGCGGGCGTGCCCATGATTACCCTGAAACTCAATGGAAAAGATCATCAACTGGATGTGACCGAGGACATGCCGCTGCTGTGGGCGATCCGCGACGTTGCCGGTTATGACGGTACCAAGTTCGGCTGCGGCATGGGCTTGTGTGGCGCATGCACCATTCATATCGATGGCGCCCCGGCGCGCAGCTGTATCACGCCGATCGGTTCGGTGAAAGGGCAGGACGTCAGCACCATCGACGAGCTCCATGCCGATCCGATCGGGCAAGTCGTCCAGAAGGCCTGGCTCGATACCGCCGTGGCCCAGTGCGGTTACTGCCAGGGCGGGCAGATCATGTCCGCGACGGCCTTGCTCAAGACCAATCCCAACCCGAGCGATGAGCAGATCGAGGAAGCCATGATGGGCAACATCTGCCGCTGCGGTACCTATAACCGGATCAAGACCGCGATCCGGCAGGCTTCCACGCATCTGAAGGAGGCCAAGGCATGAGCCGTTTACCCGATGATTTCGTGCTGAGCAACCTCAGCCGTCGCGGCTTTCTCAAAGGCGCCAGCGCCACGGGTGTGCTGGTACTGGCCGCCAGCTGGGGGCTGCCGGACGCCTTCGCCGAAGAAAAGAAGTTTGGCGCCGAGGGCATGCCGCATGGCGCGGTCGATGACCCCAAGGTGTATGTGAGCATTGCCGCCGATGGCAGTGTGACGGTGATCTGCAACCGCTCGGAAATGGGCCAGGGCGTGCGCACCAGCCTGACCATGGTCGTGGCCGATGAGCTGGAGGCCGATTGGGCTCGGGTGAAGGTGCAGCAGGCTCCGGCCGATGAAGTGCGCTTTGGCAACCAGGATACGGACGGCTCGCGCAGCATGCGTCACTGGTATGAGCCGATGCGTCGTTGCGGTGCGGCCGCCAGGACCATGCTGGAGCAGGCTGCTGCGGCGCAGTGGAAGGTTCCGGTGGGCGAGTGTCATGCCCGCCTGCACAGCGTGGTCCACCAGCCTTCCGGTCGAGAGCTGGGTTATGGCGCGTTGGCCGCCGCTGCCAGTGCCTTGCCGGTGCCGGCGCGCGATAGCCTGCGTCTCAAGCAGCCTTCGGAGTTTCGCTACATTGGCAAGGAGGGGAGCCGGGCCATCGACGGCGCGGACATCGTCAACGGTCGTGCCGTATTCGGCGCCGACGTGCATTTCGACGGCATGCTCTACGCCGTGGTAGCCCGCCCGCCGGTCTATGGCGGCAAGGTCAAGTCCGTGGACAGCAGCGCGGCGCTGAAGGTCCCCGGGGTGGTCAAGGTGCTGCAGATCGAGCCTCGTCCCCTGCCTTCGGAATTCCAGCCCCTGGGCGGCGTGGCGGTGGTGGCGAAAAATACCTGGGCGGCCATGAAGGGGCGCGAGGCGCTGAAAATCGAGTGGGACGATGGCCCGAACGCGGGCTATGAGTCCGTCGCCTACCGCAAGGAGCTCGAAGCCGCAGCCCTCAAGCCTGGAAAAGTCGTGCGCAATGCCGGTGATGTCGACGATGCGCTGGCCAAGGCCGACTCGACCCTGGAAGCGACCTATTACTTGCCACACCTGTCCCAGTCGCCCATGGAGCCCATGGTCGCCACCGCGCGCTTCAAGGATGGCCAGTGCGAAGCCTGGGCCCCGAGCCAGGCGCCGCAGGTCACGCGTGAGCGCATCGCTGAACGGCTGGGCATTCCTTTCGAAAAGGTCACGGTGAATATCACCTTGCTGGGGGGCGGCTTCGGGCGAAAATCCAAGCCTGACTTCGTCCTTGAGGCGGCGCTGCTGGCCAAGGAGTTCCCAGGGCAGGCGATCCGGGTGCAGTGGACCCGCGAGGATGACATCCATCACTCCTATTTCCATACCGTATCGGCCGAATACCTGAAGGCCGGCCTGAATCGGGACGGCCTGCCTTCCAGCTGGTTGCATCGCACCGTCGCGCCCAGTATCACCGCGCTGTTCGCCCCGGGAATGACTCACGAAGCCCCCTTCGAGCTGGGCATGGGCGTTACCAACATGGCCTATGCCATTGCCAACCTGCGCCTGGAGAACCCCGAGGCGACGGCTCATACCCGGGTGGGCTGGTACCGCTCGGTGTCGAATATTCCCCACGGTTTCGCGATCCAGAGTTTCATCGACGAACTGGCCCACAAGGCCGGTCAGGATCCGCTGGACTACCACCTCAAGTTGCTTGGCCCGGACCGCAAGATCGATCCGCGCACCTTGAACGAGGAGTGGAACTACGGCGAATCCCCCGACCGCTATCCCATCGATACGGCACGGATCCGCACCGTGCTGCAAACGGCTGCCAAGGCGGCGGGTTGGGGGCAGCAACTGCCCAAGGGGCGCGGCCTGGGGCTGGCGGTGCACTACAGCTTCGTCACCTACGTGGCGGCGGCGATCGAAGTAGAGGTCAAGGACGATGGCACGGTGATCGTGCACAAGGCTGATATCGCGGTGGACTGCGGCCCGCAGATCAACCCGGAGCGCATCCGTTCCCAATTCGAAGGTGCCTGTGTCATGGGCCTGGGCAACGCGATGGTGGGGGAGATCAGCTTCAAGGATGGCAAGGTGCAGCAGGACAACTTCCACATGTACGAAGTGGCGCGCATGTCCCTGGCGCCCAAGAAAGTGGCCGTGCATCTGGTGACGCCGCCGGGCGAGGTTCCGTTGGGAGGGGTCGGGGAGCCGGGAGTGCCGCCGATTGCCCCGGCGCTGTGCAACGCGATTTTCGCCGCCACCGGCAAGCGCATCCGTGATCTGCCTGTGCGCTATCAGCTGCAAGGCTGGCAGCAGGCCAAGGCCTGATGGACAGTGTCGACCTGAACGTCCTGCGCAGCGTGCTTCAATGGCGCCGTGCGGGGCAGCGCGTGGTGCTGTTCACCGTGGTCCAGACCTGGGGCACCGCGCCAAGGCCACCCGGGGCGATGCTGGCCCTGCGCGAAGACGGCGTGGTGATCGGCTCGGTGTCGGGCGGCTGTGTGGAGGACGACCTGATCGCCCGGCTGCATGATGGTCGTATCCCGGCGCAAGGTCCGCCGGTGCAACTCATCACCTATGGCGTCACCCGCGAGGAGGCCGCGCGTTTCGGCCTGCCGTGCGGTGGCACCCTGCGCCTGACCGAAGAGCGGGTCGGCGATCCGCAATGGGTCGCTGAACTGCTGGAGCGTTGCGACGCCCACGAGATTGTCGCCCGGGAGCTGGTGATCGCCACTGGTGCCGTGACGCTGGTACCTGCCAGTAAACACGACGCGCTGGTTTTCGATGGCCAGACGCTGCGAGCCATTTATGGCCCACGCTGGCGGCTGCTGCTGATCGGTGCCGGACAACTGTCGCGTTATGTGGCACAGATGGCTCGGTTGCTGGACTTCGAAGTGCTGATCTGCGATCCGCGCAAGGAGTTTGTCTATGGTTGGGAAGAGCAGCAGGGGCGCTTCGTCTCCGGAATGCCCGACGAAGCGGTGTTGAGCATCCAGACCGATGAGCGCACGGCCATCGTCGCCCTGACCCACGACCCACGGCTGGATGACATGGCGCTGCTGACCGCCCTGGATTCCAAGGCATTCTATGTCGGGGCCCTGGGGTCGCGGGTCAACAGTCAGAAGCGCCGGGACAACCTGGCTCAGCTAGGCTTGTCGGCACAGGCCATCGAGCGGCTGCATGGGCCGATCGGGCTGCACATCGGCAGCCATACCCCGGCGGAGATCGCCTTGTCGCTGCTGGCTGAAATCGTGGCCATCAAGAATGGCGTCGAGCTTCGGCAGAAGAAGCCGTTGTAAGTCGCGGGTGGAGGGCGAGGAGGGCGTATGACTGAATCCATTGGGGCGATTATCGTCGCGGCCGGGGCGGGGAGCCGGTTCCGTCAGGTCGCGGGTCCCGACAAGGACAAATTGCTGGCCGATTGCGCCGGGCGTGACGGTGCTGTGCGTTCGGTGATCGAGCAGGTCCTGGTGAATCTGCCGGTTTCCCTGGCAAAGCGCATCCTGGTGACTCGCGAAGATCGTCCCCAGGCCATTCGCATGGCCCAGGCCTATGGGTGCGATTTCATCGAGCTGCAGTCCCCGGGGCTGGGGGATAGCATCGCGGCCGGCGTGCAGGCCTCGCCCGATATGGATGGCTGGCTGATCGTGCTGGCAGACATGCCGTTCATCCTGCCATCAAGCATCGAGCGGGTGATGGCGAATATCTGCGAAGACGGCATCTGCGTTCCGGTCTTTGCGGGTGAGTATGGGCATCCGGTGGGATTCGGTCGTGGTCTGGGGGCGAAATTGATGGCCTTGACCGGCGATCGTGGTGCCAGGGTGTTGTTCGCCGAGGCGGAAGTGGTCGAGGTGGCGGTCGATGACCCCGGTGTGCTGTGGGACGTGGATGTGCCTGAGGCTCTGGTCTTCAAGCAATAGCCGCGGGGCGGAGCCCGCCCGAGTGGATGGACAGGGAATAAAAAGCCCCGCCTGGCATTACCAGGCGGGGCTTTTTATCGGGCTATGGAATCAGGCGTGAGGTTTTGGCTCGTGCTCTTTTTCCAGGGCCTGGGGGTGACGCGGGGCGACTTCCTCGGCTTCAGCGGTGTGCTGAGGCTGGGATTCATCGCTTGCCGGCACCGATTCAACCGGTTCAGCCGGAGCAGGTTCGGCAGCGGCCTCAGCGGTTGGGGCAGGGGCTGCCTCGACGGCTTCCACCACCGGAGCCGGTTCGGCGACAGGTGCCTGAGCGGCAGCCAGTTCAGCTTCCTTCTGCAGGCGTTCGGCTTCGCGCTTGCGACGACGCACTTCACGTGGGTCGTTCGGTGCGCGACCGTTCGGAGTCAAGGCGCTCACAGGGGCAGGTGCTTCGACTGGCGCCTGTACCGCAGCCGCTACAGGGGCTTCGACCACCGGAGTCGGCTCGACCGTCTTCACAGGTTCAGCCTCGGGGGCTGGCTCAGGCGCTGGCGCTGGCTCGTCGACCGCAGCCGGTGCGGCAGGCTCCGAATGCCAGTTGAACGCGGTCTGTTCCTCGCGTACCAGCGGCTCCGGTGCTTTTTCCTCTGCTGGTGTTTCGACGACAGGTTCGGCTTCAGCAATCACCGGTTGCTCGACGACCGGCGCAGGTTCGGCGACGGTTTCGGCGGCAGGCTGGGCTTCACTGACCGGCGCGACTTCCACTTCCGGCGAAGCGGTGACTTGCACTGCCGTATTGGCTTCGACCACCGGAGCTTCGACCTGTGCTTGTTCCACCGCGGCGGTGGCGCGTTCGGCCTGCTCGTTGGCCTGGGCTTCGGCCGGGGCACTGATGGTGCTGCTGGCAACTGCCGCGGTGACGGCCAGGCCGGCGGCCAGGTCCGCAGCGCTTGGCGCTTCGGTAGTGGCGGACTCTTCCGAGCCCTCGATCACGTTCCCGTTGGCGTCGCGTTGGCGCTCGCGGCGGTTGCTGCGACGACGCTGGCCGCGGGAACGGCGACGTGGACGATCGCCTTCGGCGGCGTCCTGGCCGTCTTCCTGCAATTGTTCCTCGGTGTTCAGCACTTCGTCTTCGCTGGCTGCGGCGGCAGCCTGTTCGGCCCGAGGCTGACGCTCTTCACGCGGTGGACGTGGAGCACGCTCTTCGCGAGGCTGGCGAGCCGGACGCTCTTCAGCGGTGGCGGCAACGGCAGGGGCGGCGTCCAGCGGCTCGCGTAGTTCGCGAACACGTTCTTCACGCTCGCCACGTGGCTTGCGGTCTTCACGCGGGGCGCGCGGTTGACGCTCTTCACGTGGTGGACGCGGCGTGCGTTCTTCGCGGGCTACGGCCGGTGCATCCTCGCGGGCTTCGCGCGGCTGGCGTTCTTCACGCGGTGCGCGTTCTTCACGCGGGGCCCGTTCTTCGCGTGGCTTGCGCTCTTCGTCGCGGCGGCCGTTGCGGTTGCGGGTCTGCTGGCGACCGTTGCGACGCTCTTCGTTGCGGGCCGGACGCTCGGTGGCAGGCTTGGCGGTGACCACGGGCGCGGCCGGTTCTTCCTTGGTGGCGAACAGGCTGACCAGGGACTTCACCAGGCCCTTGAACAGGCTAGGTTCAGGCGCGGCGGCCGGTGCAGGTGCGGCAGTGGCAACTTCGGTCGGAACCGGCGCGTTGGCGCGGGCCGGCGCGGTCTTGACGGCGGCTTCCTGGCGAACCAGGGTGCGGGTGGCGGCAGCCGGCTGGACGTCTTCCACTTCGGCTGCGGCGGCAGCGATCTCGTAGCTGGACTGGTTGGTGTGGGCTTCCGGGCTATCGTCGCGCAGGCGCTGCACTTCGAAATGCGGCGTCTCGAGGTGGTCGTTCGGCAGGATGACGATGCGGGCACGGGTGCGCAGTTCGATCTTGGTGATCGAGTTGCGTTTTTCGTTGAGCAGGAACGCGGCCACCGGGATCGGCACCTGGGCGCGGACTTCGGCGGTGCGGTCTTTCAGGGCTTCTTCTTCGATCAGGCGCAGGATCGCCAGGGACAGCGACTCGACGTCACGGATGATGCCGGTGCCGTTGCAGCGTGGGCAGACGATGCCACTGCTCTCGCCCAGGGATGGACGCAGGCGCTGACGGGACATTTCCAGCAAGCCGAAGCGCGAGATGCGGCCAACCTGTACGCGGGCGCGGTCGGCTTCCAGGCATTCACGGACCTTTTCTTCCACGGCGCGCTGGTTCTTGGCCGGGGTCATGTCGATGAAGTCGATGACGATCAGGCCGCCGATGTCGCGCAGGCGCAGCTGGCGGGCGATTTCCTCGGCCGCTTCCAGGTTGGTCTGCAGGGCGGTTTCTTCGATGTCGCTGCCTTTGGTGGCGCGAGCCGAGTTGATGTCGATGGACACCAGGGCTTCGGTGGGATCGATGACGATGGAGCCGCCGGAAGGCAGTTCGACGACGCGCTGGAAGGCGGTTTCGATCTGGCTTTCGATCTGGAAGCGGTTGAACAGTGGGACGCTGTCTTCGTAGAGCTTGATCTTGCTGGCGTACTGCGGCATCACCTGGCGAATGAAGGTCAGGGCTTCGTCCTGGGCTTCGACGCTGTCGATCAGCACTTCGCCGATGTCCTGGCGCAGGTAGTCGCGGATGGCGCGGATGATGACGTTGCTTTCCTGGTAGATCAGGAACGGCGCGGAGCGATCCAGGGACGCTTCCTTGATGGCGGTCCACAGCTGCAGCAGGTAGTCGAGGTCCCACTGCATTTCTTCGCTGCTGCGGCCCAGGCCGGCCGTGCGCACGATCAGGCCCATGTCGGCAGGAGCCACCAGGCCGTTGAGGGCTTCACGCAGTTCGTTGCGCTCTTCGCCTTCGATGCGGCGGGAGATGCCACCGGCACGCGGGTTGTTGGGCATCAGGACCAGGTAACGGCCGGCCAGGCTGATGAAGGTGGTCAGGGCGGCGCCCTTGTTGCCACGCTCTTCTTTTTCGACCTGGACGATGACTTCCTGGCCTTCGCTCAGGACGTCCTTGATATTGACGCGGCCTTCGGGGGCCTTCTTGAAGTATTCGCGGGAGATTTCTTTGAGGGGCAGGAAGCCATGGCGCTCAGAGCCGAAATCGACAAAGGCAGCCTCCAGGCTTGGTTCGATGCGAGTGATCCGGCCTTTGTAGATGTTGGCCTTCTTCTGCTCGCGTGCACCGGATTCGATATCCAGGTCGTAGAGGCGCTGGCCGTCTACCAGTGCAACACGCAACTCTTCGGGTTGAGTTGCGTTAATCAGCATTCTTTTCATGTAGTACCGTCGGTTTCCGGGCTGCCGGAAACGGCGTTCGGCACACACGACTTCTCACGGTCGGTGTCAGGTGCGTCATGGAAGTGGCATTGCCACTCCAGTGTCCAGCGAGTTCGGCCCAATAACGGCGAAGTCGCGACGGACGCGTCCTGCTTGCTGGTACTCAAGCACTCAGTCAGGAGGAGGAATCAACCGGCGCCTGTGGACGAGATGAAGCGTCTAAATATAAGCCTAGTGCTACACAGTCCGACGGTTGTACATCTCCACCCTACACGTATCCCTGATAATTCGGGTGCTGCCGCGCGCAGAATCCGCAGCGGGTTGGCATTTACCGTGAGCTCCGGAAGGGGAGGTCACGCATCATGGCTAATTAGGCGTTGTTTCCGAAGCTCTCGCCCGGGGTCGTCCGCAACTGACTGCACTTTGTGAACTGGCCGTGAATGTGGCGCGCAAGGCGAGCCAAAACTCTGCTTTGCGGCGTATTTCAGGCCTCATGTCACCTGCGCTCGTTACACCTGCAAACTCTGCCGTTACGTAGCAAAAGCCCCGTAGGACGGCCTCTCGTCCTCGTGAATTGCGTTGGTCAGGGCCGGTTTTTGACCGTTAGTCCGCTGTCCAGCCACTTTTGGCGGCGTTCGCGACTATAGCAGCAATGATTAAGTGCTTCAATTCCATAAAAAATTGTTATGATCGCCGCCATGACGACTACTGCCCCTTCGACCCCTGGCGTTCAACTGCTCGAGGTCTCGCCGGAATATGCCGGCCAACGAATCGATAATTTCCTGCTAGCCCGGCTCAAGGGTGTGCCCAAGACCTTGATTTATCGCATTTTGCGCAAGGGCGAAGTGCGGGTGAACAAGGGCCGGATCAAGCCTGAGTACAAGCTCCAGGCGGGCGATATCGTGCGTGTGCCGCCGGTTCGCGTGCCTGAGCGCGACGAACCGGTGCCCGTCGCCCAGGGACTGCTGCAGCGCCTGGAGGCTTCGATTGTCTACGAAGACAAGGCGCTGATTGTGATCAACAAACCCGCGGGCATCGCAGTTCACGGCGGCAGCGGCCTGGATTTCGGCGTGATCGAAGCCTTTCGTCAGTTGCGTCCCGACGCCAAGGAGCTGGAACTGGTCCATCGCCTGGACCGGGACACTTCCGGCCTACTGATGATCGCCAAGAAACGCAGCATGCTGCGTCATTTGCACGAACAGTTGCGGGGCGATGGTGTCGACAAGCGCTACATGGCCCTGGTCCGCGGCCATTGGGCGACGTCCATCAAGCAGGTCCGCGCACCGTTGCTCAAGAGCAACCTGCGTTCCGGCGAGCGCATGGTCGAGGTCAACGACGAAGGCAAGGAAGCGCTGACCGTATTCAAGGTCCTGCGCCGTTTCGGCGAGTTCGCCACCCTGATCGAAGCCAAGCCGATCACGGGGCGCACCCACCAGATTCGTGTCCATACCCTGCACGCCGGGCACTGCATTGCCGGTGACCCCAAATACGGGGACGACGACTTCAGTCGGGAGATACGCGATCTTGGCGGAAAGCGATTGTTTCTCCATGCTTATATGCTCACGGTGCCGCTGCCCGATGGGGGTGAGCTGAAACTGCAGGCCCCCGTGGATGACATGTGGGCCCGAACCGTGGAGCGGTTGAGTGCATCCTGAATACAAGCTGCTGATATTCGATTGGGACGGCACTCTGGCCGATTCCATCGGTCGGATCGTGGAGTCGATGCATGCCGCATCGGATCGTACGGGTTTTGCCAGGCGTGACGACCTTGCAGTCAAAGGCATTATCGGTCTCGGCTTGCCCGAGGCGATTCGCAGCCTGTATCCGGAGATCGGCGACCAGGAGTTGGTGGTGTTTCGTCAGCACTACGCCGACCATTACATCGCGCTGGAGGCCGAGCCTTCGCCGTTGTTCGATGGCGTCCTGGATACCCTCCAGGCGTTTCGGGCGGAGGGTTACCACCTGGCCGTTGCCACTGGAAAGGCTCGTCGGGGATTGGATCGCGTGCTGAAGGCTCATGGCTGGGAGGGCTATTTCGATGTCACTCGTGCTGCCGATGAAACCGCCAGCAAGCCCCATCCCTTGATGCTCGAGCAGATCCTGGCGCACTGCGAGGTGCGTGCGGAGCAGGCGCTGATGGTGGGGGATTCGTCCTTCGACCTGCAGATGGCGCGCAATGCCGGCATGGGCTCGGTGGCTGTCAGCTACGGTGCGCAGACCATCGAGGCGCTGCGGGCATTCGAACCGCGATTGACGATTGACCGTTTTACTGAATTACACGCCTGGCTGAGCCGGCCTACCGATTAGAACCTGTTGGAGATGCATGTATGACCGATGAATGGAAAGCACCGGCCAAGGCAAGCGCTGAAAACGGTGACGATAAAAGCTGGAAGTTGCTGGAAAAAACCCTCCTGGCGGGGGTGCAAGAACAGCGTCGCGCTCGCCGCTGGGGAATTTTCTTCAAGTTCCTGGTCTTCATTTATCTTTTCGTCGGGCTGGGTGTCATCATCCAGGCGATCGATATGAAGAAGAGTCCCGGCAGTGCTTCGGCCTATACGGCGGTGATCGACGTCGAGGGCATGATCGCCGACAAGGAGGCGGCCAGCGCGGACAACATCATTGGCAGTCTGCGGGCTGCGTTCGAGGATGAGAAGGTCAAGGGGGTGGTGCTGCGTATCAACAGTCCGGGCGGCAGTCCGGTGCAGTCCGGCTACGTCTATGACGAGATCGTTCGCTTGCGCGCTGCGCATCCGGACACCAAGGTCTATGCGGTGATCGCCGACCTCGGCGCTTCCGGTGCCTATTATATCGCCAGTGCGGCGGATCAGATCTATGCCGACAAGGCCAGCCTGGTGGGGTCCATCGGTGTCACCGCTGCCGGTTATGGCTTTGTCGAGACCCTCGACAAGCTCGGTATCGAGCGCCGGGTCTACACCGCCGGTGAGCATAAGTCGTTCCTCGACCCCTTCCAGCCGCAGAAGCCGGAAGAGATCGCTTTCTGGCAGGGCGTGCTCGATACGACCCATAAGCAGTTCATCGCCAGCGTCAAGAAAGGTCGGGGCGATCGGCTCAAGGACAAGGATCATCCGGAGCTGTTTTCCGGCCTGGTATGGTCTGGAGAGCAGGCGTTGTCGCTGGGCTTGATCGACGGCCTGGGCAGTGCCAGTTCGGTGGCGCGGGATGTGATCGGCGAGAAGGAGCTGGTGGACTTCACTGTCGAAGAATCGCCGCTCGACCGTTTCTCGAAGAAGCTGGGGGCGAGCATCGCCGAGCGCCTGGCAATGTGGATGGGGTTCCAGGGGCCGGTATTGCGCTGACTCGCTGGCAGGGCTCCGGCCGTTCGGTTGCGGGCGGCGGGTGCTCTGCCATGGATGATGCCAGATTCAGGGTATCTCTACGCCCTCCGCCAGCAACATATCCACAAGGCGAATCAAGGGCAGTCCGATCAGGCTGGTGGCGTCCGGGCCTTCGGTGCTCTGGAACAGGCTCACGCCCAGCCCTTCGGCCTTGAAGCTACCGGCGCAGTCATAGGGCTGCTCGGCCCGCAGATAGCGCTCCACTCGCTCCGGGTCGAGCGCGCGCATATTGACGCTAAAAGCCACGCAATCGACCTGGCAGGCGCCGGTCTGGCTGTTGAGCAGTGCCAGGCCTGTGAGAAACGTGACCTTGGTGCCGCTGGCCGCCAGCAGTTGCTCGCGGGCCCTTTCGAAGGTGTGGGGTTTGCCCAGGATGCGTTCGCCGAGCACGGCGACCTGGTCCGAGCCGATGATCAGGTGTCCCGGGTGACTGTCGGCCAGGGCCAGGGCCTTTTCCCGCGCCAGGCGTTCCACCAGTGTTCGGGCAGCCTCGCCGGGGCGTTGGCTTTCGTCGATATCCGGTGACTGGCAGACGAATGGTAACCCCAGGCGGGCGAGCAATTCCCGGCGATAGACCGAGCTGGAGGCAAGTAATAAGGGCAGCATGGGCATCTCCAAAAGGCAGGGGCGAATTCTAGCGGGGCGTGCAAGTGACGGACAGGGCTGAATTTCCTTTGACATGGCTGGGTGCATCCCTATAATGCTGCGCCTATGTTGAATGACCCGATTCCACCTCACGTTGACCCGCGCAAATTGGCTGATCGTGGCACCACCCTTCAAGGTGAACTGCCGCTGGCCGATTTGAAGAGACTCTGCGACCCGCTTTCCGACGATATCGGGACGGTCCAGGCCAAATTCGTTTTTGAACGAGATGAACGTAAATCTGTGGTTATCCACAGCTTTATCGACACTGAAGTCAAAATGGTTTGCCAGCGTTGTCTTGAGCTGGTCACCCTGCCGATCCACAGCGAATGCAGTTACGCCGTGGTGAAGGAGGGTGCGAATACCCAGTCGTTGCCGAAAGGCTATGACGTGCTGGAACTGGGCGAAGATCCATTGGATCTGCAGTCACTGATCGAGGATGAGCTCCTGCTCGCCTTGCCCATTGTGCCTGCTCATCATCCGGAAGAATGCCAGCAGCCGGCGGGAGCAGATGAGCCCGAGCCGAGCGAGGACGAGGTAACGCGGTCCAACCCGTTCAGTGTTTTGGCGCAGTTAAAGCGTGACCCAAACGTTTAGGAGTTAATCAATTATGGCTGTTCAGCAGAACAAAAAATCCCGCTCTGCCCGTGACATGCGCCGTTCGCACGACGCTCTCGAGGCTAGCACCCTGTCTGTAGAAAAAACCACTGGTGAAGTTCACCTGCGTCACCACGTATCGCCAGAAGGCGTATACCGTGGTCGCAAAGTGATCGACAAGGGCGCTGACGAGTAATCCTTGTCCGCTCAAGTCATCGCGATTGACGCAATGGGCGGGGACTTCGGTCCCCGCAGCATTGTTCAGGCCAGTCTTGCTTGCCTGAATGCTACGCCCTCGTTGCACCTGACCCTCGTTGGTCAACCCTCCCTCCTGGAAGAAATGCTCAGCGGCCAGCCTGCTGCGGATCGTGCGCGCCTGACGATTACCCCGGCGTCTGAAGTGATCGCCATGGACGAAAAGCCCGCCCAGGCCCTGCGCGGCAAGCCCGATGCGTCGATGCGGGTGGCTTTGGAGCTGTTGCGCGATGGCAAGGTCCAGGCGTGTGTCAGCGCCGGGAACACTGGCGCGCTGATGGCGCTGTCGCGCTACGTGCTCAAGACGCTGCCAGGCATCGACCGGCCGGCAATGGTCGCGGCGATACCGACCCGGCGCGGTTTCTGCCAGTTGCTGGACCTTGGCGCCAATGTCGATTGCAGTGCCGAGCATTTGCTGCAATTTGCGGTGATGGGCTCGGTGGCCGCTGAAACCCTGGGCATCGCACGTCCTCGCGTGGCACTGCTGAACATCGGTACCGAAGACATCAAGGGCAACCAGCAGGTCAAGCTGGCCGCCACCCTGCTGCAGGGTGCGCGTGGCATCAACTACATCGGCTTTGTCGAGGGCGACGGCTTGTACCGGGGCGAGGCGGATGTGGTCGTGTGCGACGGCTTCGTTGGCAATATCCTGCTCAAGTCCAGCGAAGGCCTGGCCACCATGATCAGCGAGCGCATCGAGACCCTGTTCCGGCAGAGCCTGGCCTCGCGCCTGGTTGGAGCGCTGGCCTTGCCGTTGATGCGTCGCCTGCAGGCAGACCTGGCGCCGGCGCGACATAACGGCGCGAGTTTCCTCGGCTTGCAGGGCATCGTGATCAAGAGCCACGGGTCGGCGGGGGTGCAGGGCTTTCAAAGTGCGATCAATCGTGCGGTGATCGAGATCCAGGAAAACCTGCCGGAACGCCTGCATGGCCGCCTCGAAGATTTGTTAACTTAGGCGTTTTCGTCCGACAATGCTTAAATGTGACCGGCTGGTTCAACCCGCCATCCAACTGTCAGTTTCCTAGCGCCCCCAGGGGCGTCAATTTTTGACGACAAGATCATTAGGGGCTTTGTTTTCATGTCTGCTTCCCTCGCATTCGTCTTTCCAGGACAGGGCTCGCAGTCCCTCGGCATGCTGGCCGAGCTGGGCGCGCAATACCCGCTGGTCCTCGAAACATTCAAAGAAGCATCCGATGCGCTCGGCTACGACTTGTGGGCATTGACCCAGCAAGGGCCGGAAGAGCTGCTCAATCAAACCGACAAGACCCAACCGGCCATCCTCACCGCCTCGGTCGCGCTGTGGCGCCTGTGGCTGGCTGAAGGTGGCGCGCGTCCGGCTTTCGTCGCCGGCCATAGCCTGGGTGAATACAGTGCTCTCGTGGCCGCTGGCAGTCTCAGCCTGGGCGATGCCGTGAAACTGGTGGAGCGTCGCGGCCAGTTGATGCAGGAGGCCGTTCCGGCCGGGCAGGGCGGCATGGCCGCTATCCTCGGCCTGGAAGATGCAGATGTGCTGGCTGCCTGTGCCGAAGCGGCGCAAGGCGATGTGGTCAGTGCCGTGAACTTCAACTCGCCTGGCCAGGTGGTGATTGCCGGCGCCAAGGCCGCGGTCGACCGGGCCATCGAGGGCTGCAAGGCGCGTGGAGCCAAGCGCGCCATGCCGCTGCCGGTCAGCGTGCCGTCGCACTGTGAACTGATGCGGCCTGCCGCCGAACGCTTTGCCGAATCCATTGCCGCCATCGATTGGCAGGCTCCGCAGATACCTGTGGTGCAGAACGTCAGCGCCGATGTGGCGCCGGACCTCGAAACCCTCAAGCGCGATCTGCTGGAACAACTCTACAAGCCGGTTCGCTGGGTCGAAACGGTGCAGACCCTGGCGGCCAAGGGTGCGACCGAGCTGGTCGAATGTGGCCCGGGCAAGGTGCTGGCCGGTCTGAACAAACGCTGCGCCGAAGGCGTGTCGACTTCCAACCTCAATACCCCAGACGCTTTCGCTGCCGCTCGTGCAGCGCAGGCCTGAACAGGAGAAGCTTGCATGAGTCTGCAAGGTAAAGTTGCACTGGTGACCGGTGCGAGCCGTGGCATCGGCCAGGCTATTGCCCTGGAATTGGGTCGCCAAGGCGCCATCGTCGTCGGCACCGCGACTTCCGCTTCGGGCGCCGAGCGCATCGCCGCGACCCTGAAGGAAAACGGTATCCAAGGCACCGGCCTTGAACTGAACGTCACCAGCGACGAATCCGTCACGGCGGTGCTGGCAACTATCCAGGAGCAGTTCGGTGTCCCGGCGATCCTGGTCAATAACGCCGGTATCACTCGTGATAATCTGATGATGCGCATGAAAGATGACGAATGGTTCGATGTGATCGATACCAACCTGAACAGTCTGTACCGGCTGTCCAAGGGCGTCCTGCGCGGCATGACCAAGGCTCGCTGGGGTCGTATCATCAATATTGGCTCGGTTGTGGGTGCCATGGGCAACGCAGGCCAAGTAAACTATGCTGCGGCCAAGGCCGGTCTGGAAGGTTTCAGCCGTGCGCTGGCGCGGGAAGTGGGTTCGCGTTCGATTACGGTAAACTCGGTGGCCCCGGGTTTCATCGACACCGACATGACCCGCGAACTGCCAGAGGCGCAGCGTGAGGCCTTGTTGACGCAAATTCCGCTGGGGCGTCTGGGGCAGGCTGAAGAAATCGCATCCGTGGTGGCTTTTCTTGCATCCGACGCTGCGGCATACGTCACGGGGGCTACAATCCCGGTGAACGGCGGGATGTACATGAGTTAAATGTGACGGATTGCTTCAAAAAAATGTCATACGAGCTGTCTAAAATCCGTTATAAAGCTGCAATCTATTTATAGGGGCGGGCCCGAGGGGTTTGAGGAGTGAAGCTTTCGGTTGAAAAACCGAAAAGCCTTTCTATACACTTACCCACCGGCCAGCTGCCTGAATTTGTCCATTAGGAGTGAAAACAAGGTATGAGCACCATCGAAGAGCGCGTCAAGAAAATCGTTGCCGAGCAACTGGGCGTCAAGGAAGAAGAAGTTGTGAACACTGCTTCCTTCGTTGAAGACCTGGGTGCCGACTCCCTTGACACCGTTGAGCTGGTGATGGCTCTGGAAGAGGAATTCGAGACCGAGATTCCTGACGAAGAAGCTGAGAAGATCACTACTGTACAAGCTGCCATCGACTACGTTACTGCCCACCAGGCGTAATCGTTTTTAGTCGTCGCTAGCTGTCATGGAAAAACCGCACTGCCGTTACGGCGTGCGGTTTTTTCTTTAGGCCTGATGCAAAGTCGTCATTAGAAAAAGGAGAGTGCTGTGTCGCGTAGACGCGTCGTAGTCACCGGTATGGGTATGTTGTCGCCACTGGGCACGGATGTGCCGAGCAGCTGGCAGGGCATTCTGGCTGGCCGTAGTGGCATTGGTCTGATCGAACACACCGACCTTTCTGCCTATTCCACCCGTTTTGGCGGCTCGGTAAAGGGCTTCAATGTCGAGGAATACCTGTCGGTCAAGGAAGCCCGCAAGCTAGACCTGTTCATCCAGTATGGTCTGGCAGCCGGATTCCAGGCAGTGCGTAACGCCGGCCTGGAAGTCACCGACGCCAACCGTGAGCGCATCGGCGTTGCCATGGGCTCGGGTATCGGCGGCTTGACCAATATCGAAGAGACCAGCCGTACATTGCACGATTCGGGGCCGCGACGGATTTCCCCATTCTTCGTGCCGGGCTCGATCATCAACATGATTTCCGGTTTCCTGTCCATCCACCTGGGTGTGCAGGGGCCCAACTACGCCATTGCCACGGCGTGCACCACGGGTACCCACTGCATAGGCATGGCTGCCCGCAACATCATGTACGACGAAGCCGACGTCATGATTGCCGGCGGTGCCGAGATGGCCGCGTGTGGCCTGGGCATGGGTGGCTTCGGTGCCTCCCGTGCGCTGTCGACCCGCAACGATGAACCGACCCGCGCCAGCCGTCCATGGGACAAGGGCCGTGATGGCTTCGTGCTGTCCGATGGTTCCGGTGCGCTGGTACTCGAGGAACTGGAGCATGCCAAGGCCCGCGGCGCTACCATTTATGCCGAGCTCATCGGCTTCGGTACCAGCGGCGATGCCTACCACATGACATCGCCTCCGGCCGATGGCGCCGGTGCGGCCCGTTGCATCGCCAATGCTCTGCGGGATGCGAAGGTCAATGCCGACCAGGTCCAGTACATCAACGCCCATGGCACCTCGACCCCTGCGGGCGACCTGGCCGAAGCCCAGGCGATCAAGACCGTATTCGGTGATCATGCCTACAAGCTGGCCGTCAGCTCCACCAAGTCCATGACCGGTCACCTGCTGGGGGCCGCCGGTGCGGTAGAGGCGATCTTCAGCGTACTGGCGATCAACAGCCAGGTCGCGCCGCCGACCATCAACCTCGACGAGCCGGATGAAGGCTGCGACCTGGACTTCGTTCCGCATACCGCCCGTGGCATGGATATCGATGTAGTGATATCCAACTCCTTCGGCTTTGGCGGGACCAACGGCTCGCTGGTGTTCCGCCGGTTCGCTGGTTGATGGATAGCTGGGTCGACGGTCAGCCGGCCGACGTTCTGTCGCTGAAGGATCGCGGCCTGGCTTATGGCGATGGGTTGTTTGAAACCATCGCCGTGCGTGCCGGCGTACCCGTGCTGCTGGAGCGTCATCTGCAACGTCTTGAACAGGGTTGCCAACGGCTGGCGCTCCATGTCGACTGGGTTGCGTTGAGCGCCGAGCTGGACGCCTACGCGCAAGGCCTGGGGCAGGGGGTGCTGAAACTGATCGTGACCCGAGGCGACGGCCTGCGGGGTTATGCCGCCGTCCCGTCGGCCCCGGCCCGGCGCATCCTGCAAGGCAGTCCGCCGGTCGCGTATCCCGCTGCGCATGCCGAGCAGGGAATTTCCCTCTTTCCTTGTGCCACGCGCCTGTCCGAGCAGCCTTTGCTCGCGGGCCTCAAGCACCTCAATCGCCTTGAGCAGGTGTTGGCCCGCGCCGAATGGGGCGGTGCGGAACATGCCGAAGGCCTGATGCGGGATACCTCCGGGCGAGTGATCGAAGGGGTGTTCAGCAATCTGTTTCTGGTGTGCGATGGTGTGCTGATGACGCCTGACCTGAGCCGTTGCGGTGTGGCCGGGGTGATGCGCGCCGAATTATTGTTTCAAGCCGAGTCCCAGGGCATCGTCACGCAGATTGCCGATATTGGCCTGGAGCAACTGCACCTGGCCGACGAAGTCTTTGTCTGCAACAGCGTATATGGCGTGTGGCCGGTACGCGCATGCGGTTCGGCACGCTGGTCGGCCGGGCCGCTCACCCGTAAACTGCAGACCCTTGCCCGCGCGTTATTGGATGTTTGATTCGTGAGACGTAAATTCTTGCTGTTGCTGGAAACCGGACTGGTTCTGGCAGGGCTGTTGTGGGGCGCTTCGGCCTGGAAGATTCATTCGGCGCTGCAGCAGCCGTTGAACATTACCCAGGAAGAACTGCTGGATATTCCCAGCGGGACCAACCCGACCGGGACCCTCAAGCGTCTCGAGGCCGAAGGTCTGATCAAGGACGCTTTCTGGCTGCGGGTGTATTGGCGTTTCAACCTTGCCGGCCAACCCCTGCACGCCGGCGAGTACCGCATGGTGCCGGGCATGACGATGCAGGACCTGATCGCCGTGTGGAAGCGTGGGGAAGTGGTGCAGTACAGCGTGACGCTGGTGGAGGGCTGGAATTTCCGTCAGGTCCGTGCCGCGCTGGCCAAGGATGAAAAACTCCAGCAGACCCTGACCGGCCTGAGCGACAGCGAGGTCATGGATCGGCTCGGCCACTCCGGCGTCTTTCCCGAGGGGCGGTTTTTCCCCGACACCTATCGTTTCGTACGCGGGACCTCGGACGCCGACGTGCTGAACCAGGCCTACAACCGGCTCGAGGAAGTGCTCGCCAGGGAGTGGGCCGAACGCTCCCCCGATGCCCCTTACACCCAGCCTTATCAGGCGCTGATCATGGCGTCGCTGGTGGAGAAGGAAACCGGCGTGCCACAGGAGCGCGGGCAGATCGCCGGTGTGTTCGTGCGTCGGCTGCGCATGGGCATGTTGCTGCAGACCGACCCTACGGTTATCTACGGCCTGGGCGAGCGCTACACCGGCAAGCTCACCCGAGCCCATTTGAAAGAAGAAAACCCATACAACACCTACATGGTCCCGGGCCTGCCGCCGACGCCAATCGCGATGGTGGGACGAGAGGCGATTCATGCGGCCCTGAATCCGGCGCCGGGAAGCAGCCTTTACTTTGTCGCTCGCGGTGATGGCAGCCATGTCTTCTCCGACAGCCTGGAATCGCACAACAATGCGGTGCGCGAGTACCAGCTCAAGCGACGTGCCGATTATCGTTCCAGTCCTGCGCCAGCTACGCTGGACGACACCGCGCCGATTCCCGCCGCATCGCCTGATACGGCGCCCGAAGCCGTGCCCCAGGTCCCGGCACAGCAGCCGGCTCCCGAACCGAATGCCAGCGAGCCGTCGGGCTCGCAATGACTCTGATTAAGGACCGCCCGTGACTGGCTTGTTTATAACGCTGGAAGGCCCTGAAGGCGCCGGCAAGAGCACTAACCGCGAATACCTGGCCGAACGCTTGCAGGCCGCGGGGGTCGAGGTGGTATTGACCCGCGAGCCTGGCGGTACGCCGCTGGCGGAGCGGATTCGCGAGGTGTTGTTGACACCGGCGGACGAGGTCATGAATCCCGACACCGAGTTGCTGCTGGTGTTTGCCGCCCGGGCACAGCACCTGTCCGAGGTGATTCGTCCGGCCCTGGCTCGTGGCGCCGTGGTGCTCTGTGATCGCTTTACCGATTCGACCTATGCCTACCAGGGGGGCGGCAGGGGATTGTCCCTGGAGCGCATCGCTACACTGGAGAGCTTCGTGCAGCGTGAATTGCGCCCGGACCTGACGCTGGTGTTCGACCTTCCCGTGGAAGTCGGCCTGGCTCGCGCCAGCGCCCGCGGGCGGCTGGACCGTTTCGAACAGGAAGGCGCGGCGTTCTTCAATGCTGTGCGCAGTGCGTTCCTGAGCCGCGCCAAGGCCGATCCGTCGCGTTACCTGCTGATCGATGCCGCGCAGCCCCTGGCGCAGGTCCAGCGGTCTCTGGATGATCTGTTGCCGCGCCTGCTGGAGCGTGTCCGTGGCTGAAGCCTATCCCTGGCAGGACGGTCTCTGGCAGCAGTTGGCCGGACGTACCCAACATGCCCACGCGTATCTGCTGCATGGCCCGGCCGGTATCGGCAAGCGGGCGCTGGCGGAGCGCCTGATGGCCAGCTTGCTGTGCCAGCATCCCGGGCCCTCCAATGCATGCGGTGAGTGCAAGTCCTGCCTGTTGCTCAAGGCCGGGAGCCATCCCGACAACTATGTGCTGGAGCCGGAAGAGGCGGACAAGGCGATCAAAGTCGACCAGGTCCGCGATCTGGTCAGCTTTGTAGTCCAGACCGCGCAACTGGGTGGGCGCAAGGTGGTGCTGATCGAGCCGGTGGAATCAATGAACATCAATGCGGCCAACGCCTTGCTCAAGAGCCTGGAGGAGCCTTCGGGCGACACCGTGCTGTTGCTGGTCAGCCATCAGCCGAGCCGCTTGCTGCCGACCATCAAGAGCCGTTGCGTGCAGCAGGCGTGTCCGTTGCCGAGCGAGGCAATGAGCATGCAATGGCTGGCCCAGGCCTTGCCGGAGAGTACCGAGCAAGAGCGGGGCGAGCTGCTGACCCTGGCCGCCGGTTCCCCCTTGGCCGCCGTCAGCCTCCAGGCCCAGGGTGTGCGTGAACAGCGGGCCCTGGTGGTGGAAGGGGTGAAACAACTGCTCAAGCAGCAGCAATCCCCCACGCAGCTGGCCGAGGGCTGGAATGCTGTCTCGCTGTTGTTGCTGTTCGACTGGTTCTGCGACTGGTCGAACCTGATCCTGCGCTACCAGCTCACCGAGGATGAGTCTGGCCTGGGGCTGGCGGACATGCGCAAGGTGATCCAGTACCTGGCGCAGAAAACCAGCCGGGACAAAATCTTGAACATTCAGGACTGGATACTTGCCCAACGTCAGAAGGTGCTGAGCAAGGCGAACCTCAACCGGGTCTTGTTGCTCGAAGCCCTGTTGGTGCAATGGGCGAGCCTGCCGGGCCGAAACTGACAGGCTGCAACTGAAGGAAAACCGGTGAGAATGTTCCTTGCTCTGTACGAAAAGCCTTGATACTCGTTCAGGCAGCGTTGAAAGCTGCCTCGCCTTGCCTGGCCTTCGTCTCAAGACTTTCATACAGAGCCTAGACTCAGCTCAATCGCAGCGGAGGTCAGCATGAACGAACCTGTCAGTCCCGGTCCACGCAATGGCATCCTGTCCCTGACCATCAAGGACAAATCGGTGCTTTACGCCGCCTACATGCCTTTTATCAAGAATGGTGGCCTGTTCATTCCCACCAACAAGAATTATCGCCTGGGCGATGAAGTGTTCATGCTGTTGAGCCTGATGGAGGAGCCGGAGAAGATCCCGGTCGCCGGCAAGGTGATCTGGCTGACTCCCAAGGGCGCCCAGGGCAATCGCGCCGCCGGCGTCGGCGTGCAGTTCAACGAGGGCGACAACTCCGCCCGCAACCAGATCGAAACCCACTTGGCCGGAACCCTGAAATCCGACCGTCCCACCCATACGATGTAACCTGGTTCCCTATGCTTGTAGATTCCCATTGCCACCTTGACCGCCTCGATCTTGCCGCCCATGGCGGCTCCCTGGATGCTGCGCTGGACGCGGCTCGTCAGCGGGGCGTCGGGCACTTCCTGTGCATCGGCGTCAGCGCCGACAATGCCGCCGACGTCAAGGTCCTGGCCGAACGCTACGAAGATGTCGATTGTTCGGTCGGCATCCATCCCCTCGATGTCCAGCCCGACGCCGCGCCGGCTCTGGACTGGCTGTTGCGCGAACTCGATCATCCGCGGGTGGTGGCGATTGGTGAAACCGGTCTGGACTATCACTATGAGCCCGAAGCCGCCGAAGTCCAGCAGGCGTCGTTCCGACTGCACCTGGAAGCGGCTCGACAAACCGCAAAGCCGGTGATCATCCATACCCGGGGCGCCCGAGCCGATACCCTGGCCTTGTTGCGCGAGGCCGCGTTGCCCCAGGCTGGCGTGCTGCACTGCTTCACCGAGGACTGGGACATGGCCAGGGCTGCGTTGGACATGGGCTATTACATTTCCCTGTCGGGCATTGTCACGTTCCGCAACGCCGATGCCTTGCGCGATGTGGCCAGCAAAGTGCCGGCCGACCGCTTGCTGGTGGAAACCGATTCGCCTTACCTGGCGCCGATTCCGTACCGCGGCAAACCGAACCTGCCGCAATACGTACGGGAAGTGGCGGAGTTTCTGGCGATGTTGCGGGGCGAATCCTACGAGCGTTTTGCAGCCCAGACGACAGAGAACTTCCAACGGCTGTTCCCGCTGGCCCACGTCCGTTCGGCACGGGCTTGAATTTCAAGCAAAAAAAACCCGGGTTCTGGGGGGTGAATCCGGGTTAAGACCATTAGGAGTAAAACAAAGGCACGCGGTCCTTTGGTACCTTTATCGGCGCGTCACTTGGGGGAGATGTCGCACCGACAGTTCAAGTATTGATCAGTATGCGGACGCGTCCAGTTTGCCCGGGGCGGTTTTTAAACAAATTTGGAATACGCTCGCTTCGGATAAGTTCTCATTGTCGCCTATGCCTGCCTCCGGGGCGTGGTGGGGCAAGGGAAGAAGAGCCAGATCTATACGATTTTGTGAAGAACTGAGGCCGGGAACGGATGATCCGTGCATTTTTGCGTAAGTTAGGCATAATACCCGGCTTCGAATTTTGACCCTTCAGACCTTTCTCTTATGCACAAAGAACCTCGTAAGGTCCGTGAGTTTCGTCGCCGCGAGCAGGAAATTCTCGACACCGCGCTCAAGTTGTTCCTCGATCAGGGTGAAGACAGCGTCACCGTCGAGATGATTGCGGATGCCGTGGGTATCGGCAAAGGCACGATTTATAAACATTTCAAATCCAAGGCGGAGATCTACCTGCGCCTGATGCTCGATTACGAGCGTGATTTGAACGAACTGCTGCATTCGGCCGATGTGGACAAGGACAAGGAAGCCCTGTCCCGGGCCTACTTCGAATTCCGCATGCGCGATCCGCAACGTTATCGCTTGTTCGATCGCCTGGAAGAGAAGGTGGTCAAGGGCAACCAGGTACCGGAGATGGTCGAGGAGCTGCACAAGATCCGCGCCTCGAATTTCGATCGCCTGACCTTGTTGATCAAGGGCCGGATCAGCGAAGGCAAGCTTGAAGACGTGCCACCCTATTTCCATTACTGCGCTGCCTGGGCGTTGGTGCATGGCGCGGTGGCGCTGTATCACTCGCCGTTCTGGAGCAACGTGCTGGAAGATCAGGAAGGCTTCTTCCAGTTCCTGATGGACATCGGCGTACGCATGGGCAACAAGCGCAAGCGCGATACCGACGTCCCGAGCAGCTGACATTCACCTGTCTGATTGCGCCATGGCTGCTTACATGGCGCAGTGCCCCAGTAATATACTCAGGCATGAGGCTTGCGAAAACTTGAATTCTGAGTCAAGTTTTGCCAGTCCGATTCTTCTTCCGCCGGAGTGATCCATGATCGTTGATCGTCAGGGCAGGCGTTTTCGCAATTTGCGAGTCAGCCTGACTTCCGCCTGCAACTACGCCTGTACCTACTGCGTACCTGATGGCAAGCGTCTGGTCGCCGCACAGGATGAGCTGTCGGCCGAGGCGATGGCCCGAGGCGTGGCTTACCTGATCGAGGCCGCCGGTATCGAGCGTTTGCGCATCACCGGTGGCGAGCCGCTGGTGAGCCCAAAACTCGAGCGTTTCATGACGGCGGTGGGGCAGATGGGGCTGGAAGACATCAGCCTGACCACCAACGGCCAATTGTTGGCGAAGAAACTGCCTTTGCTGGTGGACGCCGGAATCCGTCGCATCAACGTTTCCCTCGACACCCTGGATCCTTCTGCGTTTCGCGGGATCGCACGAGGGGGCGACCTGGCGACCGTGCTAGACGGCATGGACCAGGCCCGGGCGGCGGGCATGAAGATCAAGGTCAACATGGTGCCGTTGCGCGGACAGAACCTGGACCAGGTCATGCCGCTGCTCGAATACTGCCTGGAGCGGGGTTACGAGCTGCGTTTCATCGAGTTGATGCGCATGGGCCACCTGGCCAGCGACTCCAATGCATTCCTGCAGCAGTTCGTCAGCCTCGAACAGCTGTTGAGCCTGATTGGCGACCGGTACGAATACCTCCAGGCCAACGCGCCGGTGGATGCCACGGCGGTACGTTACGAGATTCCGGGCATGGGGCACTTCGGGGTGATCGCCAACGAAAGCGTGCCGTTCTGCCGTACCTGCTCGCGGCTGCGGTTGTCCTCGACGGGCTGGTTGCACGGCTGCCTGTCGTCGAGCAATCGTCACTTCATTGGCGACCTGCTGGATAAACCTCGTCACCAGGCCTTGCCGGCTATCCAGCGGTTGCTGGTCAAGGCCCTGGGAGACAAGCAGGAAGTAGCGTTTTCCGGTGGCGCCACCATCATGAAGATCATCGGCGGCTGATCCGCCTTTGTGGCGAGGGGATCTATCCCCGTCGGGGGCGAAACAGCCCTCGGCCCTGTCACCCCTGGGAATCGGACTGACTGCATTACAAGGGGCGCCTCGCACCCCATCGGGGATGAATCCCCTTGCAACAGGAATATGACGGCCCCCTCATCTATCGAACTGGCGCAAAAGCTGCATCCAACGGCCATTCGCCGGTTTTCCGACACCGGTCTCTGGAGGGTAGGATGCGTAGCCTGGTTTTGCTGCTGGCCGTCTTGGTGCTTGGCGGCTGCATGAATGTCAGCGACATGGGGGAGGGCGTGCGTTATCACATGAGCGACGCCGGCCTGCTGGATCACAGCGATAGCCGTCGTGTGAATAACCTGCGTATCCAGCCCGATTCCTTTATCTATATTGCCCAAGGGGCCTTCGCTCCGCCGGGCAGCGCCTATCCGCGACCCAATGTCGTGGCCGAGGAAGCCTTCAACGGTTTCATCGAATATTTCCCCATGGTTCGGCGCGCCCGGGTTCCTGAGGGCCTCGACCAGGCCATGGGCGAAGCCCGTGCCGCCGGTGCCCATTACCTGCTGTATACCCGGTTCGCCAAGGCCGACAACCGCATCGGCAACACCGACGAATGGTTGGACGAGGAAGCCGTGGACCGCCTGGGCGTCGACACCAGCGTGATCCAGATCATGTTGATCGAGACCAGTACCCAGTATTTGATCGATACTGCACGTATCAAGAGTCGTGGCGGTTTGCTGACACTGCACGACAAACAACCACAAGACCTCATCGCCCCACCCTTGCGTGAATATGCCCGCAGCCTGCTGGGGATGAGTGATCAGTAAACACAAGGAGTCGACATGAGCGGACCGCAAAAAGCCAATGACTTGCTGGGGCAGATCCCCAAGACCAGAGGCCTGCCACCGGTCCACCTGTGGAACCCCGACTTCTGCGGCGACATCGACATGCGCATCGCCCGGGACGGTACCTGGTATTACCTGGGGACGCCCATCGGGCGAAAGCCGATGGTCAAGCTGTTTTCCACCATCATCCGCCGTGACGGCGATGACTACTTCCTGATCACCCCCGTGGAAAAAGTCGGCATCCAGGTCGACGATGCGCCGTTCGTGGCCGTGACCCTCGAGGTCGAAGGCGAGGGGGAAGGGCAGTTGCTACGCTTCACGACCCATGTCGACGAAACCACCGAGGCCGGCCTCGAACATCCGATACGGGTGGTGCTCGATCCCCACACCCAGGAGCCCGCGCCTTACGTTCATGTGCGCAGCAACCTGGAAGCGCTGATCCATCGCAATGTCTTCTACCAACTGGTCGAGCTGGGGGTGAGCCGCGAAATCGACGGCCAGCGATGGCTGGGCGTCTGGAGCGGCGGTGAGTTCTTTCCCATCGGCCTGGAACCGTAGATCCGGTAGGAAGCTCCGGCCCCCGCTGTGAGACCAACCGAAATTCAAATTGACACCCAATCATATGATGATTAGCGTGAGCCTCCATCGAGAGTGCTCATGGGGTGTTCATGTCCAGCAGTTATCATGCATCGACCGTCGATTGGCTGGGGGGCTGGATCGCCGCCGGCCAGGTCAAGCCTGGGCAGACCATCAAGGTCGAGGCGGACCTGGGCGAGCAATTGGGTGTCAGCCGTACGGTCATTCGTGAGGCGATCAAGACCCTGGTGGCCAAGGGCATGCTGGAGGTCGGGCCGAAAGTCGGTACGCGGGTATTGCCGGTGCGGCGCTGGAACCTCTTCGATCCACAGGTGGTCGGCTGGCTGTCGCGCAGCGGCCTGCCGGAGAACTTTGTGGACGACTTGCTGGACCTGCGCCGGACCATCGAGCCCATGGCGGTGCGGTGGGCCTGCGAGCGGGCGACCGCCGAACAGGTAGAGGCCATCCGTCTGGCCTACCATGCACTGGAGCGGGCCGTGGACAGCGGCGCGGACTACAATCTGGCCGACCAGTTTTTCCATGAGTGCATCCTCGCCGCCAGTCATAATCAATTCATCGAACAAATGATCCCGGCCCTGGGTGCGTTGCTGGCGGTGTCGTTCGAGGTGTCGGCTGCCGACCCGGACGAACTGCGCCGCACCTTGCCTATCCACAAGGACATCGCTGAAGCCATCGCCGCTCGTGATGCGGCGCGTGGCGTCTGGGCCTGCATGACCTTGATCGACAATGCCGACCTGGCCATCAAGCGGTTTTACCCTGATGTGATGGCCGGTCGTACCGACACCGCCGGGCAAGCCGGAAACAGGAGGATTCAGTGATGTGGAAGGCTGTGACGGAACATAGGGCGAAACTGGGCGAGGGCCCTTTCTGGGACGAGCCGACCCAGGCGCTCTACTGGGTCGATATCGCGGGCAGGCAGGCCTTGCGCTTGATCGGCGCCAATGTGCAGATCTGGCAGATGCCCGAGCACGTATCCGCCTTCATCCCGACCCAGAGAGGTGATGCCCTGGTGACGCTGAGCAGCGGCGTCTACCGTCTCGACCTGGAGTCGCCAGGGCTGGAACCTCGGCTGACGTTGCTGTGCATGGCCGATCCCCAGCCGGGCAACCGGGCCAACGAAGCTCGTTGTGACGCGCTGGGCCGGCTCTGGCTCGGCACGATGCAGAACAACATCGGTGAAGACGGCGAAGACCTGCCCATCGAGCGCCGCTCGGGTGGCCTGTTCCGGGTGGGGGGCGATGGCCGGGTCATGCCGTTGCTGCGGGGGCTGGGCATTCCCAACACCCTGCTATGGAGCCCCGACGGTACCACGGTGTATTTCGGCGAAAGCCTCGATGGCACGCTGTACCGACATTTCATCTACCCCGATGGCAGCCTGGCGCCGGCCGAGGTCTGGTTCGGTCCTCACTCGCGGGGCGGTCCCGACGGTTCGGCGATGGACGCCCGCGGCTATATCTGGAACGCGCGCTGGGACGGCAGTTGCCTGTTGCGGTTGAGTCCGCAGGGACATATCGACCGGGTCATCGAGCTGCCGGTCAGCCGCCCGACCAGTTGCGTATTTGGCGGGGAAGACCTCAAGACCCTGTACATCACCAGTGCGGCAAGCCCGCTGGGTCATCCGCTGGACGGTGCAGTGCTGTCCATGCGGGTGGATGTGCCGGGTATACCGTGTACACGGTTTGCGGGTTAAATCCCAAAATATGGGATGTAAATATATATATTGAGATTGTTCGGCGGTCGGGTTTATAGTCGGTTCCATCAGCAACATGCACTCACACTAAAAAAACAACACAGGTGAAGTGATGCAACGATCTGCCCTCGCGTGCCTCGGTGGCACAAGCGACTCTCCGTTCCAGCAATGCCAAAGGCCGGTCATCCCTGGATGCCCGGCCTTTGGCACGCCTTCGAACCGGGGGGCCTGAGCGATGGCCCAACCGCTTTGCTTGCCACCGGTGCCCGAGCCACCCAAGGGCGAGCGATTGAAGAACAAGGTGGTGCTGTTGACCGGTGCCGCCCAAGGGATCGGCGAGGCGATCGTCGCCGCGTTCGCTTCGCAGCAGGCGCGGTTGGTGATCAGCGATATCCAGGGCGAAAAGGTCGAGCAGGTCGCCGCTCAGTGGCGGGAGCGCGGGGCGGATGTGCAAGCATTGAAAGTCGATGTGGCGAAACAGCATGACCTGCACGCCATGGCACGCCGCGCCGTGGAACTGCACGGACGCATCGATGTGCTGGTGAATTGCGCTGGCGTCAATGTGTTCCGCGATCCACTGCAGATGAGCGAAGAAGACTGGCGTCGCTGTTTCGCCATCGACCTGGACGGCGCCTGGTATGGCTGCAAGGCGGTGTTGCCGCAGATGCTGGAACAGGGCGTGGGCAGCATCATCAACATCGCTTCGACCCACTCGTCCCACATCATTCCCGGCTGTTTTCCTTACCCGGTGGCCAAGCACGGCTTGCTCGGCCTGACCCGCGCCCTGGGCATCGAATATGCGCCCAAGGGCATACGTGTCAATGCCATCGCACCAGGTTATATCGAGACCCAACTGAACGTCGATTACTGGAACGGCTTTGCCGACCCCCATGCCGAACGCCAGCGGGCGATGGACTTGCATCCGCCCCGGCGCATCGGCCAGCCGATCGAAGTGGCAATGACAGCCGTGTTCCTGGCCAGCGACGAAGCACCTTTCATCAACGCTTCATGCATCACCCTCGATGGTGGACGTTCGGTCATGTATCACGACTGAATGTCCGGGTTGGCAGGTGGTTATGCTGTCTGTCATCCAATCATCATACGATATGACTATTTGGATCTATGCTGTAGCAACACGATTTGACGGCCCGGCCTGCGCAGCACCACCCCGTAGGGGAGCAGAACCGAGGCCTTGGCTTTCAATAAAAAAAACAAGGAGTCAGCTATGAATCATCGTCGTGGGATTCGTTCCCTGTGTCGCGCCGCCCTGGCCGTTACCGCGTTCACTTTCGGCAGCAACCTGCTGGCCGCTGAAGAAGTGAAAATCGGCTTCCTGGTCAAGCAGGCCGAGGAGCCCTGGTTCCAGACCGAATGGGCGTTCGCCGAGAAGGCCGGTAAGGACCGAGGCTTCAAAGTGATCAAGATCGCCGTGCCTGACGGCGAGAAGACCCTCTCGGCCATCGACAGTCTTGCCGCCAATGGTGCCAAGGGCTTCGTCATCTGCCCGCCGGACGTGTCCCTGGGTCCGGCGATCATGGCCAAGGCCAAGCTCAACGATCTGAAAGTCATCGCGGTGGATGACCGTTTCGTCGATGCCAACGGCAAGTTCATGGAGGATGTGCCGTACCTGGGCATGGCCGCATTCGAAGTGGGCCAGAAGCAGGGCGCCGCCATGGCCGCCGAAGCGAAGAAACGCGGGTGGGACTGGAAAGACACCTACGCGGTGATCAACACCTACAACGAACTGGACACTGGCAAGAAACGCACCGACGGTTCGGTCGATGCCCTGAAGAAAGCCGGCATGCCCGAGGACCACATCCTCTTCTCGGCCCTCAAGACCCTCGACGTACCCGGCAGCATGGACTCCACCAACTCCGCGCTGGTGAAACTGCCCAGCGCCGCGAAGAACCTGATCATCGGTGGCATGAACGACAACACGGTGCTGGGTGGCGTACGCGCTACCGAAGCCGCCGGATTCAAGGCCGCCAACGTGATCGGGATCGGCATCAACGGTACCGACGCCATCGGCGAATTGAAGAAACCGGAGAGCGGCTTCTTCGGCTCGATGCTGCCAAGCCCGCACATCGAAGGCTACAAGACCGCCGAGATGATGTTCGAGTGGGTCACCACCGGCAAGGAGCCACCGAAGTACACCGCCATGGATGAGGTGACGCTGATCACTCGGGAGAACTTCAAGCAGGAGCTGGAAAAGATCGGCCTGTGGAATTGATGGCCGGTTGATTCAAAAGCGGCGCAGGTGTCCTGTCCCCAGCTTCGGACAGGACCTCGACGGCGCCGCTTGATCTCTGTGAGTTCGAGGTGGTTATGCAAGCGCAGACAGCGACACAACAACACAACACCGGCGCCAGCCTGCGGTTCAATGGGATCGGCAAGGCCTTTCCTGGCGTGCAGGCGCTGGCCAATATCAGTTTCGTTGCCCATCCGGGGCAGGTCCATGCCTTGATGGGCGAGAACGGCGCGGGCAAGTCCACGTTATTGAAGATTCTCGGTGGCGCCTACATTCCCAGCAGTGGCGAGTTGCAGATCGGCGAGCAGACGATGGCGTTCAAATGCACCGCCGACAGCATCGCCAGCGGTGTGGCGGTGATCCACCAGGAATTGCACCTGGTGCCGGAAATGACCGTGGCGGAAAACCTGTTCCTGGGGCACCTGCCGGCCCGTTTCGGCCTGGTCAATCGCAGCGTGCTGCGCCAGCAGGCGCTATCGTTGCTCAAGGGCCTGGCCGATGAAATCGATCCGCTGGAGAAAGTCGGTCGCCTGTCTCTCGGCCAGCGGCAACTGGTGGAGATCGCCAAGGCCTTGTCCCGGGGCGCCCATGTCATTGCGTTCGACGAGCCCACCAGCAGCCTTTCGGCTCGGGAAATCGATCGTTTGATGACGATCATAGGGCGCCTGCGGGACGAGGGCAAAGTGGTGCTGTACGTCAGCCACCGCATGGAAGAAGTGTTCCGTATCTGTGACGCGGTGACGGTGTTCAAGGACGGTCGCTACGTGCGTACCTTCGAGGACATGAGCGAGTTGACCCATGACCAGTTGGTGACTTGCATGGTCGGTCGCGATATCCAGGACATCTATGACTACCGCCCGCGGGAGCGGGGTGACGTGGCGCTGCAAGTGAAAGAGCTGCTGGGGCCGGGCCTGCGCGAGCCGGTGAGTTTCCAGGTGCACCAGGGCGAGATCCTCGGCCTGTTCGGGTTGGTCGGCGCCGGTCGTACCGAGTTGCTGCGTTTGCTCAGCGGCCTCGAACGCCAGAGCGAGGGGAGCCTCGTCCTGCACGGCCACGACTTGAAATTGCGTTCTCCAAGGGATGCCATCGCCGCCGGCGTGCTGCTCTGTCCGGAAGACCGCAAGAAGGAAGGCATCATTCCGTTGGGCAGCGTGGGCGAGAACATCAACATCAGCGCCCGTGCGTCCCATTCCACCCTCGGCTGCCTGCTGCGGGGCGATTGGGAACGAGGCAATGCCGACAAGCAGATCAAGGCGCTGAAAGTGAAGACGCCGACAGCCGGGCAGAAAATCATGTACCTGTCCGGTGGCAATCAGCAGAAGGCGATCCTCGGTCGCTGGCTGTCGATGCCGATGAAGGTGCTACTGCTGGACGAGCCGACACGTGGCATCGATATCGGGGCCAAGGCCGAGATCTACCAGATCATCCACAACCTGGCGGCCGATGGCATCGCCGTGATCGTGGTGTCCAGCGACCTGATGGAAGTGATGGGTATTTCCGACCGAATCCTGGTGCTCTGCGAAGGGACCTTGCGTGGCGAACTGCCCCGTGACCAGGCCAATGAATCCAACCTGCTGCAACTGGCGCTGCCACGCCAACGCGTTGCCGACGCGGCGAACTGAGAGGTAATCATGACCATTCAAAACAATGCACTGCCGACGGCGCGCAAACCCCTGGACCTGCGGCGTTTCCTGGACGACTGGGTCATGCTGCTGGCGGCCATCGGGATCTTCGTGCTCTGCACCCTGATGATCGACAACTTCCTGTCTCCGCTGAACATGCGGGGCTTGGGCCTGGCGATTTCCACCACGGGCATCGCCGCGTGCACCATGCTGTATTGCCTGGCGTCCGGGCACTTCGACCTGTCGGTCGGCTCGGTGATCGCCTGCGCCGGCGTGGTGGCGGCGGTGGTGATGCGTGACACCAACAGCGTTTTCCTGGGCATCGGCGCGGCGTTGGTGATGGGGCTGATCGTCGGCCTCATCAACGGTATCGTCATCGCCAAGCTGCGGGTCAATGCGTTGATCACTACCTTGGCGACCATGCAGATCGTCCGGGGCCTGGCCTACATCTTTGCCAATGGCAAGGCGGTGGGTGTGTCCCAGGAAGCGTTCTTCGTGTACGGCAACGGCCAACTGTTCGGCGTTCCGGTACCGATCCTGATCACCATCGTCTGCTTCCTGTTCTTCGGCTGGCTGCTGAACTACACCACCTATGGGCGCAACACCATGGCCATCGGTGGCAACCAGGAGGCGGCCTTGCTGGCGGGGGTCAATGTCGACCGCACCAAGATCATCATCTTCGCCGTGCATGGCGTGATCGGTGCGCTGGCGGGAGTGATCCTGGCGTCGCGCATGACTTCCGGCCAACCGATGATCGGCCAGGGGTTCGAGCTCACGGTGATCTCCGCCTGCGTCCTGGGTGGGGTGTCGTTGAGCGGTGGCATCGGCATGATTCGCCACGTCATCGCCGGGGTACTGATCCTGGCGATCATCGAGAACGCGATGAACCTGAAGAACATCGACACGTTCTACCAGTACGTCATCCGTGGCTCGATCCTGCTGTTGGCGGTGGTCATCGACCGGATGAAGCAACGCTGAGGTTTGCCAGGCTCCGTACGAAGAGTCTTGAGACAAAGGTCAGGCAACGGGAGAACAGCCGAGCAAGCGCAGAGTGCTGGAGTACATGAGCATGGCGAGGCCGTTTTCAACGCTGCATGGATGAGTATCAAAGGCTTTTCGTAGAGCCTGGGAAAAGGGTGGCTCGACCTCATCGTCAGTTGACCCAACGCCATCGCGAGCCGGCTCGCGATGGCGTGTTGCCGCTTACTAGCCGGCCTTGCGCAGCGCTTGGATCAGCTCCTCCTTGCGCATCTTCGATCGGCCGGGAATGTTCTTCGCCCGGGCCTCCTTCATCAGGCTATCCACGGTCTGCGCCTCATGGGAGGCCTTGCTGGTACGCGGATGTCCTTCGCGGGTCTTGGCGGCGCGTCGGGCCGATTCCTTGCGGTCGGTTTTCTTCTGCTCGGCGGGTTTTTTCTTGCCCGACCCGCCGGAGCGTTCGCCGCCGCCGGACTGCTTGTTCACCGTTGCCCAGGCCCGCGCCTCGGCCTGGCCTTCGGACACACCTTTTTGCTCATAGCTCTCTTCGATGTGTTCGGCCTTGCGTTTCTGCTTGTCGGTGTACTTGTCTTTGCTTCCACGAGGCATGCCAATTCCTCCTCATCTGTCGCTCAGCGGTTATTGGCTGGCGGCGCCACCTTCCGAGCCCGATCCCCCGGTGGTGGTCTTGGAACCCACGCCGGTCTCGGCGTTGTCGGGGGTGTTGGTGTCGGGGGTGTTCAAGCCACCCTGGCGCCCGGTGTCGTTGCCCTGCACGCGTGGATCGGTCCCGGTGGCCGGAGGCTGGCCGTTGTTCAAGGTGCCGCCTGTGCCGTCGGTGTTCAACTTGGGCAGGCCCTGGGTCGCCGGTGAGTTGGGTGCTTGTACCGGGTCGGTGGGGCCGGTTCCGGAGGTGGAAGCCGCCAGGGCCACCGAGGAAAGCAATGCGGCAAATGTGAATGCAGTCAGCCTTGCAGTGATCATGGTGTCGCCTCCATTTTTCGGATACTTGCCTGATCTTGGGCTGCCCGGGATAGGCGTTGGTGCCGTATGGGCGACGAATGGCGTTTTGAAGGGCGGGATCATTGAGGTGTGACGAGCGCTGCGTAGCGGCTTAGTATGGCGCTTTCCATTGGCTACAAGGGCCGTTCATGTCGATCGAGATCCGTCCCGCGCAACCCAGCGATGCGCCTCAAATCCTTGCCTTCATCACCGAGTTGGCCGACTACGAAAAAGCCCGCCACGAAGTCATCGCCAGCGTCGCCGACATCGAGCGCAGCCTGTTCAGCGAAGGCGCGACCGCCCACGGGCTGATCTGCCTGCGCGACGGTGTGCCGATCGGTTTCGCGGTGTTTTTCTTCAGCTATTCGACCTGGCTGGGCAGCAATTGCCTGTACCTGGAAGACTTGTACATCACGCCTGAACAGCGCGGCGGCGGTGCGGGCAAGACCTTGCTGCGCCACCTGGCAAAGATCGCCTGCGACAACGACTGCGGTCGCTTCGAGTGGAGCGTGCTGGAATGGAACACGCCGGCCATCGAGTTCTACAAGTCCCTCGGCGCGCAACCCCAGGAGGAATGGGTGCGCTACCGAATGGACGGCAAGGTGCTGCGGGACTTCGCCCAAGGCAATTGAACGCCTCAGCAATAGGTGTCGCCTGCGTATTCGGCAAACCCCGGTCGCTGTTCCAGTCGCTTGCAATAGGCGGCCACTGCCGGGTAGTCCGGGCGTTCCATGGGCGTCTGGCGCCAGCGGTGCACCGACAGCCCGATGAGCACGTCCGCGAGGGAAAAGTCCTTGCCGGCCACGTAGGCGCCGGTGCGGTTCAACTGCTGTTCAAGCAGCCCCATCTTCTCGTTCCACCCTTTGATACCGGCAGCGATGCGCTGCGGGTCCTGGAAATCCGGGTTCTTGCGTACCAGGGCGTGGAATGCATAACCCCATGACGGGTTGAGTTCCGTCGCCTGCCAATCCATCCATTGCTCGATTCGTGACCGGGCTGCAGGTTCGGCAGGCAGCAAATCATCGCGCCCTTGCTTGCCTGCCAGGTAGCGGCAGATGGTGTTCGATTCCCAGAGCACGCCGTTCTCGTCGATGATCACCGGCACCTGGGCGTTGGGGTTCAGGGCCAGGAATGCAGGGTCGTGGGTGGAATTGAAACCGATGCCCCAATCTTCACGGTCGTAGGGGATCTCAAGTTCCTGACAGGTCCACAGCACTTTTCTGACATTGATCGAGGAGGTGCGACCAAGGATTTTCAGCAGTTGGCCCATAAACGTTTTCCCTGAGTGGCTAAGGCATCCGATCAGGAAACTTAGCAGGGTCGTTGGCGGATAGCGATGGGCTTTAATCAAAGCTTATCCCTATATATGGGATCAATATTTATATATTGAGATTTTGCTGCGCCCAGGTTTATAGTCCGTTCACTCACTGCCAAAAAACAGAACAGGTGAAGCGGATGCAGGCGCAATTGATCGCGCTCGATTGGGGGACCACCTCATTACGGGCATACAAACTCGCCGACGGAGGCGAGGTGCTCGAACAGCGCTCGTTATCCTCGGGAATCATGCAATTGCCTGCCGGGCCGCGAACGGTGGCCGGGCAGGCCTGCACGGACGGTTTCGAACTGGCGTTCGACGAGGCCTGCGGCGACTGGCTCGACGCGCAACCAGGCCTGCCCGTGATCGCCTGCGGCATGGTCGGCAGCGCCCAGGGCTGGCGCGAGGCACCTTACTGCGACACGCCAGCCGATGTCGCCCAGCTCGGGCACTCCCTGCAAACCATCCGCAGCCTGCGTGGTGTCGATGTACACATCGTGCCGGGGGTGATCCAGCGTTCGCGGCTGCCCAATGTCATGCGCGGCGAAGAGACCCAGGTGCTGGGCGCCTTGCACAGCCTGCCGAACGAAGCCGTGCTGATCGGCCTGCCTGGCAGCCACTCCAAATGGGTGGAAGTGGCTGACAGCTGCATCGTGCACTTCGACACCTTCATGACCGGCGAGATCTTCGCCGTGCTCAGCGACCACAGCATTCTCGGCCGTACCCAGCAACGAGGCGTGGCTTTCGACGCTCAGGCCTTTGACCGGGGCGTGCACGTGGCCTTGTCGACGGATGGCCAGGCCGGCCCGTTATCCACCGTGTTCAGTGCCCGCAGCCTGGGCCTGACCGGCGAACTTGCCGCCGGTGCCCAGGCGGACTACCTGTCCGGCCTGTTGATCGGCCACGAACTGACGGCACTGGCCGCCGTGCAGCGCCAACGCCGCAACAGCGTCCATCTGCCGACGGTGGTGCTGATTGGCAATTCCCAACTCTGTGCCCGTTACCAACGGGCCCTCGACGCCTGCGGTTTCGCCCGGGTGACCCTGGCCGAACAGGCCACCGAACGTGGTTTGTGGCAGTTGGCCGTGGCGGCCGGGCTGCTTGGCCGCTGAACCTGACTGGAGGTCTGACAATGCTCACACAAGCCCTGGCGCAAAACGGGTTGATCGCGATTCTGCGCGGTCTGCGTCCCCAGGAAGCGACAGCCATCGGCCACGTCCTGTACGAGGCCGGATTCCGAGTCATCGAAGTGCCGCTCAACTCCCCCGAACCGTACGAAAGTATTCGCATCCTGCGCAGTACCTTGCCCGCCGATTGCCTGATCGGTGCCGGTACGGTGCTCACACCGGAGCAGGTTGCCCGGGTGAAAGCCGCTGGCGGCCAGGTGATCGTCATGCCTCACAGCGATCCGAAGGTGCTGCGGGCGGCGAAAGCGGCGGGGCTGTACCTGTCGCCCGGGGTCGCCACCCCGACCGAGGCGTTTGCCGCGTTGGCCGAAGGCGCCCATGTATTGAAGATGTTTCCCGCCGAGCAAATGGGCCCGGCGGTGGTCAAGGCCTGGCTCGCGGTATTGCCGGCCGGGACCGTGCTGGTGCCAGTGGGGGGAATCACACCCGACAACATGACGCCGTTCGTCGAGGCGGGCGTGAAGGGCTTCGGCCTCGGCTCCGGTCTGTTCAAACCAGGCCTGACGGCCGATGAGGTGGCGGTGCGCGCCAAGGCATACGTGGCCGCGTGGAAAGCCTTGAACTGAAGATTTTTCCGGCGCTCCGTGCGCTGCATCCGACAAGAGAGACAACACGATGAAAATCACCAAATTGTCCACGTTTATCGTTCCGCCGCGCTGGTGCTTCCTCAAGGTCGAAACCGACGAAGGCGTCACTGGTTGGGGCGAGCCCGTGGTCGAGGGGCGCGCCCACACGGTGGCGGCTGCCGTCGAGGAATTGTCCGACTACCTGATCGGCAAGGACCCACGCAATATCGAAGACATCTGGACCGTGCTCTATCGCGGCGGCTTCTACCGGGGCGGAGCGGTGCACATGAGTGCCCTGGCCGGTATCGACCAGGCGTTGTGGGATATCAAGGGCAAGGCCCTGGGCGTGTCGGTCAGCGATCTGCTGGGCGGCCAGGTGCGCGACAAGATCCGCGTCTATTCATGGATCGGCGGCGACCGGCCGGCGGACACCGCACGCGCCGCCAAGGAGGCCGTGGGGCGGGGGTTCACCGCAGTGAAGATGAATGGCACCGAAGAACTGCAGTTTCTCGACACGTTCGAAAAGGTCGACCTGGCCCTTGCCAACGTCGCGGCGGTGCGGGACGCGGTGGGGCCGAACGTCGGCATCGGCGTGGATTTCCACGGGCGGGTCCACAAGCCCATGGCCAAGGTGCTGATGAAGGAACTCGACCCCTACAAGCTGATGTTCATCGAGGAGCCGGTGCTCAGCGAAAACTACGAAGCGTTGAAGGAACTGGCGCCGCTGACCAGCACGCCGATCGCCTTGGGCGAGCGGCTGTTTTCCCGCTGGGATTTCAAGAGGGTACTCAGCGAAGGCTACGTGGACATCATCCAGCCGGATGCCTCCCATGCCGGCGGCATCACCGAAACCCGCAAGATCGCCAACATGGCCGAAGCCTACGACGTGGCGCTGGCGCTGCACTGCCCGCTGGGCCCCATCGCCCTGGCGGCGTGCCTGCAACTGGATGCGGCCTGCTACAACGCGTTCATCCAGGAACAGAGCCTGGGTATCCACTACAACGAGAGCAACGACCTGCTGGACTACATCAAGGATCCGCGGGTGTTCGACTACGAGAAAGGCTTCGTGAAAATCCCCAATGGCCCGGGCCTGGGTATCGAGATCAACGAGGAATACGTAATCGAGCGTGCGGCCGTCGGCCATCGCTGGCGCAATCCGATCTGGCGTCATGCCGACGGCAGTTTCGCCGAATGGTAAGTCAGGCCTGACCCTGTGGGAGCGAGCTTGCTCGCGATGGCGATGTATCAGTTACACATGCACCAACTGACACGCCCTCATCGCGAGCAGGCTCGCTCCCACAATTTGATCTTCGCAAGCAGGGAGATCTTCTTCGATACGCCCGTTTCCTCAATAAACATAAAAAAGAGGCACCTCACATGCAAGCGCACACCCTGAGCGCGCAAGCGTCGTTGGTGACGCCCAGCCGCAAGCGTTTTTTCATCATGGTCCTGCTGTTCATCACGGTGGTGATCAACTATCTGGACCGCAGCAACCTGTCCATTGCCGCCCCCGCACTGACCAGTGACCTGGGCATCGACCCGATCCATGTCGGGCTGATCTTCTCGGCGTTCGGCTGGACCTACGCCGCCATGCAGATCCCGGGTGGCTGGCTGGTGGACCGGGTGCCGCCGCGCATTCTCTACAGCGTCGCGCTGCTGCTATGGTCGGTGGCCACGGTCATGCTGGGGTTCGCCGCCAGCTTCATCGCCTTGTTCGTGCTGCGCATGGCCGTCGGCGCCCTGGAAGCGCCGGCCTATCCGATCAACAGTCGTGTCGTCACTACCTGGTTCCCTGAGCGCGAGCGGGCCACGGCCATCGGTTTCTATACCTCCGGACAGTTCGTCGGCCTGGCATTCCTGACGCCGGTGCTGGCCTGGCTGCAGCACACGTTCGGCTGGCACATGGTGTTCGTGGTGACCGGCGCGGTGGGGATTCTCTGGGCGGTGATCTGGTACGCGGTGTATCGCGAACCACGTGACTTCAAAGGCGCCAACGCCGCAGAGATCGAGCTGATTCGCGAAGGCGGCGGGTTGGTGGATATCCAGGCCGAGACTGCCCGAGTGAAGGCGAAATTCAGCTGGGCCGACCTGGGGATCGTGCTGACCCAACGCAAGTTGTGGGGCATTTACCTGGGGCAGTTCTGCCTCAACTCCACGCTGTGGTTTTTCCTCACCTGGTTCCCCACTTACCTGGTGAAATACCGTGGCATGGATTTCATCAAGTCCGGCCTACTGGCGTCGTTGCCGTTCCTTGCGGCATTTGTCGGCGTGCTGTGCTCCGGTTTCTTCTCCGACTGGCTGATTCGTCGCGGCGCCACGGTAGGATTCGCACGCAAGTTGCCGATCATCGGTGGGTTGCTGATTTCCACTTCGATCATCGGCGCCAACTTTGTCGAGTCGACGCCGCTGGTGATCGCGTTCCTGGCCCTGGCATTCTTCGGCAATGGCCTGGCGTCGATCACCTGGTCGCTGGTTTCCACCCTGGCGCCGGCGCGATTGCTCGGGTTGACCGCAGGGGTGTTCAACTTCATCGGTAACCTGGCGGCCATCGCGACGCCGATCGTCATTGGCTTCCTCGCCAGCGGCGATTCGTTTGCCCCGGCCATCACCTATATCTCTGTCCTGGCCCTGGCTGGCGCGCTGTCCTACATCCTGCTGGTGGGGAAGGTCGAGCGCATCGAGTTGTAGTCCGACGGGGCGGGCGACCATAATGCCGCCCGTTCCCCGCTCACAGTCGAAGGCCGGATATGCAGCAAGACGATCCAAAAATCACCAAGGACGCCGCGCCTACTGGCACGCAAACCCTGCTGCGCGGCCTGGGTGTGGTCCATGCGGTTGCCAGTGGCGCCCGGGATCTGAAGGAAATCGCCCGGCTGATCGGTACCACCCGCAGCACGACCCATCGCCTGGCCAGTTGCCTGGTGGACGAGCGGTACCTGCGAGTGGTGCCGCAGGTGGGTTATCTGCTGGGACCGAAACTGATCGAGCTGGGTTTCCAGGCCCGGGAGGAATTGCCCCTGGTGAGCCTGGCGGGACCGTATCTGGACGAGCTGTCGGCGTTGACCGGTGACACCGTGCACCTGGCGATTCGCGAGGGCGACGAGGTCTTGTACCTGCTGAAGAATCCGGGACGCAATGGTCCGGAGATGCGCTCGCGGGTGGGGCATCGCATGCCGTTGGCGCGTACGGGGATCGGCAAGGCGCTGATGCTGGACGACACTGAGGAGCAATGGCAGCGCTTGTATGAAATCAGCTTGCCGGCAGTAGGAAAAAATCAGTTCTGGCCGCAGCATCAGGAGCAATCCTGGGAGCAGTTCCAGCAGCGGATGCGGGAGTACGTGGCGGGGGGCTACGCGTTCGACCTGGAGGACAACGAACCGTCGATTCGTTGTGTGGCGGCACCGATTCGCGACGCCGGCAAGCGTATTGTCGCCGGTATCAGCATCGCCAGCACCGTGCCGTACATGCCATTGGAAAAAATGGCCGAGCTGATTCCCCTGGTCAAAGGGGTCACAGCCCGGCTGTCGGCGGAGCTGGGCGCCAAGGTCTGAGGAAAATCAGGCCTTGAGCGTCGCCATGTCGATGACGAAGCGGTACTTCACGTCACCGGCGATCATGCGGCTGTAGGCCTCGTTGATCTGGCGGATGTCGAGCATTTCGATGTCGCAGCTGATGTTGTGTTCGGCGCAGAAGTCCAGCACTTCCTGGGTCTCTGCGATGCCGCCGATCAACGAGCCGGCCAGGACGCGACGACCCATGATCAGTTTCGCGGCATGGACCGGCGGATCGATCGGTTCCACCAGGCCTACCAGGATGTGCACGCCGTCGAAACGCAACGTGTCGAGGTAGGGGTTGAGGTCGTGCTGTACCGGAATGGTGTCCAGCAGGAAGTTGAAGCGTCCGGCGGCAGCGGCCATCTGCGCAGGGTCGGTGGATACGATCACATGGTCGGCGCCCTGGCGACGGGCCTCTTCAGCCTTGCCGGCCGAGCGGGTGAACAAGGTCACTTCCGCACCCATGGCCTTGGCGAACTTGATGCCCATATGGCCCAGCCCACCCATGCCCAGCACGCCGACCTTGTCGCCGGCCTTCACACCGTGGTGCTTGAGGGGCGAGTAGGTGGTGATGCCGGCGCAGAGGATCGGCGCGGCAGCGGCCGGGTCGAGTGTCTGCGGTATGCGCAGCACGAAATGCTCGCTGACCACGATGCTGTTGGAGTATCCCCCCATGGTGTGGCCGCCGCTGATGCGATCCGGGCTGGCGTAGGTCTGCGTCATGCCCTGGTAGCAGTATTGTTCCAGGTCGGCGCGACAGGCCTCGCATTCGCGGCAGGAGTCGACCATGCAGCCAACGCCCACCAGGTCACCGACCTTATAGCGGGTCACATTCGCACCGACCGCGGTAACTTTGCCTACGATCTCATGACCGGGCATCAGTGGGTAGACGGCGATGCCCCATTCATTGCGGGCCTGGTGGATATCGGAGTGGCAGACGCCACAGTAGAGGATGTCGATGGCCACGTCGTCAGCCTGCGGGCTACGGCGCTGGAATTTCATCGGGGCGAGGGGAGTGGTGGGCGATTGGGCGGCATATCCGATGGCGGTATACATAATGAACCTCGCTAGGCTGTGAACAGAGGCGATCTATTCTGGGTGCCGTGGCGGCATGGGGCGATGGCGATTCCTACGGGTGTCATGCCTAATCCTCCGACCTTGGCCGTGGATCAGTCTTATGTGACGCCAGACCTGCGATGATGTTCCCATCCCTTTTTGCGTGAAGTTCCTACCATGTTGTTGACCCGCCATCTCGATGCCAATGCGGCGCTGGTTTCACTGATCGAACCCCTGGCGACCCGTGACGGTTTCATCCCTACATCGCTGCCGGGTGTGCAAGTGCTGCGGTGCAGCCAGGACATCGCCCGGGGGCCGCAGCTCTATGAGCCAAGCCTTGTGATCATTGCCCAAGGCAGCAAACTGGCTTACCTGGGACCTCGCACAATGGAGTATGGCGCCGGGCACTACCTGATCCAGGCGTTGCCGGTGCCGTTCGAGTGCGAAACCTATGCCATGCCCGATGCTCCGTTGCTCGGGGTTTCCGTGGCGATCGATCGGGCGATGCTGGGGGAACTGGTGCTGGCCATGGGGTTGACGCCGGGGCGAAGCCTGGCGGCGCAGACACCGGAATCCATGACCAGCGCCGCGCTCGATGGTGCGATGCGAGGGTGTGTCGAACGGCTGTTGCACTGTTTGCACGATCCGCTGGAGTGCCAGGTCATGGGCCAGGCGCGACTGCGGGAATTGCTGTTCGTCGCCTTGCGCGGGCCTCAGGCCGACGTATTGCGAGCGCTGGTGGAGCAGCATGGGCAATTCGCTCGGATTGCCGCGGCCCTGAGTCATCTGCATGCGCATTTCACCGAACCGCTGAACGTCGAGACACTGGCCAGTTGCGCCAACATGAGCGCTTCGACGTTTCATGAACATTTCAAGCGCAGCACCTTGCTCTCACCCGTGCAGTACCTCAAGCGTTTGCGTTTGCTGAAGGCGCAGCGGTTGCTACTGGTCGAGGGCATGGGCGTGGCGCAGGTCGCGCATCAGGTGGGCTATCAGAGCTCTTCGCAGTTCAGCCGGGAGTACAAGCGCTACTTCGAACACAGTCCCGCAGATGAGCGCGCCGCCTGAGCCAGTGATGTTCCCCTGTGGGAGCGAGCTTGCTCGCGATAGCGGCGGTTCAGTTTGCATCAAGGTTGAATGGGCTGCCGTCATCGCGAGCAAGCCCGCTCCCACATTGGGTTGTGGTGTTCCTTGGATGGCAGGCAACAAAAAGGCCCCCATTGCGGGAGCCTCGATGTCTTGCGTGCCAGCTTACATGTTCGGGTAAGTCGGACCGCCGGCGCCTTCCGGCGAGACCCAGGTGATGTTCTGCGCAGGATCCTTGATGTCACAGGTCTTGCAGTGCACGCAGTTCTGGGCGTTGATCTGGAAGCGCTTCTCGCCGTCCTCCTTGGTCACCACTTCGTACACACCAGCCGGGCAGTAACGCTGCGCCGGTTCGTCGTACAGCGGCAGGTTCTTGCTGATCGGGATGCTCGGGTCGGTCAGCTTGAGGTGGCAGGGTTGTTCTTCCTCATGGTTGGTACCGGAGATGAACACCGAGCTGAGTTTATCGAAGCTGATCTTGCCGTCCGGTTTCGGATAGTCGATCTTCTTGCACTCTGCCGCCAGTTTCAGGCAGGCGTAGTCGGGCTTGTTGTCATGCAGGGTGAACGGCAGCTTGCCGCCGAAGATGTTCTGGTCGAGCCAGTTGAAGCCGCCGCCGATGATGGCGCCGTACTTGTGGATCGCCGCGCCGAAATTGCGGCTGGCGAACAGTTCTTCGTACAGCCAGCTGTTCTTGAAGCTGTCGACGTAGGCGGTCAGTTCATCACCGCCTTCGGACTCGGCGAACAGGCGATCGGCCACCGCCTCGGCAGCGAGCATGCCGGATTTCATGGCGGTATGGCTGCCCTTGATCTTGGCGAAGTTCAGGGTGCCGAGGTCGCAACCGATCAAAGCGCCGCCCTTGAAGACCATTTTCGGCAGCGAATTCAGGCCGCCCTTGCAGATGGCACGGGCACCGTAGCTGACACGCTTGCCGCCTTCCAGGTATTGCTTGAGCACGGGATGGTGCTTGAGGCGCTGGAACTCGTCGAACGGCGAGAGGAACGTGTTGCTGTAGGACAGGTCGACGATCAGGCCCACCACCACCTGGTTGTTTTCCAGGTGATAAAGGAATGAACCACCGGTGTTTTCGGTACCCATGATGTCCAGCGGCCAGCCGGCGGTGTGTACCACCAGGCCGGGTTGATGCTTGGCCGGGTCGATTTCCCAGATTTCCTTCAAGCCGATGCCGTAGTGCTGCGCATCGGCGTCGCTGTCCAGGTTGAAGCGCTTGATCAGTTGCTTGCCGATATGACCACGGCAGCCCTCGGCGAACAGCGTGTACTTGCCGCGCAGTTCCATGCCGGGCGTGTAGAGGCCTTCCTTCGGATGGCCTTCGCGGTCGACGCCCAGGTCACCGGTGATGATCCCGCGCACCACGCCGTTCTCGTCGAACAATGCTTCCTGGGCGGCGAAGCCTGGATAGATTTCCACGCCCAGGTTCTCGGCCTGCTGGGCCAGCCAGCGGCACAGGTTGCCCAGGGAAATAATATAGTTGCCTTCGTTGTGCATGGTCTTGGGCACAAAGAAGTCAGGGATTTTGCTCGCGGTGTCGGCGTTTCTCAGGACATAAATGTCATCGCGCTTGACGGGCGTGTTCAATGGCGCGCCCAGCTCTTTCCAATCCGGGAACAGCTCGTTCAGGGCGCGGGGCTCGAACACCGCACCGGAGAGGATGTGCGCGCCAACTTCAGAGCCTTTTTCCACCACGCAGACGCTGATTTCCTTACCGGCTTCGGTGGCCTTCTGTTTCAGTCGGCAAGCGGCAGACAGGCCAGCGGGGCCGGCACCGACGATGACCACGTCGAATTCCATGTATTCGCGTTCCACAGGCTATCTCCTACTCAAGGCTCAGCGGTTTTTTCTAATTGGAGGTTGGCGTTGCATCCATTGTTTCCTTCATCGGTATGACGAAAGCGACAATGGATGAATCGCGGCGCTCTCTTTGAGCGGCGCATTATATCTACACCACTCTCAGCGTCCAATACAAACGTTTGTTTGAAATCGCTGGAAGCCAGATAAATCACTGACGTGCGGCTTATGGCTGGACATTTTGCCGTATTGACCGGAATAGGCGTTCCGGTCAAGATACGGTCGGTTTTGCGCTCGCCGTAGGCTGACTGTTGGTTTCAAGAGCACCTCTAAAGACAGGGCGAAGGCAGCACAAAGTGACTGGATTGCGTGTTCGGATGCGCAGTTTACACGCCGCGATAATGAATGACTCATCGGTCACCACTGACGAACGGTCATCACTCCCGTGAGCAAGGTCATGTGTGGTTCATGCCGGCGTTTTTAGAGGTGCCCTTGCGCCCATGAGCATCAACCGCCAGGTTCGCCTAGGCGACTTTCTTTTCACCGGAGAGTAACGAGGAATCCATGAAGGTTCTTGTAGCTGTCAAACGAGTGGTCGACTATAACGTCAAGGTTCGCGTCAAGGCGGACAACTCCGGCGTCGACCTCGCCAACGTCAAGATGTCGATGAACCCTTTCTGCGAAATCGCCGTAGAAGAAGCCGTGCGCCTGAAAGAAAAAGGCGTGGCGACTGAGATCGTCGTTGTCTCCATCGGTCCGACCACTGCCCAGGAGCAACTGCGCACCGCGCTGGCGCTGGGTGCCGATCGCGCCATCCTCGTCGAATCCGCCGAAGACCTGACCTCCCTGGCCGTGGCCAAGCTGCTCAAGGCCGTCGTCGATAAGGAACAGCCACAGCTGGTGATCCTCGGCAAGCAGGCCATCGACAGCGACAACAACCAGACCGGCCAGATGCTTGCTGCACTGAGCGGCTACGGTCAGGGCACCTTCGCGTCGAAAGTCGAAGTGTCCGGCGACAGCGTTGCCGTGACCCGTGAAATCGATGGCGGTGCGCAGACCGTTTCCCTGAAGCTGCCGGCCATCGTCACCACCGACCTGCGTTTGAACGAGCCGCGTTATGCGTCCCTGCCAAACATCATGAAAGCCAAGAAGAAGCCTCTCGAGACGCTGACTCCGGACGCTTTGGGCGTTTCCACCGCCTCCACCAACAAGACCCTGAAAGTCGAAGCGCCGGCTGCACGCAGCGCGGGCATCAAGGTCAAGTCGGTGGCTGAACTGGTCGAGAAACTGAAAAACGAAGCGAAGGTAATCTAACGATGACTATCTTGGTAATCGCCGAACACGACAACAAAGCGCTGGCTCCTGCCACGCTGAACACCGTTGCTGCCGCTGCCAAAATCGGTGGCGATGTGCACGTCCTGGTGGCCGGTCAGGGCGCAGGCGCCGTTGCCGAAGCCGCTGCGAAAATCGCTGGCGTGAGCAAGGTCCTGAACGCTGACAATGCCGCTTACGCGCACCAGCTGCCGGAAAACGTCGCTCCGCTGGTGACCGAGTTGGGCAAGGGCTACAGCCACATCCTGGCAGCCGCGACCTCCAACGGTAAAAACATCTTGCCGCGCGTCGCCGCTGCCCTGGATGTCGACCAGATCTCCGAGATCATCTCGGTAGAAAGCGCCGATACCTTCAAGCGTCCGATCTACGCCGGTAACGCCATTGCCACCGTGCAATCGAACGCCTCGGTCAAGGTCATTACCGTTCGCGCCACCGGTTTCGACCCGGTTGCCGCCGAAGGTGGCTCGGCTGCCATCGAAGCCGTGGGCGCCGCCCATGACGCCGGTATCTCCAGCTTCGTCAACGAAGAGCTGGCCAAGTCCGATCGTCCGGAACTGACCGCTGCCAAGATCGTCGTTTCCGGCGGCCGTGGCATGCAGAACGGCGACAACTTCAAGCACCTGTACGCCCTGGCCGACAAGCTGGGCGCTGCCGTCGGCGCTTCCCGCGCGGCGGTCGACGCAGGTTTCGTACCCAACGACATGCAGGTCGGCCAGACCGGCAAGATCGTTGCGCCACAGCTGTACATCGCCGTCGGTATTTCCGGCGCGATCCAGCACCTGGCCGGCATGAAGGACTCCAAGGTGATCGTTGCGATCAACAAGGACGAAGAGGCGCCGATCTTCCAGGTGGCCGATTATGGCCTGGTGGCGGACCTGTTCGAGGCCGTTCCAGAGTTGGAGAAGCTGGTCTGATCCGGCATCTTCACTTATAAAGAACCCGGCCGGTTGGCCGGGTTTTTTATTTCTGCATCGTGTGTTTGCAAGGGGAGCGTATCGTCATGGAGCTTCATCGTCTGGCTGGCTGGTCGCTGGCGTGGTTGCTGACAGGTGCACCGGCCCTGTCCGTTGCGGCCGGCAAGTGTGAGCGACTGATCGCCACCGGCAGCCCGGATGCGCCACCCTACCTCTGGCAGGACCCTCAGGACCCCAAGCACCTCATCGGTGCCGGCGCCGACCTGCTGACGAAAGTGGCGGGTGAGTTGGGTATCAAGGTCGAACTGCTCTACGCCGGCAAGCGGGCCCAGGCGCTGGAGGAAGTGCGCAGCGGCCGCATGGACCTGCTCACCGATGCCCCGCTGACCACCGCCGGGCTCGATTCGCTCGATTACATCCACCCGCCGTTGCTGGAGAACGATTACCTGGTCTGGACCCGCAAGGATTCGCCCCTCATCGCCGAGCGCCCCGAAGACCTCCACGGCCACACCGGGGCGTTGTCGGAAAAGGCGCGCATGACCCAGGCATTCGGTATGTTCGCAGAGCAGCAATTGTCCCTGGTACGCACCTCCAACTTGACCCAGGCCTTTCAGAAATTGCTGCTTGGAGAGGTCGAGTATGTCCTGGCGGGGCGCTATTCGGGCCTGGCGATGGCGCAGACGTTGGGCATGGCGCAAGACCTCCAGGCCATGCCGCAACCGGTGGATAAACCGGGGCTGTTCCTGGCGGTTTCCCATGACTCGGCCTGCAATGACCCATGGCTACGCGGACAGCTGGCGCAAAAGATGACAGAATTGGCCGCGTCCGGCCTGGCGGAGTCTGTATTGCAACGCAATCTCGAGCGCTGGAACACACAGTTGCAGTCATCTGCCAGCGCCTCAAAACAGTAGGGAACATTAGTGACTATTCGACCTCTTTTCGCTGCCCTGGCCGTTCTGGCTCTGGCGGGCTGCGCAGCCGATCCGGCGCCGAATGAACAGATCCGCCTGACCGAACAGGCGTTGGAGCAAGCCCGGGCAGTGGGTGCCACCGCCGACGAAGTGCCGGAGCTGAAACTTGCCGAAGAAAAGTTCGCCCGGGCCAAGAGCAACATGGCTGACGAATCGTACAAGAAGGCGCGCATGCGCGCCGAGCAGGCCGAGCTGGATGCGCGCCTGGCGGAAGCGAAGGTGCTGACGCTCAAGAGCCAGGAGCAATTGAACGTGCTCAACACCCGCATTGCACGCCTGCGCAAGCAATTGAGGGAGGATGCCCAATGAAACTCTCCCATGTGATGGGCAGCCTGGTCCTGCTGGGGCTGGCCAGTCTGTATGGCTGCGCGGGGCAGCGCAGCGAGGCAGCACTGGAAAAAGCCAGCGACGACTTCCAGAAGGTCAAGGAAGACTCCAACGTGTTGCGTGCCGCGCCCAAGGACGTGATACGCGCCGGTGAATCACTGGCCCGTGCCGATCGGCTTTCCACATACTGGGGCAGTGGCGAGGACGTCTTGCATTACGCCTACCTCAGCCAGCGCTACAGCGAAATTGCCCGGGAACACACCAACCAGGTGCTCAACGAAGAGCGCGCGGCGAAACTCGAACTGGAGCGCCAGCGCCTGCAGTTGGCCTTGCGAGAGTCCAAGTTGCTCAGCGTCCAGCAGCAAGGCAAATGGCTCGAAGAGCAGATCAAGGAAATGGCGACCACCCAGACCGATCGCGGCCTGGTGATGACCCTCGGTGATGTCTTGTTCGACACCGGCGAAGCTGAACTCAAGAGCTCGGCCAACCGGGTAGTGCTCAAGATCGTGCAGTTCCTGCAGCTCAATCCCAAGCGCGTGGTGCGCATCGAAGGGTATACCGACAGCACCGGAGGCAAGCAGGAGAACCTCAAGCTCTCCCGCGACCGCGCGCAGTCGGTGGCGGACGTGCTGGTGGATCTGGGTATCGATGAAAAACGCATCCAGGTCGAGGGCTACGGCGATCAGTTTCCGGTGGATGTGAACGCTACCGAACGAGGGCGGGCGCAGAACCGTCGTGTTGAAATCGTCTTTTCCGACGAAAAGGGCCAGCTCGGCGCCGCCCGCTGAAACTTGCCTGATCCAAAAACCCGGCCCCCTGCAAAGGCGCCGGGTTTTTGCTTTCTGAACCAGCCATCATGAGTACAGTTGGGGCTATCAACCCACTGTACTGTCGAGTAATCTGGCAACTGTCCCAGTACACTTCTAAACTGTTCCGGTATCGTTTCCGACAAGAATAAAATGCCCGTGAAATCGAGTGCTGCGCCATGACCAATCTCTTGCTCTATCAACGTATTGCACAGCAACTGGCTGAAGACATCCGGCGTGGTGTGTATCAGCCCGGTGAACGCGTGCCTTCGGTGCGCAAGATGAGCTCACAGCTCAACGTCAGCCACGCGACGGTGTTGCAGGCCTACGCGAACCTCGAGGACCAGGGGCTGATTCGGGCGCGGCCGCAATCGGGCTATTACGTGCACCAGACCCCTGCGCTCACGGCGTCGACCCCGGATATCGCCCGGGTGGAGCGCCCGGGCCTGGTGACCCGCAGCAGCATCATCCAGCAGGTGCTGGTGGAGTCGCGACGCGAAGGAGTGTTTCCCCTGGGGGCGGCGGTGCCGAGCGTCGATTACCTGCCAGTCCGAGCGCTGCATCAGCAGTTGGCCAAGGTCACGCGCTTCCACAGTCCGCGGGCGTTCAGCTACATGTTCAGCCCGGGTTTCGAGCCGTTGCGGCGTCAGGTGGCGATCCGCATGCGCGATGCCGGCGTGGTGGTGGATCCCTCCGAAGTCGTGATCACCCACGGCTGTGTCGATGCGCTGCAGATGTCCTTGCGAGTACTGACCCGCCCGGGAGACCTGATTGCCGCCGAGTCACCCACCTACTATGGCTTGTTGCAACTGGCGGATCTGTTGGGGCTCAAGGTCATCGAGATTCCCAGCGATCCGGTGACCGGCATGAGCCTGGAAGCCCTTCAACTGGCGGCCAACCAATGGTCGATCAAGGCATTGGTACTGACCACGCGCTTGAGCAACCCTCTTGGCGGGACCATGCCGGAAGAGCGGCAGAAACAGCTGTTGCGCCTGGCATCGGACTTCGACATCCAGATCGTCGAGGACGATATTTATGGCGAGTTGATGTTCGAGCAGGGCCGTACCAAGGCGCTCAAGGCCTATGATCGGCTGGACCGAGTCATCTACTGTTCGAGCTTCTCCAAGACATTGTCACCGGGCGTGCGCATTGGCTGGATGATCGCCGGTAAATTCCAGCAGGAAATCCAGCGGCTCCAGACCTTCAGTACCCACTCGGCCTGCAGCGTCACCCAGATGGGCATTGCGGCCTATCTGGAAAATGGCGGCTATGACCGGCACCTGCGCTATATCCGCCAGGAATACCGCAAGAATCTCAGCGCCTTCCAATTGGCGGTGCAGCAGCATTTCCCCGAGGGTACGCAGATGAGCCGCCCCACCGGGGGCTTCATCCTGTGGGTCAGCCTTCCGGGGCGGGTCAATACCCAGGAACTGCATGTCCGTGCGCTGCAACAGGGCATCAGCATCGCACCGGGGTTGATCTTCAGTAATACCGAGCAGTTCAACCACTGCATCCGCCTGAACTGTGGCATCCCCTGGAATCGCGAGGCGGAACGGGCCTTGATGACGCTGGGGCTGCTGGCCACTCAGTTGTGCCAGGAGACGGCCGGCGGGTTCTTTTAGAAAATCCGCTTGAAGATCAGCACCTTGGATTGATGTGCTTGTCAGCGCCCCATTATCGGGCGAGCATGGGTACCTCTGTCGTAGCTGCCATTGTATTTATGAAAGTCATTGCTCCTGCCGCCTGGGTTCTGATCGGCCTGCTGACCGCCTTCCATGCCGAAGGCGTTCTGGCTGCGCCAGCGCAGGAGAAACCGGCCGCCAGCGCCACGAACAACGTGTCCAAAAAAACAGTGGCGGCGAAAAAGGCTCCTGCCAAAAAAGCGGTCTCCCCGAAGAAGAAACGACCGCCCATTGCCTCCAAGACCAAGTCGGCCCGGGAAATCGCCAAGACTCCCCTGCCTGCGGCCAGACTGGACCTGAGCCTGCCTCATGAAATGGTCGAGGAGCTGGAGCCGCCGGGAAAAGCCCCTTTGCCCAAACGTGAGCCGCTGCTGCCGTCGATGTTTGGAGAGAAGCCTGGTCCGTTCCAGCTCAACGGTCGTCTGCTGAGCAACGAAATGCAGCTTCCGCTGCGTAATCAGGAACGCAACGAGGTTGAAGGGGCCGCGTTGGACTTCGAATTCAAACAGTGAAACCTGATGGCCATCGAGCCGTCGCTGACTGTCCGGTCGTCTGCATTGAGCGAAAAAACGCGTTCACGGCAATTTAAAACGAGCGTTTTAGCCGTTACTCTGTGTTGCGTTATGAATCCGTTACCTGTCGTGAGGATGTCGACGTCATGAAATGCCGTGAAGGCTGTGGCGCCTGTTGCATTGCCCCTTCCATCAGTTCGTCGATCCCTGGCATGCCCCATGGCAAGCCTGCCGGCGAACGTTGCGTGCAGCTGTCAGTCGATAACCTGTGCCAGATCTTCGGGCAGCCGGAACGTCCGGCGGTCTGCTCGGGATTCGCGGCCGACATCGAGGTTTGCGGCAGCAGTCGTGAAGAAGCCATTCGATTGCTCGGATGGTGGGAACAAGTCACCGCAGCGTAACGGGTCGACGGACGGGTCCTGGCGATTCGTTCCGATGACAAAACTCAATGAACGGACTTCGACAATAAGGAAAACACTATGGGTTCGCTGCATCGTATGGCTGTGTCGTGTGGTCTGGTCGTTCTGTTGGCGACGGCAAGCGCCCAGGCCGAAGACTGGAAAGTCGCCAAGGAGCAGGACGGCATCAAGGTTTCCCTCAGTGAAGTGGCCGGCTCCAAATACAAGGCCTACCGTGGCGTCACCGTCATGAACACCACGGTGGACAAACTACGCGCCCTGCAGGAAGACGTTCCCGGGGCCTGTGCCTGGATCCACGAGTGCAAGAAGCAGGAACTGATCAAGCACGAAGGCGACAAGAGCTGGACCTACACCCAGTTCAACACGCCGTGGCCTGTCACGTCACGGGACTCGGTGCTGGAAGTCACCACTGTAAACGGTGCCGATGGAAGCCTGACCCGTAACCTCAAGGGTGTGCCAACCTATCGGCCAGAAGAAAAGGGGTTCGTGCGGGTGACCCAGGTCGACGGGTTCTGGAAGTTGACGCCCAAGGGCCCGGGCCAGGTCGAAGTGGTCTATCAGGTCCATACTGAGCCAGGTGGGGATGTACCGTCCTGGCTGGCCAACAAGTTCGTGGTGGATGCGCCATTCAATACGCTGAAAGCCCTGAAAAAGCTTGCCGAAGAGAAGTAATCGGCGAGATTGTCTGCAAACAGCATCGACAGACCGCCGCGAGGCGGTCTTTTCATCTGTACCGCCCAGTACCCGGCGGAACGATCGTTCAGCCTTCAAGGTCGAGATAGAGGTAAGCCCGACGATGAATTGATCGAGGAGACACCAATGCGCAAGTGGGAGATCACTTTCGTTGATGATCACGGCGAAGCCATCGCCGAGCAGTTCGACCATGACCAGGAACCCACTATGGAGCAGGCAGCTCAGCTGATTCGTGAAAGATTGCTCCCGGTGTCCGCCAAGCTGGATCTCAATGACCTGGAAGGAAGGACAGAAGATCCCACGGTGAAGAATCTCAAGTCCCAGCACAGCATCGAAATCATCAGTATTAAACCGATTTCATGAAATCGTGGCCTGGCCCCGCTTGGCAGTGGCCATGACTTGCGACTACTCTGCAAACGAGATCAGCGAAGAGATCGCTAAGGTCTGGTCTTGTCAGCTACATGCTTGTGTCCCGACGGTCAGTTGATGCCGTGTTGCACGCAATCCCCGGATTGCCTGCGCGGGAAGACGGAAAGTCTATCCATCGATTTGAGGAGGACGTTTCATGAGCACAGCCTATCAAGAAGACATCAGCACCCGTGTGTTGCGCCGCATGAAAGAAGGCGGGTTCGATTTTTCACAATTCCATCCCATCGAGTTCTACGCCATCTTCCCGGATGAGGAGCGGGCGCGCAGGGCGGCGGGTCAATTTCGGGGTGAGTCCCTGAATGCACAGATCAGTCCACGGGATGACGGTGGCTGGTCACTGGAACTGAGTCGGGTGATGTACGCCACCTACGATGACATCGGGGACTTCGAGCAAGACTTCGAAGCGGTTGTGGAGCCCTTGGGCGGTGTCATCGAGGGTTGGGGCGTCAAGCAGGAAATCCGGCGCTTCCAGGCCTGAGGATTCATCCGCGACAACTGACAACGGCTGGCCTTTGGGCCGGCCGTTTTTCGTTTTGTACCCAACTGTATCCGGGACGGGCCGGGTTCTTTTTCCATGTCTATGCTCAGGGGAGCGAAGCTCCTGCGCCGCAACGAACCAGCGGCGCAGGAGAGGGCCGCGATGCCTTGATGTCGGATGACAGGGAGAACGGCATGAGCCGCGCCGGTTTTGATGAAATGTACGATGCCGAGGGTCAGGTTCGCCCGCATTACCGGGCGTTTGCCCATTGGCTGGCGTCAGCGCCGGAGGAGCTCCTGGCCCAGCGGCGGCGCGAAGCCGATCTGTTGTTTCATCGTGCGGGAATTACCTTCACGCTCTACGGCGATGAGCAGGGAACGGAGCGCCTGATTCCCTTCGACACGATCCCGCGCAGCATTCCCGCCAGCGAATGGCGAGTCGTCGAGCGTGGCTGCGTCCAACGGGTCCGGGCGCTGAACATGTTCCTGGCCGACCTCTACCATGAGCAACGGATCATCCGTGCCGGCATCATCCCGGCCGAACAGGTGTTGGCCAACGAACAATATCAGCTGGCGATGCAAGGCCTGGATCTGCATCGTGACGTCTATGCCCACATCTGCGGTATCGATCTCGTACGCGATGGGGATGGCACGTACTACGTACTCGAGGACAATCTTCGTACGCCCAGTGGCGTGAGCTATATGCTGGAAGACCGCAAGATGATGATGCGGCTGTTCCCCGAACTGTTCGCGGCCCAGCGCATCGCCCCCATCGACCATTATCCCAACCTGCTGCTCGATACCCTGAGAAGCGCCAGCGCGCTGGAAGATCCCAGCGTCGTGGTGCTCACGCCGGGGCGTTTCAACAGTGCATTCTTCGAGCATGCATTCCTGGCCCGGGAAATGGGCGTGGAGCTGGTGGAAGGCGCGGACCTGTTCGTACGCGATGACAAGGTGTTCATGCGTACCACCGACGGGCCGAAAGCGGTGGATGTGATCTACCGGCGCCTTGACGATGCGTACCTCGATCCGCTGGCCTTCAATCCGGAATCGATGCTCGGCGTGCCGGGGATCCTGTCCTCCTACCGCTCCGGCAACGTGGTGCTGGCCAATGCCATCGGTACCGGCGTGGCGGACGACAAGTCGGTGTACCCGTTCGTCACCGATATGATCCGTTTCTACCTGGATGAAGAACCGGTCCTGAAGAACGTTCCCACCTGGCAGTGTCGTGATCCTGTCCATCTGTCCCATGTACTGGCGCACCTTCCAGACCTGGTGGTCAAGGAAACCCAAGGTTCCGGTGGGTATGGAATGCTGGTGGGGCCTACTTCGACGAAGGCCCAGATCGACGCATTCCGGGAGCGGATCAAGGCCAGGCCGCATGCGTATATCGCCCAGCCGACGCTATCGCTTTCCACCTGCCCGACTTTCGTCGAGAACGGTATCGCACCGCGCCACATCGATTTGCGACCGTTCGTGTTGTCCGGCCAAGAAACCCGGGTAGTGCCCGGTGGCCTGACCCGCGTAGCGCTTCGCGAAGGATCGCTGGTGGTCAATTCGTCCCAGGGTGGTGGCACCAAGGACACCTGGGTGGTCGAGCAATGAGGGAGCTACGATGCCAGGAAGCCTGCCATGTTGAGTAGAACCGCCTCGGACCTTTACTGGATGTCACGTTACCTGGAGCGGGCGGAAAATCTCGCCCGGATGCTCGACGTCAGTTATTCGCTGTCCTTGATGCCCCAGGACGGTCATGGCGATGGCCTGCACGAGTTGGCCATGCCCTTGCTGATCACCGGTACGCTGGATGACTACCGGGAGCGACACGGCGATCTGCATGCCGAGCGATTGCTGCATTTCTTCGCCCTGGAGGCCGCCAACCCCGCCAGTATCTACAGTTGCCTCGGGGCGGCTCGGGCCAGCGCCCATGCGGTGCGTGGGCGAATTACCGCCGACATGTGGGAAAACATCAATGCCACCTGGCTGGATATCCGCGATATTGCCGGGCAGGGCCTGGGGCGTTACGGGCTGAGCCGTTTCTGTGAATGGATCAAGGAGAGGTCCCACCTGTTTCGGGGGGCAACCTATGGCACCGTCATGCGCAACGATGCGTTCAGGTTCATCCGCCTGGGAACGTTTATCGAAAGGGCCGACAACACCCTGCGTCTGCTCGATGCCCGCTATGAGATGGCCGGCGACCAGGCTGACGCCGTCAGCGACGGCACGGCCCATGCGTATTATCAGTGGAGCGCGGTGTTGCGTGCCCTGTCTTCCTTCGAAGCCTATACCGAGATCTACCGCGATGCCCCCGGAGCCCGCCATGTGGCCGAGTTGCTGTTGTTGCGTGCCGATGTGCCGCGCTCGCTGCGCGCCTGCACCGAGGAAATCGACCAGATCCTGGCCAGCCTGCCAGGGACCAATGGGCGGCCGGCGCAACGCCTGGCGGCGCAGATGGATGCACGCCTGCGCTATACCGGTATCCATGAAATCCTTGATGGAGGTCTGCATGCCTGGCTCACGGAGTTCATCCCGAGGGTCCGCGAGCTGGGCGACGCGATCCACCGTTCCTACCTGGAGGTCATATGAGACTCTCGATCAGCCACGAAACGGCCTACCACTATGAACATCAGGTTCGCGCCAGCATCCAGTACCTGCGCCTCACACCCCAAGACAGCGAACGCCAGCACGTGCTGAGCTGGAAGCTCGACTTGCCTCGACCGGTGCGTTCCCAGCTGGATCCGTTCGGCAATATTCTCCATGTGCTCACCCTGGACGAGCCCCACGAAACCATCATCATTGGTGCACGCGGCCAGGTCGATATCGATCCCTCGCATGAGGCCGAGCATGAGCAACGCTCGGCGCTACCGTTCCTGCGGTTCACCCGGCTGACCGAAGCGGACGAGGCCTTGCGTGACTTCGCCCATGAGCAGTGCGGGCAACGGCGTGACCGCGTGGCACTGATCGACCTGATGCACGGGCTGAACCGGCACATCGCGTATACCCCGGGCTCGACCCAGGTCGAGACCCGCGCGGCACAGGCGTTCGCCGGCCGCAGCGGGGTGTGCCAGGATCATACCCACGCCTTCCTGGCCTGCGCCCGCAGTCTGGGCGTGCCGGCGCGCTATGTGTCTGGCTATGTGTACAGCGACGGCTGCGAGCACCTGGCCAGTCATGCCTGGGCCGAAGCCTGGCTCGACGACGCCTGGTACAGCTTCGATGTCACGCACCAACTGGCCCGCCCGGAGCGACACTTGAAACTGGCCGTAGGCCTGGATTACCTCGACGCCTGCCCGGTACGGGGCATGCGTCGCGATGGCGGTTGCGAGCAGATGCGGGCCCGGGTGGTCGTGACGCCGGCTACGGTGGTTGCCTGGCAGGAACAATGATGCCTCATGGACTCGGCAGCTGTTTGCGTCCGGCCATGTGCTTCAGATAACCCACCAACAGGTCCAGTTCCGAATCCGGCAACACCGCTGCGGAGAACCCTGGCATCTTCCCTTGGGGCCAGCGGCGCAGGCTCTGGGGGTCGCGGATGTAGCGTTTGAGGAAGTCCCCCGAGAAGTATTCGGTGGGATTGAAGGGAATATTCAGGTCCGGACCGAACTGTGCGTCGCCCGCGCCATTGAGGCGGTGACACGCCAGGCAGTTTTTCTGGAACAGCTCGAAGCCTTTGTTGACCGGATCGTCCTTGGCCAGGGTAGGCGCCGGCAGCAGGGCAGGGAAGCGTTCGGCTACCGCTGGCAGGCGCTTGATGCTCGCCACCGCGTAGGGCCATTGCTCGGGGCTGATATGGCCCGCCTGCGGATCGGTCCAGACCAGGTAGAAAGGCCCGGCGCTGTGCTTGCCTTCACCCAGTGGAGGCCATGGCGCGGCCGGATCCTCTATCGCCAGCCAGGCGCGTGCGCCGCTCTTGTTCAACAAGGGCGCAGCGGGCAATTCGGCGGCGAAGCCATCCAGTGCCACGGCTTGCAGATGATCGTCCGGCTGGATGCCGGTCAACAACTCCGTCAGCGGCACGGCGCGGTAGGTCATCGGTTTCTTGTAGGAGACGTCCTCGGCGATTTGTACGGTCCGGGCTTGCGGATGCTTGAGCAGTTCTTCTGTTTGCCAGGTGCGTGTATTCGCGCCCAGTTCCAGCGTCAGCTGGGCGGCGTACAGGGGCGTGCCGAGCAGCAACGCCCCGAGCATGATGAGAGCCTTCAATGGATCGCCTTCCATGTCGAGTGGGGTGCCGCAAAGGTTGGCACAGCCACTGCGGCCCGAACAACGAGCCTGTCGCTTTTTTTAGCGAGAAACACAGTATCGAGGCAACTGCCCGCGTACGGATTCAGCCGATCATCTTGGGGATATTCGGCAGAATCAACAGCAGCGTCGTGGCGAAGAGAATGAGTCCGGCTTGACGAACTTTCGTATGTTTGAACATGGCTGACCCGCCTTTTTTGTTATTTCCTGAGCCAGCCTGCATAACTCCATGACGGCTGGCGTTGCACTTCCTGTCTGACAAGCGCCTCGGCAAAACCCGACGACTCTCTTGTACAAGGATTACATTAGGGGCCGCAGCCGGCTTGGCTTAGATCCAATTAGTATCAGTTTTTAACCAGCAGTTATCAAAACGCTATGAGGCCTATTGCCATCTACCTGAAGGACCTTTTGCTAGACAGTTCGCTCTCCTGAAACGGTTAACCCGATAGCTCGCTACCGTTCGTCTGACCGTGGTCGTCAACGCTGTTGAGCGCTGTGGTCATTGAATCCCCTGCCGCTGGGCTTATGGTTGGAGGCCTTGCATACAACTGCGGTTCGAGGGTGTCATGACCGAGGCTTTGATTTTCGACGCGTTGCGCACGCCCCGTGGCAAGGGCAAGGCTGACGGTGCCTTGTACAGCGTCAAGCCGGTGAGTTTGGTGAGTGGGCTGCTCAATGCCCTGCAGCAGCGCATGGACCTGGATACCGGCCAGGTGGATGACATCGTGCTCGGGTGTGTGACACCGGTGGGCGACCAGGGCGCCGACATCGCCAAGACCGCCGCCGTGGTGGCAGGCTGGGATATCAGTGTCGCGGGCATGCAGCTCAACCGGTTCTGTGCCTCGGGCCTGGAAGCGGTGAACCTGGCGGCGATGAAAGTGCGCTCCGGGTTCGAAGACCTGGTGGTGGCCGGTGGCGTCGAATCCATGTCCCGGGTGCCCATGGGCAGCGACGGCGGGGCCTGGGCGCTGGATCCGCAGTCCAACCTGTCGGGGCATTTCATACCCCAGGGCATTGGCGCCGACCTGATTGCCACCCTGGAAGGTTTCAGCCGGGAGGATGTCGACCGCTATGCACTGCATTCCCAGCACAAGGCTGCGCGAGCCAGGGCGGACGGTTCGTTCGATCGATCCCTGGTGACGGTGCGGGACCAGAACGGCCTGGCGCTGCTGGATCAGGATGAATTCATTCGCGCCGACTCGACCCTTGAGGGTCTTGGCAAGCTCAAGCCGAGTTTCGAGGCCATGGGCCAGATGGGATTCGATGCCACCGCACTCAGGGTCTACAGCCATGTCGAGCGGATCGATCATGTGCATACGCCGGGCAACAGCTCCGGGATCGTCGATGGCGCGGCGCTGATGCTGGTCGGCTCCGAAGCCAAGGGGCGGGCCCTGGGCTTGCAACCCCGTGCACGGATCGTCGCCACGGCCATCACCAGCACCGACCCGACCATCATGCTCACCGGTCCCGCGCCAGCTACCCGCAAGGCCTTGGCCAAGGCCGGCTTGCGGGTGCAGGACATCGACCTTTTCGAGGTCAACGAAGCGTTTGCCTCGGTGGTGCTCAAATTCATCAAGGACATGGCCATCGATCCGACGAAGGTCAACGTCAACGGCGGTTCCATTGCCCTGGGCCATCCCTTGGGGGCGACGGGGTGCGCGATCCTCGGCACCTTGCTCGACGAACTGGAGGCGCGTCGCCTGCGTTATGGCCTGGCGACCCTGTGCGTCGGTGGTGGCATGGGCATCGCCACGGTGATCGAGCGTCTCTGAGCCCGTCTTCAAGGAACCGTATTTTTTTAGGAACGCTATCGATGACCGATGCCATACGTTACGAAACAGGCCCCGACCGGATTGTCGTCCTGACCCTGGATATGCCGGGCCAGAGTGCCAACACCATGAATGCGGTGTACCGCGAGGCCATGGCCGCCTGCATCGCCCGACTGAGTGCTGAAAAGGACCGCATAGCCGGGGTGGTCATCACGTCCGCCAAGAAAACCTTCTTCGCTGGCGGCGATCTCAACGAACTGGTCAAGGTCGGCAAGGACCAGGCCAAGGCGTTCTACGACATGATCCTGGCTCTCAAGGCGCAACTGCGCGCCCTGGAAACGTTGGGCAGGCCGGTGGTGGCCGCTATCAACGGCGCGGCCCTGGGCGGTGGCTGGGAGCTCTGCCTGGCCTGTCATCACCGTGTGGCGCTGGACGATCCATCCGTGCAGATCGGTCTGCCGGAGGTCACCCTCGGCCTGCTGCCGGGCGGTGGCGGGGTGGTGCGGATGGTGCGTCTGCTTGGCTTGGAGAAAGCCTTGCCGTATCTGTTGGAGGGTAAGAGGGTCACCGCTCGGCAAGCCTTGCAGGTTGGGTTGATCGATGAGCTGGCAGGCGACCGTGACGAGTTGCTGGCCAAGGCTCGCGCCTGGATACTCGCCAATCCGAATGTGCTCCAGCCCTGGGATTTGAAGGGGTATCGGATTCCGGGGGGCACGCCATCCGACCCGGGCATGGCGCAGATGCTGGCGATTGCACCTTCGATTCTGCGCAACAAGACCCAGGGTTGCCTGCCGGCGCCGGAGAAAATCCTTTGTGCAGCGGTGGAGGGCGCACAGGTGAGCTTCGACGCTGCGCACTTGATCGAAACCCGCTATTTCACCGAACTGACCACCGGCCAGGTGGCAAAGAACCTGATCGGTACCTTCTGGTTCCAGCTCAACGAGATCAAGGCCGGACGCTCCCGTCCGCAAGGCTTTGCGCCGTTCTCGACAAAAAAAGTCGGCGTGCTGGGAGCCGGTATGATGGGCGCCGGTATTGCCGGTGTCTGCGCCCAGGCCAACATCGAGGTGGTCCTCAAGGACATCGACCTGACCGCGGCAGAGAAGGGCAAGGCTCGTCTGGCGGCTTTGCTCGACAGCAAGGTCGACCGCGGGCAGATCAGCGCGCAACAACACGAAGCCACGCTGGCGCGGATTCATGCCACTGACCGCGATGCCGACCTCGCCGGCTGCGACCTGATCATTGAAGCGGTGTTCGAAGATCGCGCCCTGAAGGCCAGGGTCTCGGCCGCCGCCCAGGCTCTGGCAGGGCACGACGCCGTGATTGCCTCCAACACTTCGACATTGCCTATCACCGGCCTGGCGACGGCGGTACCGGACCCGACGAAGTTCATCGGCCTGCACTTTTTCAGCCCGGTGGAAAAAATGCCCCTGGTGGAAATCATCAAGGGCGCCGGTACCAGTGATGAAACCCTGGCGCGCAGTTTCGATTTCGTCCTGCAGATACACAAGACGCCGATTGTGGTCAACGACAGTCGCGGCTTCTTCACATCACGGGTCTTCGGTACCTTCGCCCAGGAAGGCATCGCCATGCTCGGCGAGGGCGTGAGTGCGCCCATGATCGAGACCGAAGCACGCAAGGCCGGCATGCCGGTCGGCCCCTTGGCGGTTTCTGATGAAGTTTCCCTCAGCCTGATGAGTCATATTCGCGCCCAGACCCTTCAGGATCTGGAGGCGGAAGGGAAAGCCCCCATCGAGCATCCCGCGTTCGCGGTAATCGATTGGCTGCTCAATGAATGCAAGCGCCCAGGCAAGGCCGCTGGAGCGGGTTTCTACGAATACCCGGCCAGCGGGCCGAAGCACTTGTGGCCGGGACTCAAGATGCATTTCGAGGAGGCGGGCAGGCGGATTTCAGCGCAGGATATCCGTGACCGCTTGCTGTTCATCCAGGCCCTGGAGACGGTGCGTTGTGTGGAAGAGGGCGTGCTCAATTCGACGGCCGATGCCAACGTCGGCTCGATTTTTGGCATCGGCTTCGCGCCATGGACCGGCGGCGCGTTGCAGTTCATCAACCAGTACGGCCTGAAGGATTTCATTGCTCGCGCCCAGTATCTGTCCGAGCAATATGGCGAGCGTTTCGCTCCGCCGGCCCTGTTGCTGGAAAAGGCCGCGAAGCAGGAGCTGTTCTGACGACGAGGAAGGGCTTGCCTTGGAACAGTGTTTCGAGGCAGGCTCTTGGGTGTGCAATATTCCCATCACCGTGTCAGGTATTTTTTATGTCGCTACGCATCTGCATCTTGGAGACCGATATCCTGCGTCCGGAATTGGCCGATCAATATCAGGGCTACGGGCAGATGTTCCAGCGCCTGTTCTCGCAGCAGCCCATCGAGGCGCAATTCGTCGTCTACAACGTGATGCAAGGCCATTACCCCAGCGATGACGAGCGTTTCGATGCCTATCTCGTGACGGGCAGCAAGGCTGACTCCTTTGGCACCGATCCGTGGATTCAAACCCTCAAGGCCTTCCTGCTGGATCGCTACAAGCGGGGCGATAAATTGCTGGGCGTCTGTTTCGGGCATCAGTTGCTGGCGCTGTTGCTTGGCGGCAAGACCGAGCGCGCGACCCAGGGCTGGGGCGTAGGCACCCATCGCTACAAATTGGCAGCCAAGGCGCCATGGATGAGCCCGGTGATGGAAGAGCTGACCTTGCTGATCAGCCACCAGGACCAGGTCACCCAGCTTCCGGAAAACGCCACGGTCATTGCCTCCAGCGATTTCTGCCCGTTCGCCGCCTACCACATCGACGATCAGGTGTTGTGTTTCCAGGGCCATCCTGAATTCATCCACGACTATTCCCGGGCGTTGTTGGATATTCGCCAGGAACACCTGGGCGAAAAGGTCTACAGCCAGGGTGTGGCAAGCCTCGAACAGGAGCACCACGGCACGACCGTGGCGGAATGGATGATGCGTTTTGTCGCCCATAAGCCCCAGGGGTAAGCGTCGCAGGAAGGGTAGTCGGAGGGCGGGCTTGTCTGGAGAAGGGGCGGCCTGTCCGTTATCGATGCCGACTGACCGGGCAGCATTGCGCAACGCCCTGCACCATGGCTTCGGGCGTCATCCAGGAAATCCTGCCTTTGGACCGCTCTACAACCACCCCGATCGCTTGAAGCTCGCCCAGAGCCCGGTGCACCCCACCGCGATCACTCCCAGCACCATGAAGTAGCCGTAATGCCAGGTCAGCTCTGGCATGTTCTCGAAGTTCATCCCGTAGATACCGGCCACCGCCGTGGGAAATGCGAGGATCGCGGCCCACGCTGCGAATTTGCGCTGCACCACGCTCTGGCGCGACGCTTCGAGCAATACCCCGACCTCGATGGTCTGGCTGGCGATATCCGCCAGGGTGGTCAGGTCTTCCATCTGCCGCGTGACATGGATCTGCACATCGCGGAAGTAAGGACGCATGTTCTTGTCGATGAAAGGAAAGCTCAGTCTCTGCAGTTCTTCACTGATTTCCACCATCGGCGCCGCGTAGCGACGCAGCCGTAAGACGTCCCGTCGCAAGCCATGGAGTTTCTGGATGTCCCGTTCGTTCAGGGCGCTGCACAGGACATGTTGTTCCAGCTCATCGATCTCGGCATGAATGGCTTCGCCCACTGGCTGGTAGTTCTCGATCACGAAGTCGAGGATGGCATAAAGAACGAAGTCTTCCCCATGCTCCAGCAGCAGGGGACGGGCCTCGCAGCGTTGTCGCACGTAGGCGTAGGACGCCGAGTGGCCGTTACGGGCGGTGATGATGTATCCATTGCCAGCGAAGATATGGGTCTCGATGAACTGCAGCTTGCCGTCCTTGCGTACCGGTGAATACGTCACAATGAACAGCGCATCGCCGAAGGTCTCCAGCTTCGGGCGGCTGTGCTTCTCCATGGCGTCTTCGATCGCCAGTTCATGCAGGTTGAACTGGCGCTGCAGGTTGGTCAGTTCCTCGTTATTGGGCTCCTCGAGGCCGATCCATACGAAATGATCGGGTTTGGCGGCCCAGGTGCTGCCTTCATCGAGGGTGATATTGGTGACTTTCTTACCGGCGCTGTAGACCGCAGCGGCAACGACTCTACCCATGGTGGTGGTTCACTTTTCTTGGAAATGGCAGTGACAGGCTATGCGATGCGCAGCTTAGCGCGCCCTGATGCTTGAGAGTCAGCAAAATCCGCCAAGTTCGCCGGCAAAAGAAAACCCGCCGTGGGGCGGGTTTCGTTCAGGATTTGCGGATCTGTCGATCCATCGACTCGATGCATTCATGCATCTGCTCACGGCATTGGTTCATGAGCCGGGGCATGTCTTCCATGCTCAGCCCGGCTGTAGGAATTGCTGGCAATGAGCGTATGAGAATGTCACCGCTGCGCCAGCGATTGAGGCGCATGTGGTTGACGTAGTTGCTGACGCACACCGGGACAATCGGTACCCCGGCGGCGATCGCCATCTGGAAGGCGCCTTTCTTGAATGGCAGCAACTCATGGCCAAGATTGCGCGTACCCTCCGGGAATACCCAGATGGACGTATCTTCATGCTGCAACGTGTGGGTGGTGGTCAGCATCGCCCGGCGTGCCTTGATCGCGTTGCCCCGGTCGATCAGCACGTTACCCGCCAGCCAGAACAGTTGCCCGAACAACGGCACCCATTTCAGACTCTTCTTGCCGATGCACACGGTGCGCCGCGGCACCACGCTGCCGAAGACGAACAGGTCATAGTTGGACTGATGATTGGCAATGATCACGCAGCTCCGAGGCTTGTTCGCCAGCGTATCCACCCCGGCCTTGAGCCGCAGGCCCAGGATCCACATCGCGGGCCAGGCATACAGCCGGGCGCATAAACGGCTGTTGTCCGGATTGAACGGTCGGCAGACGCCAAGGATCAGGCCGAGCACACCCGCGAGGATAAAGTGCAGGCCCAGCAACAACATACGCAGTACGAACAACATCTACAGGCCCATCGGGACAAAGGTGGCGCAGTGTACGGATGTGCACTGTTTTCGGCAATTACTGCCCTGCAGGAAGGAGATGGGCGATGTTCGACGGCGTGCCCACGGATGGACGCGTCAGAAGCAGGCTAGAGCGGCCGGGGATTTTTAAACGCAACATGAAAAAGCCCGACACGTGGGCCGGGCTTCGATTCGCGGGTGTAGATGTCAAACCTGGAAATCCTGGTCCAGCAGAATGGCACCGTCCAACGTGTCCAGCAGAGCCTTGCGTACTTTCAACTTGGTCTGCTTGTGGGCGTTCATGTTGATTTTCTTCAACTGACGTGCCGCTTCCAGCGCAGCCCCTTGCAGCTCTTCGGCCGATACCACCTTGTCGAGGAAGCCGGCATCCACCGCTGTCTGTGGATTGAACATCTCGCCGTTGATCACCGAGCGATGGAAGGCAGACTTGCGCAGGCGATCACGGGCCAGTTCGATTCCGGCGTGGTGCATGGTCATGCCGATCTGCACCTCGTTCAGGCCGATGCTGAAAGGCCCGTCCACGCCGATGCGGTAGTCCACCGAAAGCAGCAGGAAAGCGCCCTTGGCCACTGCATGGCCCGGGCACGCGACGATGACGGGGAAGGGGTGTGACAACAGGCGACGGGCAAGGGTCGAGCCCGCCGTGACCAGGCTCACCGCTTCCTTGGGGCCGGCAGTCATCACCTTCAAGTCGTAGCCGCCCGACAGAATGCCCGGTTGGCCGGTAATGATCACCACCGCCCGATCCGCCACTGCCCGATCCAGCGCAACGTTGAACGCGGTAATCACATCCGGCGAAATGGCGTTGACCTTGCCGTTGTTCAAGGTCAGGGTCGCGATACCGTCTTCGAGATGGTAGGCAATCAGATCGCTCATGACGCTATTCCTTGTAAGAGAAGTGATGCAGACGTTACCCACCACCGCAGGTCAGGTAAAGCGCCGTGACTGACTCACCGGTCAGTGCCGGACCTCCTAAACAGCCTGCTCCACCCAATCGGCCGCGCTGGGGGCCATCACATCGCGTACAGACCGACCCAAAGATTGTCCGGTTTGCCATGTCCGCTGGATTTCAAATCGTCGTCCATCTTAAGCGCATGAAAATTCTCAAAAAAACCTTTGCCATCAGGAAAGCTTTCGACTACATTAGCGCGCCTCGACAGACTGAACAGTTTGCCGAGACACGGTGAAGTGTCCGAGTGGCTTAAGGAGCACGCCTGGAAAGTGTGTATACAGGAAACTGTATCGAGAGTTCGAATCTCTCCTTCACCGCCAAATTCGTTGAACACAAACCCCCGATTTTCAAGAGAAAATCGGGGGTTTGTGTTTTCTGGTGCCTGCAAAAAAGTAGCGATAGGGGCCCCGATCGATGCCGACGGTCCGCAGTTGCGTCGAGTTGGCCGGCTGGGGTGGGTATGGAGGTCGGATGCTGGCGTGCCGATGATGGTTGAATGGCCCGTCGCCGTCATTGGATAGTCGTTTTTGATTTGCTACTGTCCAGGCGTGGAATGGATTTGCTAACCAGACGGTACATTTTCGGTGGCAGCCCCTTCACGCTCGAACTACGCTCAAAACATCGTTTGTCGATTGGAAATGGAAAAATGAAAAGGATGTCGCCTGCTGTCATTGCGCTGACAATGTTCGTCGCATGCTCGAATACCGTGCTGGCCGATGCCGCTTCGCTCAATGACGCTCGTACCCTCGTTGCCCGGTCCGGAATGGGCAATAAACTCTCCTCCCTGGCGCTTTTGACGGCCAAGAGCAGTACGACCTACGCGGTTATCGCCGACAAGCTGGGAAACGCGAGTGCGAACAGCGCACTGTCCGATGAGATCAATGCACTGTTGCCGCAATACCAGCCCAAGTGGGATGAAAACCTGGCGGCTGCCTATGAACAGTCGTTTACCGGAGAAGAGTTGGCGTCCCTTGCCACCGAAGGCCGCGCCTCGAAGTACGCGCCGAAGGTCAGGGAGCGGCAAGACGGGATTGGTCGCTACATGGCGGTGAATGCCGAGCCTATCCTGGCGGCCCTGGCCTCCGATGCACTCAAGGCGACCTTGTCCAAATACGTTTCTCCACAGTAGGAAGCAGGTTTCGTCTGAAGAGCGCCAGGTTCAATTGCGTTTCGCCAGTCAGTGCCCTTTCCCAGCATCAGGCAACTTCGCAGCAGTATCGGGCAAAAGTTTTTGAGTGCGTGCCGTTAAGGTTTTCCCGGAGAGAAAATTCATCAACCGGGAGAAACCGCCATGACTCTATGGACAAGTTCGATCGTGCGTCTTCAGTTCTTTTTGCTGTGCCTGATACTGCCGGGAGCCGTTTGGGCTTCGCAAGCCTACGGCCAGGATGCCAACGCGCATCGGGTCCACCAGTCCTTCGTGAATTGGCAGCAGGGCAAAGGCAGTGTGTTCGATCTGCTGGCGCCCAATGCCAGATGGACAGTCGCCGGCTCCAGTCCCGTCTCCGGAGTGTACGAGAGCAAGGCAGATTTGATGGACCGGGCCGTACGCCCCATTACAGCCCGGCTGGCAACGCCTATTTTCCCTACGGTCCAGAGCATTGTTGCCGAAAATGACATCGTGGTCGTTCTCTGGAGCGGCAAGGCAACGGCGCTGGACCAGCAGCCCTATAACAATACTTACCTGTGGCACATGAAGTTCAAGGACGGGAAAGTGATCGAGGTAACCGCCTTACTCGACACTTATGTGCTGAACGACCTCCTGCACCGCGTGAAGCCAGCCGGTTGAGTCGGCCTTGACGCATTGGCGCTCCAGAACAAAAGCAGCTATGCATGGTCTTTGAGAACCGAAACTCAACGCCTGAGGTTGCATAATGAGTCTGATCGATTGTCCTGAATGCGCTTCCCGAATTTCCGACAAGGCTTACGCTTGCCCGCATTGCGGCAACCCGTTCAGGGAGCCAAGTTTCCGATTGACGGAAAAAAACGTCGGCCAGATCGCCGGAGTGACCGGCGTCTGGCTTACCGCGCCCTGGATCGCCCGCATGGTATTCGGTGTGACGGCCGTGATCGCGGTTGCTGCCGTGCTGATCCTGCGTTGAGGCAAGCGGGGGGACGCGACGCTGGGGCTGGTGACTACCGCGAGGTTGCGGCTGAACTCGAATACTCCACAACGCCGGTGTGTCTTGCCGTGAACGAGATGGTATCGCCTGTCTTCATCTCCAATCGCTCGCCGGTGTCGAGGGAAATGGCGATATGGCCTTCGATCAGCACGAAGGCTTCGTCGTTATCGAAGCACCAGCGAATTCAGACGGATGTGAAGTCAAAACACCCTGGAGGAAGGCAGGCCTGATGGCGGCTGCCTTGTTTGCACCACGCTCTCAGCCGGACGGGCTGCTGGCAGGTTCCAGCTGACGCATGCCGCGTTCGATCACGGCATCGATGTAACTTGAGTCGTCGTAGATGCGCGCCAACAGAATCGCACCTTCGAAATCGGCCACCAATTGTCGCGCCAGGCCATGCGCCTCAGCCTGGCCGTGGGCGGCGCGATAAAGCTCGGCGAAGGCCTGGGCCCAGTCATCCAGAAAGCGCCGGATCGGCGCCATGAGTTCCACCTTTCCATAAGTGGCATCGACTGCCACGACGCCCATCAGGCAACCGATCGAATCGTCCTGGAAAAGTCGCTTGGCCTTGCGTCCCATGCTGGCGAGGCGTTCGTGCACCGGCAGGTTTTCATCGAAGGCAATGGCGAACAACGATTGCTTCAATCGCTCGTGCGTCCAGTCCAGCACATCCCGCAGCAGCGCTTCCTTGTTGGGGTAATGGTGATAGAAGGAGGCCTTGGTCAGGCCGCAGGCCGATGACAGTTCATCCATGGTCGTGCCGTGGTAGCCGAGACGCTTGAAGGTATTGGCACAGCGTTGCAGAAGCACATCGCGTGGGATTTTCGGTGGACGCACGGGTAACTCCTGCGAACGATCATGCAAATTGATTCTACGGCATAAGCCTGACCGTCACAATTTGACGGTTACCGAATGTTTGTTTAGTTTTCTTGAACCGAACGTTCGGTAAGTAATGGGTTGGTACGGACCCTTACGTTCCTCCATGAAGCCAGGAGACTTTTTCCATGAGCGAAGCAAACAGTGGACCGGGTCGAGTGACCCGGGAGCAGCGCGGTCATCTGATCCTGATCGGCCTCGATCGGGCCGGTAAGCGCAATGCATTCGATAGTGCCATGCTGAACGACCTTGCCCTGGCCCTGGGCGAGTACGAGCGCAATGACGAGCTGCGTTGCGCCGTCGTATTCGCCCATGGCGAGCACTTCACCGCGGGTCTCGATCTGATGGAGTTGACCCCCAAACTGGCTTCGGGAGGCTTCAGGTACCCGGATGAAGGCATCGACCCGTGGGGTGTGTCGAAACCGCGCCGCAGCAAACCGGTGGTGGTGGCCATCCAAGGCACTTGCTGGACCGCCGGTATCGAACTGATGCTCAACGCCGACATCGCGATTGCCGCCAGCAATGCCCGCTTCGCGCACTTGGAAGTGCTGCGTGGCATCTCGCCGTCCGGCGGGTCCACCGTGCGTTTCACCCAGGCTGCCGGCTGGACTGACGCCATGCGCTACATGCTGACCGGCGAGCCATTCAATGCCGCCGATGCGCTGCGCATGCGCCTGTTGACCGAGGTCGTTGAGCCCGGGCAGGAGCTGGCGCGTGCCATCGAGTACGCCGAACGCATCGCCAAGGCTGCGCCCCTGGCGATCAAGGCCACCCTGCAATCAGCCTTCCAGGCTCGCGACGAAGGCGCCGATGCGGCCCTCGGCAAGCTCAACGATCTGCTGTTCACCCTGATCAAGAGCGAAGACGTGCGCGAAGGCGTCATGGCGATGATGCAAAAGCGCGAACCGGTGTTCAGAGGTCGTTGATTCCTCAGGGCAGGGGTAAGCGATGCAGCAGCACCAGACACCGATGGCAGCGCGCGGTATAGCGCGTCTGTCTGAAGCCCAGCGGCCTGTTAAGGCGGATTCTTTGATGATCGAACAACTGACGCTGGTGGCGGACGATGGCTACCGCCTGGCCGCCAACCGATACTCGGCCCAAGGGCCATTGAAAGGCAATCTCATCATGGCGGGCGCGACGGGTGTGCAACAACGCTTCTACCGCCGCTTCGCCGAACATGCCAGCAGACAGGGCTTCAATGTCCTGACGATGGATTACCGGGGTGTCGGTGCGTCCGCCCCCGACTCCTTGAAAGGCTTCGAGATGTCCTACCTCGATTGGGGGCTGCGCGACCTGGCGGCGGCCGTCGAGTACATGGATGACGCAGAGACGGGGTTGTACTGGGTCGGTCACTCTTTCGGAGGGCATGCATTGGGATTGCTGCCCAACCACCGCAAGATCGCGGCGGCCTATTGTTTTGGCACAGGGGCCGGATGGGCCGGGTGGATGCCCAGGCTGGAGGCCATCAAGGTGCGTCTGTTGTGGCGATGCGTCCTGCCACTGATCGTGACGTACAAGGGCTACATGGCCTGGAGCCTGCTGGGAATGGGCGACGACCTGCCGCTGGGGGTCTACAAGGATTGGCGGCGCTGGTGTGTCTATCCCCATTACTTCTTCGATGACCCATCGATGGCGGCTGTCGCCGACCGCTACGCGCAGGTCCGTTCGCCTTGTGTGTTCGCCAACGCGGTGGATGATCCATGGGCGCCGCCTCGGTCGAGAGACGCCTTCATCAAGGGCTATCGCAATGTGCCGTTACGGGTCCGGGACCTGCATCCTGAAACGAAAAAGCAACCCATCGGCCATATGGGCTATTTCCGTCCAGACGCCGCGCCCCTCTGGGATGAGGTTCTCGGCTGGTTCATTGACCAAAAAGCCTGGCAGACGAGCCAACGGCCAATGAGCGATGCCTGAACGTCAATCCGCAATCTATCCCATGGGGATCATCGTCCGATGGGATAGTGCTTGATACGGCACGGGTGGCTATTGCCATCGCCTTTGCAGATGCCGTCCAGATAGCGATAGTCGACCTGCATGGATTGCCCTTTTCGAGGCCATTGCCGGCGAGGAAGCGTGGCCTGGTAATCGGCGGTTTCCGGCGTGAAGGTCAATGTTGACCCTTGCTCCGGACATTCCACCGAGGCTGACGCGGGGTTTGCCTTCAGGATCTTGGCTTGTAGTTGGGGGAATGGACGTTTCAATACGTCAGTAATCTCCAGGTCCATCTTGCAAATCTGCCAGGTTCCTGCCTGTGCGTGGCCACAGCACACCAGCAGTGCAAGAACCGATAACCCGTAGCGTGTTGCGTGAGATTTCATGATGGCTTGCCTGGGTTTCAGGTGTGTCGATGATGAAGCGATCAGACCTAGGATGCCCTGCGCGTTGAAATGCATCAAATCGTCGATCAGCGTAGAGACAGCGAAATGTCGGGCTATTATCGAGCCGACAACAGGAAGAAGGACCTTCACCGTGCAAATCTTCCCTGAGCTGCAGACCCGACGCCTTTTACTCTCGCCCCTGCAACTGAGCGACGCAGCGGCCATCCAGCAGCTGTTCCCTCATTGGGACGTGGTGCGTTATCTCGACAGTCGCGTGCCATGGCCATATCCCGATGACGGCGCGCTGGCGTACGTTCGCGACCAGGCACTTCCCGCCATGGCGGCGGGGCACGAATGGCACTGGATGATTCGCCTGCGCGAGGAGCCGTCCCCTTGCATCGGCAGCATCAGTCTGTATGACCAGCCCGGCAATAACCGAGGTTTCTGGCTGGCACCCCAATGGCAGGGGAAAGGCTATATGCGCGAAGCCTGCGAAGTCATCAATGTCTTTTGGTTCGAAACCCTGGGACGTCCCACGATGCGAGTCCCCAAGGCCGTCGGCAATCACGCCTCGCGCCGGATTTCGGAGCACGAGGGCATGCGTCTGGTGGCAACGGCTCAAGGGGATTTCGTTTGCGGGACTTTGCCCAAGGACATCTGGGAAATGACGCGGGAGAACTGGCTGGCAAGCACTGCTTCGCCCGACCCACAGCGCCCAGGGGGGCTGCAATAAATCCTTGAGGTTTCAGGACAATCAGAAACGCGAGCTCCCCCCAGCCGGACTGATCTACAATGCCGCACCTTCGCAGAGGCTGGCATTTCGTGGATGCTTTTTCCCTTGTCTATCAACAACTGATCGAGTGGGTCGTCGAGCCCGTCTGCGAACAGTTCTTCAGCCTCTTCAACCTGAACGGTCGTCTCGGGGCCTTGTTCCTCTGCGCTTCCTACGGGGTTGCCTATGGTCTTTATCGTTCGCGCAAGCACCGCGGCCTGACCCAGGCCCGTTCGTTCTGGCAATTCATCGGCGGCAGTCGGGTGTATTGGCATCCCTCGGCATTGCTCGATTACCGGTATTACTTCGTGCGGGCGATTCTCAAGGTTGCCCTGGTATTGCCCATCGTCCATCTGGTGGATCCTTACATCCTGCGTTCAGGAGACTACCTGGCTTTCTTCATCAATCTCTGGGGCGCGCGACCGCGCCTGGGGGAGAGTCTATCGCTGGCCTTGCTCTATGGGCTTGGGGTGTTCCTGGTGAAGGACTTTATCCACTACTGGGCGCACCGGGCGTTCCACTCGCGCTGGCTCTGGGCATTCCATAAGGTTCATCACTCGGCCCCGGTACTGGTGCCGGCCACGGCGAGTCGGGTGCATTTTTTGGAAAAGATTGTCGAGAAGCTCGCCGTCGGCGCTGGTCTTGGGCTGTACGTCGGAGGGTTCTGGTATGTCTGCGGCGACGAGGTCAGTCGCTACACATTGTTTGGGGTGACCTATCTGGTGTTCATCTTCAATGGTCTTGCGGCGAACCTGCGCCACACCCATGTCTGGCTGTCATTCGGCCCGGTGATGGAGCATCTGCTCAATAGCCCCGCCCAGCATCAGATCCACCACAGTGACGCGCCGCGCCATTTCAACCGGAATTTCGGTACTAATCTGTCACTCTGGGACTGGATGTTCGGCACGCTCCATGTCACCCGTTCTCAACCCGAAAGCCTGCGCTTCGGCACCGGCGAGCCGGAGCATGACCGTTACCAGACGGTCTATGGCTTGATTGTCACGCCGTTTGTCGAAACCGTGCGCAAAATCAGGGGAAGGCGAGGGCAGCGGATCGAGCCGCAAGCGCCAAGTCCATGAGAGCGCCACTGATCCTTTGGAACTGATTGGCAGGCAAATTCCTTATTACGTGTAGGACGCGTCTGTAGTTTTATCGCCATTTTTTACCGTTCAGCACTCGGTCGCAGCGCTATACGCCTCACATTCCAATCGCACATTCCCGTCCGGCACGGGATAATACGGCGCGGCTTGAGGACGCAAGCACTTCGCTTCGATGATAAGGCAGTTGGGAAGGATCGAACGCATGACAGACTGGCTGCAGAGCGATGGTGAAATGGCCGCCCAGGTAAGGCGTCATGATTGGGCCGGCACGGCCATCGGACCGCTGGAGCAATGGCCGGATGTGCTCAAGACGACCGTGGCGCTGAGCCTTGCTTCGCAGTTTCCCCAGGCCATTGTGTGGGGACCGGAGCTGATCACCCTGTACAACGACGCATTCATGGCCATTCTCGGCAACAAGCCCGACGCATTGGGTCGCGGGTTCGACGAGATCTGGCAGGAGGCATGGAGCGAGATCGGCCCCATCGTGCAGGGGGCCTTCGACGGGCAAGCGACCTATATCGAGAACTTCCCCTTGGTCATCGAGCGGGGCGGTGGCCCTGAACAGGCCTATTTCACCTTCTGCTACAGCCCTATCCGCGACCAGTTCGGCAAGGTGGTGGGCATGCTCGACACCGTCACCGAGACCACGTCCACCGTCTTCATGACCCAGCGCCTGGCCGTTCTCGATGCCATTGGCAGCGCGGTGGCCAACGCCACCGATCCACAGACCATCATGGCAACCACCACGCGCATCCTGGCGGCGCATCTGAACCTGTCCAACTGCGCATACGCGGACATGGAAGAAGACGAGGACGCCTTCACGATTCGTGGCGATTGGGCCAGGGTGGGGTCTGCGAGTATTGTCGGTCGCTATCGACTGGCGGATTTCGGTCGGCTGGCGGTCGCCAACCTGCGGGCCGGCAAGCCCCTGGTGATCAATGACAACCTGGCGGAGCTGGCGCCGGAAGAAGCCGCGACATTCCAGGCGATCGGCATCGCCGCCACCATCTGCGTCCCGCTGATCAAGAACGGACGTTTGACCGCCTTGATGGCGATCCACGATAAAACGCCTCGGGTCTGGTCTTCCAACGATCTGGCGCTGCTGCTGGAGGTCACCGAGCGCTCCTGGGCCCACATAGAGCGCGCCCGTGCCGATGCGGCGGTGCGCGAGGGGCTCGCGGCCCTGGCCGAACTGAACGCGACGCTGGAGGAGCGGGTCGAGGAGCGCACTACCCGGCTGCAGCAGACCGAAGCGGCACTGCGCCAGTCGCAGAAGCTCGAAGCCATTGGCCAGCTTACCGGGGGCGTGGCCCATGATTTCAATAACCTGCTGACCATTATCCGCTCCTCCATGGATTTCCTGCGCCTGCCCAACCTCAGCGATGAGCGCCGCCAGCGCTACATGACGGCGGTGTCCGAAACGGTAGAGCGTGCCGCCAAGCTGACCAGCCAGTTGCTGGCCTTCGCTCGGCGTCAGCCTTTGAAGCCGAAAGTCATCGATGTGGGCAAGCAGGTGCAGAGCCTGGGGGACATGCTGGAGACCATCACCGGGGCACGCATGCAGGTCAAGGTGCAGTTGTGCGAGCGTCCCTGCTTCGTCCGCGCGGACTTGAGCCAGTTCGAAACAGCCCTGATCAACATGGCGTTGAACGCTCGGGATGCCATGAGCGGGCAGGGCACGCTGTGGCTGCGACTCAAATGCGGTAAAGGCATGCCGCCGATCCGTGGCCACGCCGGGTCCGGGCAGGCTTTTGTCGCCGTCGCCCTGGCAGACACCGGCACGGGGATCGCGCCTGAGGTCCTCGAACACATTTTCGAGCCGTTCTTCACCACCAAGGAGGTGGGCAAGGGCACGGGATTGGGCTTGTCCCAAGTGTTTGGCTTTGCCAAGCAATCCGGTGGCAATGTCGATGTCTCGACTGTGGTCGGCGAGGGTACGGTGTTTACCCTGTACCTTCCCGAAGTGAAAGCCGAAAAGACAAAGGAGCCCGCGAAGGAGGAAGCAGTCGATCTGATCCTGGAGAAGGGCAAGCGGCGCGTGCTGGTGGTGGAGGACAACCTGGAGGTAGGCAAGTTTGCCAACCAGATCCTGCAGGACCTGGGTTACGAAACCGTCTGGGCTACCAATGCCGAGGAGGCGCTGGACCTGGCCGGCCCGGACGCCATGGCCTTCGATGCGGTGTTTTCCGACGTGGTCATGCCGGGTATCAGCGGTATCGCCCTGGCCAAGGAGCTGCGCCGGCGCCGCGAGAGCCTGCCGGTGGTGCTGACGTCAGGCTACAGCGAGGAACTGGCCCACAGTGGCCATGAGGGCTTCGAGTTCTTGTCCAAGCCCTATTCGGCCGATCAGGTTTCCCGGGTGCTTAGCCGGGCAATCGTGCGTACAGGTTGACTGTTTCCCTTCTGAAACAGTGGGTTCCATTCGTCGGTCAAGCGAGCATCGAATGAGCGGTCTGTTGATGACCGGCTAGTCTCAAGACTTGAAGATCGATATTTTCCAGGCAACGGTTGTTGCCGGTATCGGTCCCGACGAAAGGGGAAGGCGATGGGAGCATCCTACAGCGAGGACATCGGAGCCACTTATCCGATTAACGAAGGGTTGCAATGCGGTCAATCGGCTTATCGATCTGACTTCGGCGATGAGCCGATCAAGTCCATCAGGACCAGGGTGCCCAAAGTGCAACGTGGGGAGAAGGCCAAGTTCCTGCCCAGGGTCCCGGCCAGAAGGTAGCGACAGTCGCAGCCCCGTCAGTGGACGGGGCTTTTTGTTGGGGGACCGGATGCGCGCGCGTGCAGCATCGACCGGCGTGTAGATTTTTTCTTCATCTTTTTTGTCGACGTTTCTTTCACGTTTCTTTCACACTCGGCCGCGTAGTCTCAGCTCATCCGTTAGAAAGCAGTACCTGCCCGTTTCCCCAGCGGGCTTTTTTTTGCCTGTCATAAAACAACTCCTGCATTCGCTGTCCAACCGGCATGGTTGAGCCGTTTGGCGTAAACTCGCGCCCGCGCGCAGCGGCCATTTTTCCCGATGCGGCATTTTCGAGGTTTTTATCATGCGTTTGACTTTGTCCACCCTGGTGCTTGGGCTTGTGATTGCCCAAGGTGCGATGGCGGCTGGCGATGGAACCGCTGCAATCGGCGGTGGCCTTGGCGGTGTCTTGGGTAATGTGGTTGGCCAGCAGATGGGCGGTAGCACAGGTGCCGCCATCGGTGCCGGTGTCGGCGGTGCGGCCGGCAGCGCGGTGGGGGCTCGCAAGGGCAGTCGTACAGAAGCAGCCATCGGCGGCGGCCTGGGGTCGGCCGGTGGTTCGATCGTCGGCAATCGCTTGGGTGGCTCAACGGGTTCCACCATTGGCGCGGGCATTGGCGGCGCAGCAGGCGGAGCCCTGGGCAGCAACCTGTCCAACGACAACGACGGGCACTCCGGCAAGAAACACAAGCACAAGAAAAAGCATCGCTGAGGTGATGCCTGAATGAGAAAACCCGGCCCCCGTGCCGGGTTTTTCTTTCTCGGGGATTTGTCCGGAACGTTTACCTTCCTCTCGCCTCGAATCCATACATCCATCTGCAATTGCGAGGTGTGCCATGACGCCGGAAACAGAAGGCAAGGAAGAGAAAGGTCCGTCGGGCCTTCCTTTCGTCAATGATCCGGGCAATGAGGATCCCGGTTCCCTGATGGACGACGCTCAGGTCCCCCTGATCGACGATGAAGACGCCGAGCTTGAGGAAGAATCCTACGATTGAGGTCGGTTCATCCGCCTCTGGAGGTTGCCATGACTGCCAATTCACCTGCCCCCGACGAAGATGAAACGCCGGAATACCCACTGCCATCACCCACGGACTCCCTGAGCCGGGACCAGCGTCCGCCGGATGACGAGGCCGGCATCGAGCAGGTGCCCGAAGAGGATGACAGCGTCGAAGCGACCCCGGATGACCCGGACATCGCCGGTGACGATGCTTCCGGTAAACCCAGCTGAACGCCGCAAGAGCGGCCGCCTGTCGATTTCGGGGCACCATCGGCGTCTCCTGGCGGCCACACATCAGGTAGGTACCTTGAAAAGGAGACTCACCATGATGAAATCACACCTGGCGGCGATGACACTCGCCGGCATTCTTTCGACCAGTTCGCTGGCGGCTTTCGCACAGACCACGGGCGATAATCCACCCGTGGACAAAGGTGGAATGCCACCTTCCACCCAGATGGATGCCGGTTCCACGACCGACACCAGCGGTAACGCCTTGCCCCCTGGCTCTGTCAGTGGTGGTAACGGCGGCGACGCCAGCGGCAGCAGCACCAGCCCTGGCACAGGGACCGGTTCGACCAGTGGGGGCAGTTCCATGGGTGGCGATGCCTCCAGCAGCGGGACCGGAGCCGGCACCACCGACAGTGGTGGTAGCTCAGGCGGATCCAGCGGGTCGAGCCAATAAGATAGATGAGCATTGACGGTGGGCACTGTAGGAGCTGGCGAGGGAAAGCTCGCCAGCTCCTACAGATTGCGCATGTACCTGTCGTAAGATTTTTCGTTGCCTGTTCCAACTCCCCCTCGTTATCCTGCTGAATCCTTTAAGGCGCACACCTCATCCTGGACGTACCTGAGCCATTTTCCGGAATGTAGTGTTGATAACGGATCCGCTGCGATGAAAGCACCGCACAAAGAGTTTGGCCCGATCAAGGCTGTGATATTCGACATGGATGGTCTGTTGCTGGATACCGAGGGCATCTACACCGAAGTCACCTCCATCATTGCCGAGCGTTACGGACGTACGTTCGATTGGAGTGTGAAGCAGAATATCATCGGCCGTGGCGCCGGGGACCTGGCTCGCTACGTGGTCGAGGCGCTGGAGCTGCCGATCACCCCCGAGGAGTTCCTGGTGATCCGCGAACCGCTCATGCGCGAGCGGTTTCCTCATGCCCTGGGGATGCCCGGTGCCGAGGAGCTGGTGCGGCATCTGAAGGCCCATGATGTGCCGATCGCGGTGGGCACCAGCTCGTCGAGCCATACGTTCAAGCTCAAGACCACTTTGCACCGAGACTGGTTCGCCCTGTTCGATTTCATCGTCACGGCGGACGATCCCGAGGTGGGAGCGGCAAAACCGGCGCCGGATATCTTCCTCACCGCGGCGCGGCGCCTGGGCGTGGCGCCGCGAGATTGCCTGGTGTTCGAAGACTCGCCATTCGGTGTCACCGCAGCCAAGGCGGCCGGCATGACAGCCATCGCGGTGCCGGACTCGGCCATGGCCGATGAGAAATACGCCCATGCCGACGCGATCATCCGTTCTTTGAAGCTGTTCCAGCCGGCCTTGTGCGGTCTGCCGCAGCTTGAGTGGGCCTGAGAAAACAAAGCAAAACGCCGGTCATGGTCGAGCCATGGCCGGCGTTTTCCGCATGGGCCGGGTCAGGCGCCGAAACCACCGTCGATGGTCAGGCTGGCCCCCGTGATATACGCCGCTTCCGGACCGGCCAGATACGCAACGAAACTGGCGATTTCATCCACATTGCCATAGCGACCGATGGCCATCAGTGACATCAGGCTGCCAGCGAACTCGCTGTCGGCCGGGTTCATGTCGGTGTCCACCGGGCCGGGTTGCACGTTATTGACCGTAATGCCCCGTGGGCCGAGATCGCGGGCCATGCCTTTGGTCAGGCCCACCAGCGCCGCTTTGCTCATGGCGTAGGGTGCACCTCCGGCGAAGGGCATGCGATCGGCGTTGGTGCTACCGATGTTGATCACCCGACCTCCTTCCTTCATATGCCGCGCAGCCTCCTGGGTCGCGATGAACACGCTGCGCACGTTGACGGCCAGGGTCTGGTCGAAATCCTCCAGCTTGAATTCTTCCAGCGGTGCCATTGCCAGGATCCCGGCGTTATTGACCAGGATGTCCAGCCCGCCGAAGGCTTCGACAGTGGCGTTGACAGCATTGCGGATCGCCTCGGCGTCGGCGCTGTCGGCCTTGATTGCCAGGGCCTTGCCGCCGGCGGCGATGAGGCTGTTCTGCAGTTCCTCGGATTTGGCCGCGGAGCTGACGTAGGTGAAGGCCACCGCGGCGCCTTCGGCGACCAGGCGTTTGACGATGGCGGCGCCGATGCCGCGGGAACCGCCCTGGATCAAGGCGACTTTACCGTTCAGTGTTTGAGTGCTCATGGTGTTTCTCCAAAGTATGCCGGGGCGAGAGGCCACGGGGATGGAGCGAGTATCGGGATCGGATCGCCGGCTGTGTAGACCGCCATTGATATAGTCTGTGTAAACCAGAAGTTTAGAGTGGCGCTTATGGAGACCTTCAGCAGTATCGAATGCTTTGTGCGCAGTGCCGAAGTCGGCAGCTTTGCCGAAGCCGCCCGGCGACTGAGTATTACCCCGGCGGCGGTGGGCAAGAATGTCGCCAGGCTCGAAGCACGGCTGGGGGTGCGCCTGTTCCAGCGCAGTACCCGCAGGCTGACCCTGACCGAGGCCGGTCATTTGTTTTTGAGCGAAGTGAGCGGCAGCCTCAATACCATCCAGAACGCGGTCGCCAACCTGGCCAGCGCCGGTGGGCAGCCGGCAGGTACGTTGAAGGTGAGCATGGGCACGGCATTCGGACGACTGTATGTGGTGCCATTGCTGGGGCAGTTTCTACGACGCTTCCCGGCGATCAGCCCGGACTGGCACTTCGATAACCGACAGGTCGACCTGATCGGCCAGGGTTTCGATGCGGCCATCGGGGGTGGTTTCGAGTTGCCCCAAGGCGTGGTGGCACGCAAGCTGGCGGTGGCCCATCGGGTACTGGTGGCCTCACCGGGTTACCTGCAGGAGCACGCCGCGGTGCTGGAGCCGGACGACCTGGCGAACCATCAGGGCATCCTGATCCGTTCGCCCCAGACCGGGCGCATTCGCTCCTGGCAACTGACCAGTCATACCGGGCAGCACAGTCCGCTGATGCTCAAGGCGCGCATGACCATGAGTGACTCGGAAGCCGACTGTGCGGCCGCGGCCCAGGGGCTGGGCATTGGACTGGTGAGCATGCCGGTGGCCGTTCCGTTCCTGGAGTCCGGCGAACTGCAGCGGGTATTGCCGGACTGGTATGTGGATGATGGCAACATTTCCATCTATTACGCCGAGCACAAGTTGCTGCCGGGCAAGACCCGAGCCTTCGTGGATTTCATCATCGAACAGTTTGCCGAGCAGGAATGGGCGCAGCGGTTCAGGGCCGTTTGAGACCACTCGCCCATCGCAGCACGATCGCGATGGGCACGACGTGTCTCAGCGCCCGAACCGCCCCGGCCAGCCGATGATGGTCTTGGGCCGAGGTGTCGCGTAGGTGCGGACCTTGGAAGTGGATAACCCCAGTCGCACCAGGGATTCGGCGATGGTCACCGCCGCGGTCACCCCATCCACCACCGGCACCCCGGTGCATTGGCGGATCCGTTCATCGAGCCCGGCCATGCCGCCGCATCCCAAGCAGATCACCTCGGCCTTGTCCTGGCTCACCGCCAGTTCCGCCTGCTGCACAATGGCTTCGACGGCCCGTTGCGGGTCCTGCTCCAGCTCCAGCACCGCCAGGCCACTGGCCCTGACCGATGCACACCGGTCGTACAGGCCGGAGAGCTTGAGCCGGTCTTCGATCAGCGGCACGGTGCGGTCCAGGGTGGTGACCACTGAATACGCATGGCCCAGGAACATCGCGGTGCTGGCGGCGGCGTCGGTGATATCCACCACCGGCACGTCGAGCAGCTCCTGCAGGCCTTCGCGGCCATGCTCGCCATAACCGGCCTGGATCACGGCGTCGAACGGCTGATCGTAGGACATCACTCGGTCCATCACTGCGATGGCGGCCAGGTAACTTTCGAAGTTGCCTTCGACCGAGTCGGCCCCGAAATGCGGCGTGAGCCCGACAATCTCCGTACCTGGGGCGGCCACGGCCTGCGCCTGGCGGGCAATGGCCTGGGTGATGGACTCGGTGGTGTTGACGTTGACTACGAGAATTCGCATGGGCTTTCCTTGAGGTGAGATAAGCGGCCCGAGCCGGGCAGGCCGCGTTGAAATCGGGCTTCAGTGGCTGACGTTATCCACGGCGATGGATTCACCGCTGACATCTTCGTAAAACGGCTGCCGCTTGGCGATCGCCAGGTAGAGCAGCCCGGCGATCCCGGCGCCGATCAACCAGGAGAACGGTGAAACGCTGTCGAAGCCGGGCACCAGCGCCAGGACGATGGCAATCAGGGCCGCCGGAATGAATGCCGCCACCGCACGCAGGTTGACCCCCTTGCTATAGAAATAGGCGCCATCGGGGTCTTCGCTGTAGAGCTGTGGCACATTGATCCGGCCTTTTCTGATCAACCAGTAGTCGACCATGATCACGCCATACAGCGGCCCGAGCAGCGCACCGAGGCCGGACAGGAAATACACGATCACCAGCGGGCTGTTATAGAGATTCCACGGCAGGATCAGCACGGCGATGGCGGCGCTGATCAGTCCGGCCCGGCGGAACGTCAGGTATCTGGGGGCCAGGTTGCTGAGCACGAAGGCCGGTGCGACGAAATTGGCCATGATGTTCACGGCCACGGTGACGATGAGGAACGCCAGGCAGCCAAGCACCAGTAAAAAGGTGTTGGGGATCGAGGCGATGACCTGGGTCGGGCTTTCGATGATCTGCCCGTTGATCTGGAACTGCGCACCGCACAGCAGGATCGTGATTGCGGCGAAAACCAGGATATTGACCGGCAGGCCCCAGAAGTTGCCGACGACGATGGTTCGGCGGCAGGGCGAAGAACGCGCGAAGTCGCAGAAGTTGAGTACCAGGGTGCCGTAGATCGCCAGCCACAACGCGCCGCCGGCGAAAATGTTGCGCCACATCTCGGCACCGCTCAGCGGTTCACGGATCGACCAGGCAATGGTGGCGCCGGCCTGGGTGTACATCCAACCGGCCAGGGCGGCGACGGTGACGAGAATCACCGGCCCGGCAAAGCCTTCGTAGCGGCGTACCATTTCCATGCCATAGGCCAGGATCAACAACTGCACGAACCAGATCACCACGAAACACACCCAGCCCAGGCTCGACAGGCCCAGGATCGAGTCCTGGTCGTAGTCGGCGAAGCCCGGGTGGATGGCGGTCAGCAATACCCGAAAGACCACCGACGCAAGGTAGGTCTGGATACCGAACCAGGCGATGGCGATAACCGCCCTGATCAACGCAGGAATCTGCGCGCCGTGGATGCCGAAACTGATCCGGCTGATGACGGGAAACGGCACTCCGGTCTTCTGCCCCATGTAGCCGGACAGGTTCATGAAGCCATAGACCAGCGCGGCACCGATCCCCAGGGACAGCAGGATCTGCCAGCCGCCCAGGCCCAGCGCATACAGGCCGATGGCGAAGGAATAGTTGGCGATGTTGTGTACGTCGTTGGTCCACAGGGCAAAGATGCTGTATCGACCCCAGCGCCGGCCCTCGGCCTTGGTCGGCGCCAGGTCCTTGTTGTGCAGCCTGGGGCTCAGGATCAGGGGGGCTGTGGTTCGGGTATCCGCGGCAGTGGTGGAGGAGGGTAGATCCAGTGCGATGTCATTGGAGAGGCTAGTACGCATTCCGGCAGGCTCCTGATCCTCGATGCCGCGATGACTGTGCATGAGCGCATGGCTCGACAAATCTTCGTCGCGGCGGGCGAGCATCCTTGGTCAAGGGGCATCTGCAGCCTGTACGGGATAGGGCGCTTCAGGCTTGCGGAGCTAAAGTGTGTGTAGGTTTTATTTGATTTGTATACAAAACACATGTCGACTCAAGCCATATCTATGCCAGCTTCGGATCTAAAGCTTTCTGCCTTGATTTCGTTTCGTTATTTGTTTCGTATAAGTCACTGAAAAAAGGTCGTTATAAATTGACCAATCGAACAGGTATTTATTTTCAGGACGCGAGCTTTCGCCAGGAAGGAAAAATGCGATGGGGAGGGCAGGTGTAACTTTTCGGGGCATTACGGGAATAAGTGCACACAAAAATGGCACCTGAGGTGACATTTTTGTGTACAGGTTGCCGGCGCGTCACGCCATGGCCAGCAGGTCATCCCTACCGCTTCCTTCAAAGTTCGAAGCGGTCGCGGGTTGAGGGATCAGGCCTTGGATTTGCTGATGATGTTACCGGCATGCAGGCCACATTCTTTCTGCGTGGCTTCTTCCCACCACCAGCGACCTTCGCGCTCATGCTGGTTCGGCAGCACCGGGCGGGTGCAGGGTTCGCAGCCGATGCTGATGAACCCCCGTTCATGCAAGCTGTTGTAAGGCAGCTCAAGCATGCGGATATAGCCCCAGACTTCCTCGCTGGTCATCTGCGACAGCGGATTGAATTTGTACAGGGTGCGTTCCGGGGTCGAGAATGCTGTGTCGATCTCCAGCACGGCCACCTGGCTGCGGGTCCCGGGGCTCTGGTCGCGACGCTGGCCGGTGGCCCATGCGCGGACATCGGCCAGTTTGCGTCGCAATGGTTCGATCTTGCGGATGCCGCAGCACTCGCCATGACCGTCCTTATAGAAACTGAACAGGCCTTTTTCCTTCACGAACGGCTCCAGTTTCGTATGGTCCGGCGAAATCACCTCGATATCGATCTTGTAGTGTTCGCGCACCTGATCGATGAACCGGTAGGTTTCCGGGTGCAGGCGACCGGTGTCGAGGCTGAACACCTTGACGTTCTTGTTCAGCTTCCAGGCCATGTCCACCAGCACCACGTCCTCGGCGCCGCTGAAAGATATCCACAGGTCGTCGCCGAACTCGGCGAAGGCCAGCTTGAGGATGTCTTGTGGAGACTTGTTGGCATAGGTCGTGGCGAGTTCCACGACGTCAAACGATGGGCTCATCAGGGCGGTTTCCTACAGGTCGGTGGCGCTGAGCGCTCTATAGGAGGCCGATGGTAACAAAAGCGGCCGGGACTGGCGCGCTCCTGTGCGAATGGCTAGAGTCGGCAAGCCTTTTGTTCGCTCAACCGACAGACATCAATAATGGGAGTGTCCTGTGGAAATTGCCTGCCTCGACCTGGAGGGTGTATTGGTCCCGGAAATCTGGATCGCCTTCGCTGAAAAAACCGGGATTCAATCCCTCAGGGCAACCACTCGGGACATTCCCGACTACGACGTGCTGATGAAACAGCGGTTGCGCATCCTCGACGAACACGGGCTCAAGCTTTCCGATATCCAGGAGGTGATCGCCACCCTCCAGCCGCTGGACGGCGCCATCGAGTTCGTCGACTGGCTGCGGGAACGCTTCCAGGTGGTGATTCTTTCGGACACGTTCTACGAGTTTTCCCAACCCTTGATGCGGCAGCTGGGTTTTCCCACCTTGTTGTGCCATCGCCTGATCACGGATGAGAGCGGGCGGGTCACCGGGTATCAACTGCGTCAGAAAGATCCCAAGCGGCAGTCGGTCCTGGCATTCAAGAGTTTGTACTACCGGGTGATTGCCGCGGGAGATTCCTACAATGACACCACAATGCTCGGCGAAGCCGACGCCGGCATCCTGTTCCATGCCCCGGATAATGTGATCCGTGAGTTCCCGCAGTTCCCGGCGGTGCACAGCTTCGCCGAGTTGAAGCAGGAATTCATCAAGGCGTCGAACCGCAATCTCAGCCTGTAGGTAAAAAACCTGTGGGAGCGACGCTTGTTCGCGATAGCGGTGTGCCAGTCGGCTCCAGTGCTGCTGACCCAACGCAATCGCGAGCAAGCTCGCTCCCACAGGAGATGGTGTGGTCACTAAAGGTTCTGCAAGGTTTCCAGCAAGACCCTGACCTTGGTAATCGACTCCTGATACTCCGCCTGCCAGTCCGAGTCCGCGACAATCCCGCCGCCGCCCCAGCAGCACACCTGTCCATCCTTGACCAGCAGGCTGCGGATGGCGATGGAGCTGTCCATCTCCCCACGTACGTCCAGGTACAGCAACGAACCGCAATAGAGGCCGCGCCGGGTCGGTTCGAGCTCGTCGATGATCTGCATGGCGCGGATCTTCGGTGCGCCCGTGATGGAGCCGCCGGGGAAACTGCCGGCGATCAGGTCCAGGGCGTCTTTGCGCTCGGCCAGTTCGCCGGTCACGCTGCTGACCAGATGGTGTACGTTCGGGTAGCTTTCCAGGCTGAAGAGTTCCGGTACCCGCACCGAGCCGATGCGGCAGGTACGGCCCAGATCGTTGCGAAGCAAGTCGACGATCATCAGGTTCTCCGCCCGGTCCTTGGGGCTGGCAAGCAGCTCGGCGGCATGGGCGGCGTCTTCGCCAGGCGTGCTGCCACGGGGGCGGGTGCCCTTGATGGGACGGGTTTCGACGTGGCCCTCGCTGACCCTGACGAAACGCTCGGGCGACAGGCTCAGCACCGCGCCGCCATCCGGCAGGCTCTGGAAGCCCGAGAACGGTGTCGGGCAAGCCGCTCGCAGTGCCTGGTACGCAACCCAGGCATCACCCTGGCAAGGCGCCCGGAAGCGCTGGGCAAAATTCACCTGGTAACAGTCACCAGCCTGGATATAGGCCTGGATCCGGTCGATTGCCTGTCGATAGGTTTCGGCGCTGAGGTCCGGCGCCATAGGTCCTTCGAGCCTGAAAGCGCTGGCGGGCATCGGGGTGGTCCGGCTGAACAGCTCGATCAGACGCTGGCGTTCGCTTTCGCCACAATGAGGGTGGAACACCAATTGGCTGGTGCCGGCCTGATGGTCGCTGACAAGCGCCCAGTCATAGACGCCGAAGCAGGCATCGGGCAGTTGCAGGTCGTCCTGGGCCTGGGAAGGCAGGGTTTCCAGGTGTCGGCCGAAGTCATAGCTCAAGTAGCCGATCAAGCCGCCCGCGAAGGGCAATTGCACCGTGGACGGCAGCGCCGCGTCGCCCAGTTGGGTCAGCTGAATGCGCAGGCGTTGCAGGAAGTCACTGCCGCTCTCGTTCGGCATCACCGCCAATTGTGTCAGTGGCCATGCGCTGAGCACGTCATAACGTCCGCGTTCGGCACTCGGCCGGCCACTGTCGAGCAGCACGCTGCCCGGGGCATGACGAATCGCCGCGAAATACTCGGCAGGGTTGGCGCGGTAAGGTAACGGGTGTACGGAGCAGGTTGGCATGGGCGGGGCGGGTCAGCCATTCAGGCGGGGGAGCGATTGTAATCCCCCGTAGGATTTGCTCCTAGGGGGATGTCGGAGATGAGCACGTCTGTGGCTGTCGAAGATGACTGCGGGGAACATTTGTGATGAGAACATCCTGTGGCGAGGGCATTTATCCCCATTGGGTTGCGAAGCGACCCCAGACAGGTAGTGCAACCACCCTGATGTATTGGGGTGGCAGCTTTTGGGGATACCACGCAACCCAGCAGGGATAAATCCCCTCGGCACAAGTTCACAATGTCCCGGTCCAGACAATTGGCATTGTTCAGGATTAGAGGGATCAGCCCTCAACCGGCGGGATATGCCCGAACAGCTCCTGGGCAAACGCCACGCGCTCTTCCACGGTTTCCACGACGCCCCGTGCCTGGAGCTCCTCCAGGTGCGCTTCCACCGCATGGGTACGCAGGGTCAGGCCGCAGTCGTTGGCGATCTGGATGTTCAGCCCTGGTCGGGCGTTCAGTTCCAGGATCAACGGCCCTTTCTCCTGGTCCAGCACCATGTCGACGCCGATGTAGCCCAGTCCGCACAGTTCATAGCAACCGGCGGCCAGTTTCATGAAACCGTCCCAGTAGGGCAGTTGCACGCCGTCCACCGCGTTGGTGGTGTCAGGGTGTTTGGTGATGATGTTGTTCAGCCAGGTGCCGCGCAGGGTCAGGCCAGTGGCGAGGTCCACGCCGACGCCGATGGCGCCCTGGTGCAGGTTGGCCTTGCCACCGGACTGCCGGGTCGGCAGCCGTAACATGGCCATCACCGGATAACCCATCAGTACGATGATGCGAATGTCCGGCACGCCCTCGTAGCTGATGCTCTTGAAGATCTGGTCCGGGGTCACGCGGTACTCGATCAGCGCCCGGTCACGGTGCCCGCCCAGGGAATACAAGCCGGTGAGGATACTGGAAATGTGATGCTCGATTTCCTCGTGGCTGATGATCTTGCCGGACACGGTGCGGTAGCGGCCCTCGAAACGGTCGGCGATGACGATGATCCCGTCGCCGCCGGCGCCCTGGGCCGGCTTGATGACGAAGTCGGTGCGCCCGCCGATGATGCCATCGAGCTTGTCGATTTCCTTCTCGGTGGAAATGATCCCGTACAGCTCCGGCACATGGATGCCGGCGGCGATGGCCCGTTCCTTGGTGATGATCTTGTCATCGACGATGGGGTACAGGCTGCGCTTGTTGTATTTGAGCACGTAGTCGGCATTGCGCCGGTTGATGCCCATGATGCCCCGGGCTTCCAGGGCCTTCCAGGTTTTCCAGAGGCCGAACATTACGAGTCAGCCTTGACGAAGGCCTTGAACCGTACCAGCTCGGTCAGGCGGTAGCCGCGGTAGCGACCCATGGCCAGCATGAAGCCCACCAGGATCAGCAGGATGGCCGGGAAGGTGAACACGAAGTAGACCAGCTCCGGCACGCTCATGATCAGGTGCGCCAGGGACGCGGCGAACAGCGTGCCGATGGCCACCTTCATGGCATGGCCGGCGCCGCGCTCTTCCCAGGTGATGGACAGGCGTTCGATGGTCATGGTCAGGATCACCATCGGGAACAACGCCACCGACAGGCCGCGCTCCAGGCCCAGCTTATGGCTGAGCAGGCTGATGGCGGCGATCAGCACCACCACGAATGTCAAGACCACCGAGAGTCTTGGCAGCATCTGCAGCTTGAGGTGCTCCAGGTACGAGCGCAGCGACAGGCCCAGGGTGGTGATCACCGTGAACAGGATGATCCCGAAGCCCAGTTGGGTTTCACGGAAGGCCAGTGCGATCAGCACCGGGGTGAAGGTGCCGAGGGTCTGCAGGCCGATCAGGTTGCGCAGCACGAGGATCACCAGCACGCCGATCGGGATCATGACCATGATCATGAAGGTCTGCTGGGTCTGCAGGGGCAGGCCGTAGAGCGAGTATTCGAGGAAGTTGGCGTCGGTGTTCTCGTCCGTCAGCTTGGCCAGGCGAATGGCGTTCATTTCGCTGTTGTTCATGCTGAACGTGACGGTGGCTTTCTTGCCGCCATCGACGGTGATCAGGTTTTCATCGCCAGTCCACCACAGCAGGCGGTCGGTGGGCAGCCCCTGCTCGCCGGTGTCCGGGTTGAAGTACAGCCAGTCGGTGCCGTTGAAACTGCGCAGCCACAGTTCGGGCGTCTGCGGCTGGTCGGCCACCAGGCGGATGGTGTGGACCTTTTCCACCGGCACATGGGCGATGGACAGCACCAGCTCGACGATCCTTGCCTTGTTGCCCGAGGAGACGTCGCCGGCCAGCAGCAGCTTGACGTTGTCGTCGTTGAGGTTGTTGACCCGCTTGATGGCTTCGCTGATGAAGGTCTCGACGTCGGCAGAGTGCTGGCGGATCGGCGCGAGCAGTGCTTCGGCGGCGATCTTCTCCGGGCCTTCGACGGCGATGCTGTCGCGGAAGGTCGGGCCCTTGACCTTGGTTTTCTCGGCGCTGTAGCGCTTGGTCAGCACCAGGCGGTAATACAGGGTCTGGTTGCCCTTGGCCCGGCGGGCCGACCAGGTCACCTTGCGGTTACCGTCGATCCGGTTCACCGCCACGCCATAGTTGTTGGAAATGAAGCTCTCGTTGAGGCTCACATAGTCGCGGCTCAGGGGCGGCACGAACATCTGGACCTTCACCGGATCCTTGGCGTTGGGCACGAACTCGACCTTGGCGTCGATGTTCCACAGGTCGTCGGTGGCATCTTCGGTCACCGGGATGCCGAGCACGAAAATCTGATAGGCCGTCACCGACAGGCCCAGCACCACCAGGATGGCGATCAGCATTTTCAGATGGAGGGTAAGGGAGCGCATTGGGATTACTCTGCGGTTTGAGCGGCATTGGCGCAGGCGGGTTTGCCGGCAGCGTATTTGAGACTGGGGTCGACCAGCGCGTCGAAGCGTTTGAGCGCCTCGGAGCCGATCAGCAACGGGTATTGGAATGCACTGCGGTCGGTCAGGTTCACTTCGATGCTGCGCAGGGCCGAGCCCATGCAGATATCCAGTTCGATGACCGGCCGGGCCGTGTATTTCTTGCCTTCCTCCGGGTCGTAGTCACCGGCGCGGCGCTTGATCTTGCTGACCCGGGCCAGCGGGCGTTCGATAGGGTGCGAATGGGCCGCGTCGATGGCGAGGTAAAAGCGGACCCAGGATTCGCCGTTGCGCTTGAAGCGCTTGATGTCTCGGGCGCTGAGGGACGCGGTCTTGGCCCCCGTGTCCAGCTTGGCGGCGACTTCCAGGTCGATGCCCTGGAGCGCCGCATATTCGTTCAGGCCGTACACGGTCTTTTCACCCGCCGCGGCAAAGCCAGGCAGGCAAATGAAACACAGAACAGCGGAGAAGGGCTTGAATGTCATAGATCCTGGTGCGCAGCGGTCCGTTTATCGGTTCAGGCCCTGGCATTACTGCACAAGCTCCCTGGCGGCCTTCTTTAATAAGAAGAGAGTGGCGAATAGCGGCGGCATTCTAGCACGGTGGTTTTCTGACGCCACCGCTGGCAGGACGCTACGAGCCCGCCCAGCGGCCGGTTATGGCAAGGCACCTTGTTAGACGATTGTCGACAATATATATATTTTCTTTGACCTTTATCCTGCTCTTGGCTATTTTTCGGCGTATTGATTTTCAAGGTGTCGACAATATGCTCGATCAGCTCGAAACCCCGGTCGTCGCCCAGGACGACTCGGAAACCCTTTCCGAGAACGTCTTCCGGCGCATCCAGGCGGCCATCGTCAAAGGTGAGATCGCCCCCGGCAGCAAGATCTCCGAGCCCGAGCTGGCCCGCACGTACGGCATCAGCCGCGGTCCCTTGCGCGAAGCGATCCATCGCCTGGAAGGCCAGCGCCTGCTGGTGCGTGTGCCTCACGTCGGTGCCCGAGTGGTGTCCTTGAACCATGCCGAACTGCTGGAGCTCTACGAAATACGAGAGTCCCTGGAGGGCATGGCCTGCCGCCTGGCGGCCGAACGCATGACCCTGGAAGAGATCGACGAATTGCGCCGCGTACTGGAAACCCATGAGCGCGACGCGGCGTTCCAGGCCGGTGTCGGCTACTACCAGCAGGAAGGGGATTTCGATTTCCACTACCGGATCATCCAGGGCAGCGGCAACCGCACCCTCACGCAGATGCTCTGCGGCGAGCTGTACCAGTTGGTGCGCATGTACCGCATCCAGTTTTCCACCACCCCCAATCGTCCGCGCCAGGCCTTTGCCGAGCACCACCGGATACTCGATGCCATCGCCGACCGTGACGGCGAGCTGGCTGAATTATTGATGCGACGGCACATCGGCGCATCCAAACGCAACATCGCGCGTCATTACCAGGACAGCGCCGCCACTGAACGAGGTGAGTCATGAGTTCCAGCAAGAGCACGCCAGGCCAGCGTTTTCGCGAGGCGGTCGCCACCGAGCACCCGCTGCAAGTGGTGGGTACCATCAACGCCAACCATGCGCTGCTGGCCAAACGCGCCGGTTTCAAGGCCATCTACCTGTCCGGTGGCGGCGTGGCCGCAGGTTCCCTCGGCGTGCCGGACCTGGGCATCACCGGCCTGGATGACGTGCTGACCGATGTGCGTCGGATCACCGATGTCTGCGACCTGCCGCTGCTGGTGGATGTGGACACCGGTTTTGGTTCCTCGGCGTTCAACGTGGCCCGTACCGTCAAGTCGATGATCAAGTTCGGCGCGGCGGCGATCCACATCGAAGACCAGGTGGGAGCCAAGCGCTGCGGCCATCGTCCGAACAAGGAGATCGTCTCGCAGCAGGAAATGGTCGACCGCATCAAGGCCGCGGTGGATGCCCGCACCGACGACAGTTTCGTGATCATGGCCCGCACCGACGCCCTTGCGGTGGAAGGGCTGGAGTCGGCCCTCGATCGAGCTGCCGCCTGCATCGAGGCCGGGGCCGACATGGTCTTTCCCGAAGCCATCACCGAACTTGAAATGTACAAGCTGTTCGCCAGCCGCGTGAAAGCGCCGATCCTGGCGAACATCACCGAATTCGGCGCGACACCGCTGTACACCACCGAGCAACTGAAGGCGGCCGACGTCTCCCTGGTGCTGTACCCGCTGTCGGCCTTCCGGGCCATGAACAAGGCGGCCGAGAACGTCTACACCGCGATTCGCCGAGACGGCACGCAGCAGAACGTCATCGATACCATGCAGACACGCATGGAGCTTTACGATCGCATCGACTACCACACCTTCGAGCAGAAGCTCGATGCGTTGTTCGCTGCGAAGAAGTAAGGCGCCCATTCCCTGCAACTTGCCGATTCCCTACAAATTCAAAAATTGGAGAAAGCAAATGGCCGAAGCAAAAGTACTCAGTGGCGCCGGGCTCCGTGGCCAGGTGGCCGGGCAAACCGCATTGTCCACCGTGGGCCAGTCGGGCGCCGGCCTGACCTATCGTGGCTATGACGTGCGCGACCTGGCGGCCGATGCGCAATTCGAAGAGGTGGCCTACCTGCTGCTTTATGGCGAACTGCCGACCCAGGCCCAGCTGGATGCCTATATCAGCAAGCTGCGCCAGTTGCGGGACTTGCCCCAGGCCTTGAAGGAAGTGCTGGAGCGTATTCCCGCCGACACTCATCCGATGGATGTGATGCGCACTGGCTGTTCGTTCCTGGGCAACCTGGAGCCGGAGAAGGATTTCTCCGAGCAGCATGACAAGACTGACCGCCTGCTGGCCGCGTTCCCGGCGATCATGTGCTACTGGTATCGCTTCAGCCATGAAGGCCAGCGCATCGAATGCGTGACCGACGAAACCTCCATCGGTGGCCATTTCCTGCACCTGCTGCATGGTCGCAAGCCCAGCGAGTTGCACGTCAAGGTGATGAACGTGTCGCTGATCCTGTACGCCGAGCATGAGTTCAACGCCTCGACCTTCACCGCCCGGGTGTGCGCCTCCACGCTCTCGGACCTGTTTTCCTGCATCACGGCAGCCATCGGCTCGCTGCGCGGCCCGCTGCATGGCGGCGCGAATGAAGCGGCGATGGAAATGATCGAGCGCTTCCAGTCGCCGGAGGAAGCGATCAAGGGCACCCTGGCGATGCTCGAGCGCAAGGACAAGATCATGGGCTTTGGCCACGCCATCTATAAGGACAACGACCCGCGCAACGAGGTCATCAAGGGCTGGTCCAGAAAACTTGCCGATGAGGTGGGCGACACGGTGCTGTTCCCGGTTTCCGAAGCCATCGACAAGACCATGTGGGAACAGAAGAAGCTGTTTCCCAACGCCGATTTCTACCACGCTTCGGCTTATCACTTCATGGGCATCCCCACCAAGCTGTTCACGCCGATCTTCGTCTGCTCGCGCCTGACCGGCTGGGCCGCCCACGTATTCGAACAACGCGCCAACAACCGCATCATCCGCCCGAGCGCCGAATACACCGGCGTCGAACAGCGCAAGTTCGTGCCAATCGAACAACGCTGAGCTGGAGGGTTTTAGCCACCGGAACTGAATGACCCCGAAACCCTGTGGAAGCGAGCTTGTTCGCGATTGCGCACTGACATTCAACGTCGATATGCACCGCTATCGCAAGCAAGCTCGCTCCCAGTGGCCGGAGGGTGACTTCAAATCCTTCGCCAACCCCTTCTGAAACCACCGTGACCGAGTCCTGACGATGAACACAGAATTTCGTAAACCGCTGCCCGGCACCGCCCTGGATTATTTCGACGTTCGCGCCGCGGTGGATGCCATCTGCCCTGGCGCCTACGATGGGCTGCCGTACACCGCCCGCGTGCTGGCGGAAAACCTGGTGCGTCGCTGCGAGCCGGCCACGCTGCGTGAATCGCTGCTGCAATTGATCGAGCGCAAGCGCGACCTGGACTTCCCGTGGTTTCCGGCCCGGGTGGTGTGCCATGACATCCTTGGCCAGACGGCCCTGGTGGACCTGGCCGGCCTGCGCGACGCCATCGCCCAGCAAGGCGGCGATCCGGCGCAGGTCAACCCGGTGGTGCCGACCCAACTGATCGTCGACCACTCCCTGGCGGTGGAAAGCGGCGGTGCCGATCCCCAGGCATTCGCCAAGAACCGCGCCATCGAAGACCGGCGCAACGAAGACCGTTTCCACTTTATCAACTGGACCAAGAAGGCCTTCAAGAACGTCGATGTGATTCCGCCCGGCAACGGGATCATGCACCAGATCAACCTGGAGAAAATGTCGCCGGTGATCCAGCAGCGTGACGGCGTCGCGTTCCCCGATACCTGCGTGGGCACCGACAGCCACACTCCCCATGTCGATGCGCTGGGCGTGATCGCCATCGGAGTCGGTGGGCTGGAAGCCGAAAGCGTCATGCTCGGTCGCGCCTCGTGGATGCGCCTGCCGGAAATCGTCGGCGTCGAGCTGACCGGCAAGCTGCAACCGGGCATCACCGCCACCGACATGGTGCTGGCGCTGACCGAATTCCTGCGCAAGCAGAAAGTCGTTGGTGCCTGGCTGGAGTTTTTCGGTGAAGGCGCCAGCGCCTTGACCCTGGGCGACCGTGCGACCATTTCCAACATGGCGCCGGAATATGGCGCCACGGCGGCCATGTTCTATATCGACCAGCAGACCATCGATTACCTGAAGCTCACCGGACGCGAAGACACGCAGGTGCAGTTGGTGGAAACCTATGCCAGGCACGTGGGGCTATGGGCCGATAGCCTCAAGGGCGCGCAATACGAGCGTCGCCTGACCTTCGACCTGTCCTCGGTGGTGCGCAACATGGCCGGTCCGAGCAATCCGCACGCCCGCGTCGCGGTGTCGGACCTGGCCGCCAAAGGCATCGCCGGGCAATGGACCGAAGTGCCGGGGCAGATGCCCGACGGTGCTGTGATCATCGCCGCCATCACCAGTTGCACCAATACCAGCAACCCACGCAACGTCATCGCAGCCGGTCTGCTGGCGCGCAATGCCAATCGCCTGGGCCTGACCCGCAAGCCATGGGTCAAGTCGTCCCTGGCGCCCGGCTCGAAGACCGTGGCGCTGTACCTGGACGAAGCCGGCCTCACCCCTGAACTCGAAAAGCTGGGCTTTGGCGTGGTGGCGTTCGCCTGCACCACCTGCAACGGTATGTCCGGCGCGCTGGATCCGGCGATCCAGCAGGAAATCATCGACCGCGACCTGTATGCCACCGCAGTCCTGTCGGGTAACCGCAACTTCGATGGGCGAATCCATCCGTATGCCAAGCAGGCTTTTCTCGCCTCGCCGCCGCTGGTGGTGGCCTACGCCATCGCCGGGACCATCCGCTTCGACATCGAGAAGGATGTGCTGGGTGTGGTGGAGGGTCGGGAAATCCGTCTCAAGGACATCTGGCCGAGCGACGAGGAAGTCGATGCCGTGGTCAAGGCCTCGGTGAAACCGGAGCAGTTCCGCCAGGTGTACATCCCGATGTTTGCCATCCAGGAAGACACCGGGCCGAAAGTGACGCCGCTGTACGACTGGCGTCCACAAAGCACCTACATCCGCCGTCCGCCCTACTGGGAAGGGGCACTGGCCGGCGCGCGGCCGCTCAAGGGCATGCGCCCTTTGGCGGTGCTGCCGGACAACATCACCACCGATCACCTGTCGCCGTCCAACGCCATCATGGCGGACAGTGCGGCCGGGGAATACCTGGCCAAGATGGGCCTGCCCGAAGAGGACTTCAACTCCTACGCAACCCACAGGGGCGACCACCTGACCGCGCAACGCGCCACCTTCGCCAACCCGAAACTGTTCAACGAAATGGTCCAGGAAAATGGCAAGGTCAAGCAGGGCTCCCTGGCCCGGGTGGAGCCGGAAGGCAAGGTCATGCGCATGTGGGAAGCCATCGAGACCTACATGGGGCGCAAGCAGTCGTTGATCATCATCGCCGGTGCCGACTACGGCCAGGGTTCGTCCCGGGACTGGGCGGCCAAGGGGGTGCGCCTGGCCGGTGTCGAAGCGATCGTCGCCGAAGGGTTCGAGCGCATTCACCGCACCAACCTGGTGGGCATGGGCGTATTGCCGCTGGAGTTCAAGCCGGGCACCAACCGCAAGACCCTGGGCATCGATGGCAGTGAAATCTATGACGTGATCGGCGAGCGCACACCTCGGGCGACCTTGACCCTGGTGATCACCCGCAAGAACGGTGAGCGCCTCGAAGTGCCGGTGACCTGCCGCCTCGATACCGCCGAAGAGGTGTCGATCTACGAAGCCGGTGGCGTGCTGCAGCGTTTCGCCCAGGACTTCCTCGAGTCGGCGGTTGCCGTTTGAGTCTGCTGCGCGGGTGTGGGATTCGAGACCCCTTGCCCGCGGGCTTCAACATTCAGGAGTAGGCGCATCATGGCTCACGCCCCCCAAATCAGAATTCCCGCTACCTATATGCGTGGCGGCACCAGCAAAGGCGTGTTCTTCAGCCTGCAGGACCTGCCCGAAGCCGCCCGTGTCCCGGGTGCCGTCCGGGACGCCTTGCTGCTGCGGGTGATCGGCAGTCCCGATCCGTACGAAAAGCAGATTGATGGCATGGGCGGTGCGACGTCCAGCACCAGCAAGACCGTGATCCTGTCCAAGAGCACCCGGGCCGACCATGACGTCGATTACCTGTTCGGCCAGGTGTCCATTGACAAGCCGTTCGTGGACTGGAGCGGCAACTGCGGCAACCTGTCGGCGGCGGTGGGGTCATTCGCCATCGGCAGCGGCCTGGTGGATGCCGCTCGCCTGCCGGAGAACGGCGTGGCGGTGGTGCGGATCTGGCAGGCCAATATCGGCAAGACCATCATTGCCCATGTGCCGATCACCGATGGCGCGGTGCAGGAAACCGGCGATTTCGAACTCGACGGCGTGACCTTTCCGGCAGCCGAGGTGCAATTGGAATTCATGGAGCCGGCGGCCGAGGAAGAGGGGGGAGGAGGATCGATGTTTCCCACCGGCAACCTGGTGGACGACCTGCAAGTGCCTGGTGTCGGTACGCTCAAGGCAACTCTGATCAACGCCGGCATCCCGACGATCTTCATCAACGCCCGAGACGTCGGGTACACCGGTACCGAACTGCAAGGCGCCATCAATGGCGATCCCAAGGCCCTGGCCATGTTCGAAACCATTCGTGCCCACGGTGCCTTGCGCATGGGCCTGATCAAGCACCTGGACGAAGCCGCCCAGCGTCAGCACACGCCGAAAGTAGCGTTTGTCGCGCCGCCAGCGGATTACCTGTCCTCCAGCGGAAAAGCCGTGGCGGCAGGGGATATCGACTTGCTGGTGCGGGCGTTGTCCATGGGCAAGTTGCATCACGCCATGATGGGCACTGCCGCCGTGGCCATCGGCACTGCGGCGGCTATTTCCGGCACCCTGGTGAACCTGGCCGCCGGCGGCATCGAACGCAACGCCGTGCGCTTCGGCCATCCCTCCGGCACTTTGCGCGTTGGCGCCGAGGCCAGCTTGGTGAACGGCGAATGGACCGTAAAAAAAGCCATCATGAGCCGCAGCGCGCGGGTGTTGATGGAAGGGTTCGTGCGGGTGCCGGGGGATGTTCTGAACTGAGTCGAAAAAGCTGTGGGAGCGAGCTTGCTCACGATGGCGGTGTGTCAGCCGACACCAATCTTGAATGTGCCGGCCTCTTCGCGAGCAAGCTCGCTCCCACAAGGGATGGCCGTCAGCCTTCCGTCAGCGCGGCGACGACCAGTCCCACATTACTCTCCAGCTCCGCCACCGGATCGGCGGCATCGGTGCTGAGCACCAGCAATCGGCTGCCGCCCTCGGCAATGGCTGCCTTCAGCGCATCCGAAGGCTGGCGATGATGGAGCACCAGCGCCACGTCGTTGTCCTTCAACGTCGCACTCAATTGCTTGAGGGTTTCGGCGGTCCATTCGGCATCGGGCCGGGTATCGGTGCTGATGGCGTCCAGGTTGAGCCCGCTGATCAGGTAGCCGAAATGCTCGCTCAGGTTGACCACGCTCAGGTTGTCGGCATTGGCGAGCTGTTTTTCGCTGTCGGCGCCGAGCTTGAGCAGACGCTGCTTGAGGGCCGCCAGGTTGGTATCGATCCTCGGTTTGGCCGTCGGGGCCAGTCGCACCAGATCGGCGGCGATCACATCGGCCATGCGGCCCAGGTTATGACTGGCCATCCACGGCTGGCTCGCCAGGCCGTCGGCCATTCCCGGTTGCACGGCGATACCGGGCAGGGCGCCATCCACCGGGCGCGCGGCGTCGATTTCGACGACGCGGATATTGCTGCGTCGGGCCATGGGATACAGCGGATCGTCCGGCCATAGCGAGCGTAGGCCGATCACCGCGTCGGCGTCACTGGCCAGCTTGCTCAGCGCCGCTGCGCCCCGGCCGCTGAAGTAGGCACTCTGGCGGGTGCCGGGCAGGTTGGCGGGGGCGGCTCGCTCCAGGCTGACATCGGTGCCCTTGAGCAAGGCCTCGCTCAATCCATAGGTAACTGGCAGAGATGCCAGCAGACGAACCTTTTCGCTGGCGAATGACGAGGTGGCGGCCACGCCGCACAACGCGAAGGCCAGGGTCAGTTGTCGCAATGAAAAAACCATTTATCCAAGATTCCCTTTGAGGCTGGGGACGACGCCACGGGCGATGGCGCTCAGGGCGAAGGCGATGCCGGCCACCAGGATGATCGCGGCACCGGATGGGATCGGCAGGTCGAAGACAATTGGCGCAAGAATCCCGCACAAGGTACTGAGGGTCGCGATCAGTACCGAACACCAGAAGAAGCCTTTCAACGATTGGCTGAGCAAGCGTGCCGCCGCGGCGGGAATCACCAGCAACGCGCCCACCAGAATGGCCCCGATGACCTTCACTGCCGCTACGGTGATCAAGGTCACCAGGACCACGAACAGGTAATCCAGGGTCTTGACCGCCACACCGCGCACCGCCGCCAACTGCGGGTTGAAGCTGGCGAGCATGATGCGGTTGTACAGCGGCAAGGCCAGCGCCATCACCAGCGAGCCGACCACCGCCAGCACCAGCAGGTCATTGCCGTTGACCGTCAGCACCGAACCGAACAGCACGTTCTCCAGGATATGCACGTTGATCTTGCCGGCCAGGATCAACAGCAGGCTGGCGCCCAGGGCCAGGGAAACCGACAGGAAGACGCCGATCAGCGTGTCGGGGGCCAGGCCGGTGCGGTTGCGCAGGTAATTGAGAAGGATGCCGAACAGCAGGCAGTAGCCGAACAGGCTGCCGTAGGGGCCGGTATAGGGTTCGCCCAGCAGAATGCCGATTGCCACGCCGGTCAGTGCGGCATGGCCCACGGCCTCGGAGAAGAACGCGAAACGCTTGACCACCACCAGCGTGCCGAGGCCGCCCAGTACCGGGCCGATCAACAGCCCGGCCAACAACGCATTGACCACGAAACCGTAGGCCAGCGCCTCGGGCAGGTAACCGGACGAGGCCCAGGCCTGCACCGTCAGACGAAAGGCTTCATAACTCATCAGGCGGCACTCCCGTTGCTGTGTGGATGAGGGGTGCGCGGATGCGTGGAAAACAGTGACAGCAACCGTTCCGGCGTCAAGGCCTGGCGCGGCGGGCCGTCGAACAGTACCCGGCGATTCAATCCGGTGACACGGTCGGCCAGGCGCCCGACGGCTTCCAGGTCATGTTCGATCCACAGCACGGTGACACCCGCCAGGCGCCAGTCCTGCAGCAACCGCTCGAAAACCTGGATGCCAGCCTCGTCCAGGGCCGACATCGGCTCGTCCAGCACCAGCAATTGCGGCGAGGGAATCAACCCTTGGGCCAGCAACACCCGCTGGCGCTCGCCGCCGGACAGCGCGCCCATGCGGCGCTTGCGTTTGTCTTGCATGCCGACCCGCTCCAGGGCCTGGCCGATGGCGTCGGTGTAATGCTTGCTCAAGCCGAGAAAGGCGGGCTTGCGCTGACACATCGCCGCCATGAAGTCATCCACGGTCATGGGCAGGCCCCGATCGAATTCCAGCGCCTGGGGCACATAGCCGATGACGCCGGGTTCGCCTGGCCATTGCAGGCTCAGCTGTCCCTGGTGGGGCATCTGCCCGAGCAGGGTCTTGATCAATGAGCTCTTGCCGCCGCCGTTGGGGCCGACCAGGGCGTGGACGCTGCCGGCCTGCACCTGGAAAGCCACGCCGTCGAGAATGAGCGTGCGGCCCAGGTTCAGGCTGACGTCGGCGAATTCGACCAGGGGCCCGACGCGTTGCAGGGTGAGGGTTTCCTGGACGGTCATGCGCCGGACTCCTGGATTGCCCGGACCACGGTGTCGAGGTTGCCGGCCATCTCCTTTTCATATTTCTCGGCGCTGTATTCACCGTAGGAAATGTGCGAAAGCGGATACAGCTTCACTCCGGATTCACGCTGGATGGTGTCGACATAGGTGGACGGGAAATCCATCTCCGAGAAGATCACCTTCACGTCCAGCTCCCGGAGTTGATCGATGGTTTTCTTCAACTGGCTGGGGCTCGGTTCGATGCCATGTGCCGGCTCCACCACGGCGGTCACTTCCAGGCCGAATTCACGCAGCAGGTAGTCGTAGGCGGCATGTACCGTGGCGACCCGCAGTTCGGCGTTGGGTGCCTGGGTCAGCTTCGCCAGGGCGGCGGCGCGCATCTGCCGCAGGCGCTTGCCATAGGCACGGGCGTTCTGGGTGTAGGCCTGGGCGTTGTCCGGGTCGAGCTTGCCCAGTTCCCGGGCAATGTTGTTGACCTGGGCAATGGAGGCACTGATGGACAGGAAGGTGTGCGGGTTCACCACCTTGCCGGCTCCCCGGGCGGCAGTACCGGTGGCGGCCAGCAGGGGAACGTTCTCGTTGGCCTCGATCACTTTCACGTCCGGGGTTTCGCTGGCGGCGATCATCCGGTCGGCGAAATCGTCATGGCCGACGCCATTGAGCACGACCACATCCAGACCGCTGATGCGCTTGATGTCCTCGGCGCGTGGTTCATAGGCATGGGGATTGAAACCGGCGGGGATCAGCGGCACTACTTCAGCCTTGTCGCCGACGATGTTGGCGACGTAACTGTAGTAAGGGTGCAGGGTAATGCCGATGCGCAGGCGCTTGGCGGTTTCGGCATTGGCCGGGGCGGTGAACAGGCAGGCCAGCAGGCCGATCAGCAGCAGGCGTAGCAAGGGCTGGCGTTGAGATGCAATAGACATGGGCGAGCGGTCTTCTCTGCAGTGAGACGTGGGGTCAGTGCCGGTGCTGGCGCGTTACGCCGGCATCGAACTGCGCGACGATCTGTTGCCAGCCCGCGGCGGACAGGGTGCTGTCGTCCAGCGCGCCGGGGGGCGCGAGCGGGGTACCCCGGTTGAGCCAGATATCAGGGGCTGCGTCGGACGTTTCGCTGATGCGCATCAGAAACGAACCGGCAATGGAGGCATTGGCACTTGCACCGAAGTAGGCGTGGTCCTCCAACCGTTGCCAAGCGTGGCCGCCCCGGCTGACGGAACTCGCGTCCTTGGCGAAAGGGGCAAAGCCTTCATCGGCCAGGACCTGCGGACTGGGCAGCGCCTGTTGCTCCTCGCGCAACAGGCGGATCTCATCCAGGGTCACCCGCAGGTCGGCATAGATGCCTTGTTCGGCGGCGCTGAGGTCGCGGCGGGCGTCGATCTGGTGAGCGGCGAGGTGGCTGACATCCTGGGTTTCTCCATGCAAGGCCACGACCGAACCGGCCACAAGGACGATGAACAGGCACAGCAGCAATACGTAGAGTGTTTCATGGCCCGCGCCTGCGGGGCGGATGACCTGAGTGGTGGCGTTGCTCATGGGGCCTCGATGTCGGCTTGGTCGATTTCCACCACGTGGCCAGGGCCTGCGTCGAAGAGTACGTAGAATTCGGTGTCCGGTTTCTTGAAGGTCAGTTTCGAATCGGCGCCGAGCTTGCCCGGCACCAGGATGGTTTCGTCGTAGCCGATCACGTCCAGCGTCACGCCGGGAGCGCCACTGCCGTCGGAAAAGCCGCCGGTGCACTGGATCTGCTCGGCATCGATGGCCTTGCATTCGCACATGGGGTTGTGGGCCTGGACGCCGGCGCTGAAACCGACGCACAGGAGCAGCGCCAGGCTGCGCAGAGAGGTGTTGTGGGTCATGGTTGGGTTCCGTGGGTCTTCAGCCAGGCAATGGTGGCCGGAGAAGCCTGGCTCAGGGGAATGGAGGCCTGGTGCATCGAACCGTCCCAGCCTTCGAGGGTGAGCCACAGTTCGGCGTCGGGCTGGGTCTTCTTCGGCACCGGCAACCAGGCGCCCATGCGATAGGGGGAACCGAAGAAAATCACTCCGGCGGCTCGCAGGCTGCGAGGCTTGCCGATGCGCAGGTAGGTGGCCTTGACCTGGCTGATGCAGCTTTGGCAAAGCGCGGCGTTGAATTGCTTCATGTGCCCGGCCGGGCCGTCGGCACGCGGGGCTTCATCGCGAAATTCGGCCAGTCGCACGCTCCAGGGACCGACCTGGATTTCGCCGACCTCCCGTTCGCCGAGGCCGGCATCGCCCCGGAACAGGGCCGCTTCGGAAAAGTACTTGGGCATGAAGCCCAGGGGAATCAGCAGCAACAGCACGTTGAGATGGAAGCGCCATTTCTGCCAGAACAGGGTCAGGCGAGAGGGAGAGGGTGGTGCCACGGTGGTTTGGCTCACAGGTTGCCCTCCGGTGATTCACGATTGATGGACGGTTGCAGCGGGCGGACGGCCTGAGGCGCGCGCGGGGCTTTATGACTGCGCTTGAAGGCATTGGCGGTGGCCAGGGCGGTGCGTTTGGTCCAGATCAGCAGTCCGCTGAGGACCATCATGCTCAGGATCAGGCCGAAGAAAAACCAGATGAGTTTGATCCAGAGCCCGCCGAAGTCCCCGGTGTGCAACGGGCGCATCGACTCGGTGACGAACTCCAGCGCCGTGCGATCCGACAGCAACCGCGAGGCCGCCACCTCGCCTGTATAGGGATGGATCGTGGCGGTCTGGAACATCAGCGGGTACCAGCCGCGCCCACCGATCTCCAGGTGGCTGTAGGCATTGCCGGGCATGCTGATGAAGCTCGCTTCCAGGCCAGGAATCCGTTGCCGGGCGATCTCGACGGCCCGGTCCAGGCTCAGTTGCGGCGGTGGCAGGCCGTCGGTCGACAAGGGCACGCTTTCACGGGAGACGGCCGGTATTACCGGGGCGCTGGAAATGGAAATGTGGTTATCGCCCAGCACGGCCTGGATCAGGAACCAGGTGCCGGTAATGGAGATGACTGCGATGAACCAGATCGACCAGATGCCGCTGAGGCGGTGGAAATCTCCCCAGAAAATCCGTGCACCGTGGCGCAGGCGCAGGGTCGGATGGAAGAATCCTTTCCAGAACCGCTTGTAGACCACCAGCCCGGTCACCAGGGAGGCCAGCAGCGGCAGCCCCAGGAACGAGACCAGATACCAGCCCCAGCTGTAGCCGTTGGTGAACGGCACCAACCACCATCCATGCAGGGCGCGGGTGAAGGCCCTGAAGTTGAACACCGGCGCCGAGCCCTGGACGATCCCGGTGTACGGGTTGACGTAGACGGTGTCGGGACGGCCGTCGGGGTAGGTCACCTTGGCCTCCAGGGCGAAATGCGACTCGTCCGGACGGGCGATGCTTAGCACCTGGGTCTGCGGCTGGGCGCGCTTGATGGCGGCGACGACCTGGTCGTAGCTGAGCCGTTGGGCATCGTCCGAGGGTTTGCTGGCGCGCATGTCCGGGTTGACCAGCCAGACGATTTCCTGGCTGACCACCGCCAGTGTGCCGGTGACGCAGACGATGAGTACAAAAAACCAGATGGGCAGCGCCAACCAGCTATGCACCAGGAACCAGAGTTTGGAGCGGGACTTCTTTGACATGGCTGAACGTCTTGATCCGATGAAAGGTTCCGTATCGCGGGCTTCGCAACACCGTGAACCATGAAAAACAGGCCGTGGCTTTTGCCGACGCGGCCTGTTGCATCTAATTAAGACGAACGAGCAGAGGAAATCCCGAAGATAAAGATGAAAGAAAATGTTTCGCGTTTACCGAACGCGCCCGGCCTTTGCAGATGAGCCTGTGCGCGAGAGTGACGTGTCGGTTGGCAGCCTCTGTACCGTCGGACCGCAGTGCTCGCGAACAGGCCTGGGTGATTGCAGGGATGAGCAGGGAAATCAGTTTTGCTGAAACATCTCCCTGGCCCGCTGTTCGATCTGCTCCTGGGTCAAATCCTCTTTATGGGTTGCCAGAAACCACACGTGCCCATAGGGATCCTTCAGGGAACCGCTGCGGTCGCCATAGAACTGATCCCTGACTTCGCAAATCACGGTTCCACCGGCGGCGATCGCCTGGGCAAACAGGCTGTCGACGTCCTCGACGTATAGGTGCAGGCCCACCGATGGCGATTGATCGGGATTGCTCAGCGGGCCCTGATCGCATGGCGTGCCGAGCATGATGGGGCTTCCGCCGATCCGCAGTTCGGCATGACCGATGCTCCCGTCGGGCATGGCCAGGCGCATGACTTCAGTGGCATTGAAGGCTTTTTTATAGAAATCGATGGCTTGCGCAGCTTCTTTGATGCCCAGGTAAGGCGTGACGCTGTGGAAGCCTTCTGGAATGGCTTTGACGCCCATGACATTTCTCCTTGTTCCCGTACGACGAAGAGGCCTTCGTCGATTTGCGCTTCACCACTATAGGGCAGCGACCTGGAGCCGACTCTTGCGCCGACGAACGTTTCAGGTCTGATCCAGCAGATGAGGGCCCGGTCCACGCTTGCCCAATACGTCCCCCTGGTTGCGCAGCGGACACGCTTGCATCGACAGGCACCCGCAGCCGATACAGCCTTCGAGCCGGTCACGCAGTGCCACCAATTGATTGATGCGTTCGTCCAGGTCGCGACTCCATTGTTGCGACAGGCGCTTCCAGTCGGCAGCCGTCGGGGCTTGGTCGGCGGGCAGGGTTTCCAGGGCCCGGCCGATTTCCGCCAGGGGGATACCCAGGCCCTGGGCCGCCTTGATCACCGCCACGCGCCGTAACACGCCCCTGGGATAGCGTCGTTGGTTGCCCTGGTTGCGGGTACTCCTGATCAGCCCCTTTGCTTCATAGAAATGCAAGGCAGTGACCGCGACGCCGCTGCGGGCGGCCACCTGGCCTACGGTGAGCGCTTTGTGGACATCGATCTGCGTCATGATCATTCACCGCTTGACCTTGAGTTAACTGGAGGTTTACCCTGCACGCCTTCGGATCGCAAGATTCGCCCCACCTGTATCGAGGAACCGTCATGCACGTGCCTGGGAACAATCGCAGCTTTACTCAACTGATCGAATTCGACATCGAACCGCAATGGCAGCCGACATTGATCCTGGCGCTGTCGGAACGGATCGAACGCCTGGCTCGGGATCAGCAGGGGTTTCTAAGCGCCAGTATCCAGGCCAGCGAGGATGGCAGGCGTGTACTCGGCTACTTGCAGTGGCGAACCCGCGAGGCGGGCCAAGACGCGTTTCGATGCTTTGAAAGCGGTGACGAGGATTTCTGGCAATTGATTCCGGCGCACCGGGTCAGGGCGGTGACGTTCGGCTCGTTCCAGGTGGTGCGCAGCATCGAGCGCAGCCCGGACAATGCGCTGCATTGCCAATTGGTCGTCTGAGCGCAGCGACGGGATCCGAAGCGGCGATACCCACTATCGAGAGGGTTGATTTCTGCCCCGCGAGGCTGGCGGGTAGCCTTTGTTCCATCACCTCGGAACACTGGACACTCGCCATGAATCGTATCCTTGCTGTCTTGCTGTTGTCGGCCATCGCCGTATTGAGCGGTTGCGCCAGTTCCTCGCCTGAATTGCGTCCCTACACCGCCGAAGAAACCCGTGAACTGGCGCTTGAAGCCTTGAATCGCCGGGGACTGTCGTTCGATGAATATCATGCGAAAAAAGCCGAGTTGCTCGGTCCATCGCAGAAGAATTCGAGCTTCGATGACCGTGGCGAGATGAGCGCTGAGCAGACCGTACAGAAGCTGCCAGGCAGGCCAAGCTGAGCGACTGTACTGCTTTAAGTTTCACTCAACTGTCCATGGGTTTGGGTCGAAACGTCGGGTAGGGTCATTACCCGACCACCCGATGGATTCCTGCCATGACCCTTTCGCTTGATCTGCTGCTGGGCTTTGCCCTGTTTGCCCTCGTGACCTCGATCACGCCTGGCCCCAACAACACCATGTTGCTGGCTTCGGGTGTCAATTTCGGATTCAACCGCACCATTCCTCACATGCTGGGCATCACCTGCGGGTTCTTTTCCTTGGTGCTGGCGGTGGGCCTTGGCCTGGGGGCGGTGTTCCAGACTTATCCGTTGCTCTATACCGTGCTGCGCTACGCCGGCGCAGCCTACCTGCTGTACCTGGCCTGGAAAATCGCCCACTCCGGTCCGGTCTCGGACAGCCGGACGGGGGAGCAGACACCTATCAGCTATTGGGGCGCGGCGGCCTTCCAATGGGTCAACCCCAAGGCCTGGATCATGGCTATCGGCGCTATCAGTACATACACGCCGCTTCAGGGTTATTTCTTCAATGTGGTGGTGATTGCCGCGGTGTTTGCTCTGATCAACTTGCCCAGCGTGAGCCTGTGGGTGGTGTGCGGCAGTCTCTTGCGCAATCTGCTGCGTGATCGCCGCTGGTTGCGGTTGTTCAACTGGGGCATGGCCCTGTTGCTGGTTGCCTCGCTGTACCCGTTGTTGCTCGAAAGCATCGGTTGAGGGCTGAGCTTCGACCGGATGCCTGCTAAGCTCGCTGTTCAGGAGCGTTCCTACGCACTTTTAAACGAAGTCTCACTTCTTTAAGGTCTTGATCGGGTAACGCCAGTCTCGAACCCAACGAGGGCGCCCGGTCCCGGAACAGGCTCTGCGAGTTTTCCATGAATAAACGTCCTTTGTATTTCGATTATGCCGCCACTACGCCGGTGGATGAGCGGGTCATCCAGGTGATGGTTGAATGCCTGGGCTTCGACGGCAATTTCGGCAATCCGGCCTCCAGCTCCCACGCTTTCGGCCAGCAGGCCCGCCGCTCGGTGGAGCATGCGCGCCGGCAGGTGGCGCAGTTGGTGGGAGCGCAGTCGGAGCAGATCGTCTGGACTTCCGGCGCCACCGAATCCAACAATCTGGCCCTCAAGGGCGTGACCCAGGCGCGCGGGGCGTCCACGGGGCATGTCATCACCAGCCTGATCGAGCACAAGGCGGTTCTCGACACAGTCCGGCAACTGGAAGAGGGCGGCGTTGCGGTGACCCGGCTGGCGCCGGACGCCGATGGCCTGATCGACCCGCAAGCGGTGCGCGAGGCGTTGCGCGAAGACACTTTCCTGGTGTCGCTGATGCTGGTGAACAATGAGTTGGGTACCCTGAACGACGTCGCGGCCATCGGCGAGATCGTGCGTGGCCATGGCGCACTGTTTCATGTGGATGCTGCCCAGGGGGCCGGCAAGGTCAGGATCGACCTGGCCCGGTGGCCGGTGGACCTGATGTCGTTTTCCGCCCACAAGATCTATGGCCCCAAAGGTATCGGCGCGCTTTATGTCGGTGAGCGCGCACGGCCGCGTCTGTCAGCCCAGATCCATGGCGGCGGGCATGAGGGAGGTTTCCGTTCCGGCACGCTCGCAACCCATCAGATCGCAGCCATGGGCGCGGCCTTCGAACTGGCGAATCAGGCGTTCGACGATGAACTCGACAAAATCGCTCGATTGCGCAATCGTTTGCTCGAACCGCTGCTGGCCCTGCCGGGCGTGCGAGTCAATGGCAGTGCGACTCAGCGAATTGCGCATACGCTGAGCCTGACTTTCAATGACGGGGAATTCGACCCGACTGCATTGGGGGCTTCGCTTGCTTTTTCCGCCACGTCTGCCTGCAATTCGGCGAACAATACGCCATCCCACGTGCTGCTGGCCTTGGGGCTCGATGCGCGTGCGGCGGGGCGCACCATCCGCTTGAGTCTGGGACGCTTCACCCGTGAACAGGATATCGACGAGGCGGTACGGTTGATCAAGGCGGCCTGCGCCGCTGCGCCAGCATTCTGGGCCACCACTTCATAAGCCGGATGTCCGGCGCGAACAATAATGATGAACAGGAGAAACGATGAGTACCGAGCCTTTGACCCACGGACTGGTTCCCCAACGCCTGGCCCGAATCCGTGAGCTGATGAGCCGTGAAGGCATCCATTCGCTGCTGGTGCCGTCGGCCGATCCGCATCTTTCGGAGTACCTGCCAGGTTACTGGCAAGGTCGGCAATGGCTGTCGGGGTTCCATGGCTCGGTCGGTACCTTGATCGTGACGGGGGATTTCGCCGGGGTCTGGGCCGACAGTCGTTATTGGGAGCAGGCTACCCATGAGCTGGAGGGGAGTGGGATCGAACTGGTCAAGCTCATTCCGGGCCAACCCGGTCCGTTGGACTGGCTTGCCGAACAAACCCCTGAAGGCGCGGTGGTCGCGGTCGATGGGGCGGTGATGGCCGTGGCGTCGGCGCGGACCCTGAGCGGTAAGCTTCAGGAGCGAGGCGCGCGGCTGCGCACCGATATCGATCTGCTCGACGAGGCCTGGAGCGACCGTCCGGACCTGCCCAACCAGCCGGTCTACCCGCATTTGCCCCCTCACGCGACCGTCAGTCGCGTCGAGAAGCTCGCCAAGCTGCGTGCAACCCTCAAGGAGCGTGGCGCCGACTGGCATTTCATCGCCACCCTGGACGATATCGCCTGGCTGTTCAACCTGCGTGGCGCGGATGTGTCGTTCAATCCGGTGTTCGTTTCGTTTGCCTTGATCAGCCAACAGCAGGCGACCTTGTTCGTCGCCCTGGACAAAATCGACGGTGCGTTGCGCGCGACTCTGGAGCAGGATGGCGTATCCCTGCGCGATTACAGCGAAGCGGCCAGCGCGCTCCGGGAAGTGCCGGACGGTGCGAGCCTGCTGGTCGATCCGGCCCGAGTCACGGTCGGCTTGCTGGACAATCTGCCCAGCGACGTGAAACTGGTGGAAGGGCTCAACCCCACCACGCTGGCCAAATCTCGCAAAAGCCTGGCCGATGCCGAGCACATCCGTCGGGCCATGGAGCAGGATGGCGCGGCGCTCTGTGAGTTCTTCGCCTGGCTGGAAGGTGCCTGGGGCCGAGAACGCATCACCGAGCTGACCATCGACGAACACCTGACGGCGGCGCGCAGGCGGCGTCCGGATTTCGTTTCCCTGAGCTTCAATACCATTGCCGCGTTCAACGCCAACGGTGCGATGCCTCACTACCGCGCCACGGAAGAATCCCACGCGGTCATCGAAGGCAATGGCTTGCTGTTGATCGACTCTGGCGGCCAGTACCTTGGCGGCACCACCGATATCACCCGCATGGTGCCGGTCGGGACGCCCAGCGCTGAACAGAAGCGTGACTGCACGCGCGTGCTCAAGGGCGTCATTGCCTTGTCCAGGGCTCGGTTTCCGCGGGGTATCCTGTCGCCTCTGCTGGACGCCATCGCGCGGGCGCCGATCTGGGCCGAGCAGGTGGACTACGGGCACGGTACCGGTCACGGCGTCGGATATTTTCTCAACGTCCACGAAGGTCCGCAGGTCATTGCCTACCAGGCGGCTCCCACACCACAGACGGCCATGCAGCCAGGCATGATCACATCCATCGAACCGGGAACGTATCGTCCGGGACGCTGGGGCGTACGCATCGAGAACCTGGCCATGAACCTTGAGGCGGGCAGCAGCGAGTTCGGCGAATTCCTCGAGTTCGAAACCCTGACCTTGTGCCCGATCGACACGCGTTGCCTGGAGCCATCGTTGCTGACCCAGGATGAAAAGGCCTGGTTCAACGCCTACCACGCCGAGGTGCAGCGGCGCCTGAGCCCGTTGCTGGAGGGCGACGCCCTGCAATGGTTGAACACGCGAACGATGGCAATCTGATCCACAGATCAACCGAGGGCTTCCCGGACGAAGTCCAGCCGATCCTGGCCAAAGAACAACTCTGCGCCAACGAACATGCTGGGGGCACCGAATACGCCCCTGGCAATGGCTTCTTCGGTGGTGGCCTTGAGTGCTTGCTTGATTTGTTCGTCTGCTGTCAGCGCCAGCACCTGGCCAGGGTCGAAGCCGCCTTCATCCAGCACCGTCGCCACGGTTTCCGGTTGGTTGAGATCTCGAGCATCGACCCATAGGGCCTGGAACAGACAATCGAGGAATGTCATGAAACGTTCCGGCTGGCGAATTTGCATGCCAGTCACGGCGCGCATCAATGACAGGGTGTTGATCGGGAAGTAAGGATTGAGCTTGAAGGGCACGCCATAACGCTTGGCGAAGCGCTCCAGGTCCTTGGCCATATGCGCGCCCTTGGCTGGAACGGTCACGGGCGATGCATTGCCTGTCGCCTTGAAGACACCGCCCAGCAGCATGGGGCGATAGATCAGCTCACTGCCGGTATGTGCGCAGAGCAAGGGGAGTTGGGTAAACGCCAGATAAGTCGCGGGGCTGCCAAGATCGAAGAAAAACTCTACCGATTTGCTCATGGTCACAGCTCTCTTGTTGTTATGGGGAGGGACTTACCAGCGTTCGCTCCAGGGGCGCAGGTCCAGCTCGAAGGTCCAGGCGTCACGAGGTTGGGTATGCAGGTACCAATAGTTCTCGGCGATATGTTCAGGATCGAGGATGCCGTCCTCATCCTTGGTCGCGTACTTTTCCGGGAAATTGTCGCGAATGAAGTCGGTGTCGATGGCGCCGTCCACCACTACATGGGCCACATGGATATTCAGGGGGCCCAACTCACGAGCCATGCTCTGGGCCAGCGCTCGAATGCCGTGTTTGGCACCCGCGAACGCGGCGAACCCCGAGGCGCCCCGTAGGCCTGCTGTGGCTCCGGTAAAAAGAATGGTTCCACGCTGGCGCTTGACCATGCGTTTGGCCACTTCCCGGGCGTTCAGGAAACCGGAGAAACAGGCCATTTCCCAAATCTTGAAATATTTACGGGCGGTTTCTTCGAGAATGCTGCAGGGCACGTTGGCACCGATGTTGAACACGAACGCGTCGATGGGGCCGATCTGGCTTTCGATTTGTTCGATAAGCGCGATCACATCGTCTTCCTTTCGTGCGTCACAGGCAAAGCCGTGGGCTTCGCCGCCCTGGCTGTGTATCGCCTCGATCAATGGTGCGAGTTTATCGGCGCTGCGGCGCGTGACGCAGGCGATGAACCCTTCCCGCGCGAAACGTTTGGCAATTGCGCCACCCGTGGCATCTCCCGCGCCAACAACCAGTACGACCTTCTTGTTATCCATGATCAGCCTCATTGGTAAACGATCGTTAGCTTAACGGACGTTATGCTAAGGTCGGGTATAGGTCAAGGTGAACGATCAGAGGCAGGATTCATGCGTTATTCAGCCAATCACAAAATGGAAACCCGGGAAAAGCTGCTTGCCAGCAGTGCCGTATCCGCCAAGAAATCAGGTTTTTCGACGGTGGGCGTCGATGGGCTGATGAAGGCGATCGGGCTGAGTGGAGGAGCGTTCTATAGCCACTTTTCTTCCAAGGATGAGCTTTTCAAGGCCATCGTAGAGCGGGAACTGACCCACAGCCTGGATCGTTTGAGTGGTGGTC